>JACKNC010000002.1:600000-841268 GCA_024235095.1 Gammaproteobacteria bacterium
TTTCGGCAACAGCGTCAGTTATTGCGTCAACACTGGCCATTAACCTTGGGGTTTGGCGGCGCGACCCTGGTTTTGACCCTGATTCCGATCGTGAACTTTTTGGCCATGCCAGCGGCGGTGATCGGCGCGACGTTGATGTGGGTGAAAGAAGCGCCGGAGTGAACAGGGCAATCAAAAATGCGCCTCATCTATAGCGGCCTTCTCTATCTCCTGCTGCCGCTGGCGCTCTTGCGGTTGTATTGGCGTGGTCGCCATGATCCAGGGCATCGCCAGCGCTGGCGCGAGCGCTTGGGTTGGGTTCCGCCCCTGTCGCCGGGCAGCCTGTGGATTCATGCGGTGTCCGTGGGAGAAGTACGCGCTGCGTTACCGCTGATTCGCGCATTGCTGGACCGGCGCCCTGAGCAACCGTTATTGGTGACCACCACCACTCTGACCGGCTCCCACCAAGTAAAGGACACACTGGGAGAGCGAGTGCAACACGTCTACGCTCCTTATGACCTGCCCGGCGTCGTGCGACGATTCCTGCGCCAGGCCCAACCCCGACAGGCGATTATTATGGAAACCGAATTGTGGCCGAATCTGCTACGGCAATGCGCTACGGCAGGGATTCCAGTGCTGATCGCCAACGCCCGATTGTCGGAACGCTCGGTGCGTGGGTATGCGCGGATTCCCCGGCTGACCGCATCCATGTTGCAGGACATCACCCTGATCGCCGCCCAGGGGGAGGCTGACGCCAGGCGCTTCCGATCACTGGGCGCGCCACGGGTCGAGGTGACGGGCAATCTCAAGTACGACCTGAAAATACCTGATGATCTACGGGAGCAAGGCCGGCAATTACGACAGAAATGGCTTGGAGAGAACCGGCCGGTCTGGATCGCCGCAAGTACCCACGACGGTGAAGATGAACAGATTTTGCAAGCGTTTACCAGGGTTCGCAGTAGCTGGCCAGACTTGTTGCTGGTGCTGACGCCGCGTCACCCCGAACGCTTTGATAGCGTGGCCGCGTTGTGCCAGGAACAGGGTTTCAATGTCATCCGGCGCAGCGCCCGGCAAGCCTGTACGCCGGATACTGCTGTCTTTCTGGGCGACAGCATGGGCGAGTTGTTATTGTTCTACACCGCTGCCGACCTGGCGTTTGTCGGCGGCAGCCTGGTTCCTACCGGGGGCCATAACGTGCTGGAGCCTGCATTGCTGGGATTGCCAGTGTTATTTGGCCCCTGTATGTTTAATTTCGCCGAGGCCAGCGAACGGTTGCTGGAAGCAAAAGCGGCCTGGCAAATCACAGATGCTGGAGAACTCGCTGTTACTCTCGACTGGTTATTGGCCGACCCTCAGCAGGGCCGGGATGCCGGTCAGCGCGGACGACAAGTCGTGGAACGCCATCGTGGAGCCTTGGCGGCGTTGTTGACCCATATCGAAAATGGAGCCTGGCCCCTTTTCTAAAAATGGATAAATTTGCCAAACCTCTCCTGAATACCCTCTATAATTAGGCATCGGGCTGATCTGAAGCCTTGCAACGCTATAAATCCCGCGTGCTGCGCCGACAACATCGAAACATCATCCGCCTTGCTTGTAACGTCCTGCCCGTGTCCACGGCGAGGGCGGCGTCTGATGCATGTTTTCCGGAAATCAGCCCCTGGCCGCGGGTCCACCACCTACTCTTTTCATTCATCTTTCACCCATCCGACCGGCGCCATGCCGAGGAGCCAAAATAATGGAGATCATTAAAACCGACGTTGCCATCGTCGGCGCGGGAGGCGCGGGGCTGCGAGCCGCCATCGCCCTCGCTGAAGCCGACCCGAAGTTGCGCATCGCCCTGGTCTCGAAAGTCTACCCCATGCGCAGCCACACCTGCGCCGCTGAGGGCGGAGCCGCCGGAGTCATCAAACCCGACGACAGCCTCGACCTGCATTTCAACGACACGGTTGGCGGCGGCGACTGGCTGTGCGACCAGGACGCCGTGGAGTACTTCATCAACGAAGCCCCCAAAGAACTGATTCAACTGGAGCACTGGGGCTGTCCGTGGAGCCGCGAACCCGATGGCGCTGTCGCCGTGCGGCCCTTCGGCGGTATGAAGATCAAGCGCACCTGGTTCGCCGCCGACAAATCCGGCTTCCATATCTTGCACACGCTGTTTCAAACCTCGCTCAAATATCCGTCCATTCAGCGCTTTGACGAATATTACGCCACCGATCTGCTGGTCGATGACGGGCGCTGCCAAGGCTTCACGGCGCTGGAAATCCGCAGTGGGGAAATGCGCCAGTTCCAGGCCGGCGCGGTGATCATTGCCGCTGGCGGCGCTGGACGTATGTTCCCGTTCACCACCAATGGCGCGGTCAAGACCGGCGATGGCATGGCACTGGCCTATCGGGCCGGCGCACCGCTCAAGGATATGGAATTCGTCCAGTACCATCCCACGGGCTTGCCCAATAACGGCATTCTACTCACTGAGGGCTGTCGCGGTGAAGGCGGCATCCTGCTGAACAAGGACGGTCGCCGCTACCTGCAAGACTATGGCATGGGACCGGAAACCCCAGTAGGTCAACCGGTGTTGAAAACCATGGAACTCGGTCCTCGCGACCGGCTCAGTCAGTCCTTCTGGCACGAGCAGCAAAAGGGCAACACGGTTTCCACGCGCTGGGGCGATTGCGTGTTGCTGGATATGCGCCATCTGGGTGAGAAAAAGATCGACGAACGGTTGCCGCTGGTGCGCGATCTGTGCATCAGCTATCTGGGCATGGACCCGGTCAAGGAACCGATTCCGATTCGTCCGGTGGTGCATTACTGCATGGGCGGCATTCACACCAACGTCGAAGCGGCGACCCCGCTGCCGGGCCTGTTCGCCGCGGGCGAATGCGCCTGCGTCAGCATCAATGGCGCGAATCGTCTTGGCTCCAACTCCCTGACGGAACTGCTGGTGTTTGGCCGGCGCGCGGCGCTGAGCGCCATCGCCCATCTGCAATCAGGTCAGTCCGCGGGCAACGACGCCGCGCTGGCCGCCCAAGCGCAGGACTCTGCAAACCGGATTCAGGCGTTGTTCGACAAGAGCAGCGGTACAGAATCCATCGCGGGCTTACGCCAGGAAATGATGGATACCATGGAGGCCGGGGCCGGCATCTATCGCACCGGCGAGGGTCTGGCCGCGACCTGCGACAAGATTGCCGAACTGCGTCAGCGCTACGCCGGTATCGGACTCCACGACAAGAGCCGTGTCTTTAACACCGACCTAATGCAAGCGCTGGAACTGGGTTCCATGCTCGACTGTGCGGAAGCCGCTGCGGTCGGGGGGCGGGACCGTCAGGAGTCGCGAGGCGCTCACCAGCGACTGGATTTCACCGCCCGGGATGACCAGAAATTTCTCAAACACAGTCTGGCCCATTATCATCCCAAGGAACCGCCGCGCATCGAGTATCTCGATGTTGTCATCACCAAGTCGCAACCCGGTGTGCGTGACTACTCAGGAGCCAAGAAATGAGCGAACGCCAGATCCAACTGGAAGTGCTCCGTTATAACCCGGAGACCGATAGCGAGCCCCGGTTTCAGACCTACTCGGTGCCGTGCCTGAATGAATGGGTGGTGCTGGACGCCCTGAACTACGTCAAGGACAACCTGGACCCCACCGTGAGCTATCGCTGGTCCTGCCACATGGCGGTCTGCGGCAGTTGCGGCATGATGGTTAACGGCGAACCGAAACTGGCCTGCAAAGCGTTCATCCATGAGTACGGCGACCAGATTCGCGTCGAACCGCTGGCTAATTTCCCCATTGAACGGGATTTGGTCACCGTCGTCGATGATTTCATCGGCAAACTCGCTAGCGTCAAGCCGTATCTGATTCCCAAGGAGGACAAACCGGTCAGCGCCGGCGAGTACAAGCAAAGCCCGGTGGAACTCAAGACCTTCAAGCAGTACACGCTATGCATCAACTGCATGTTGTGCTACGCCGCCTGTCCGCAATACGGCCTGGTCCCGGAATTCATCGGTCCGGCAGCCATCTCGCTGGCGCACCGCTATAACCAGGATTCCCGTGATGGCGGTCGGGAACAGCGCCAGGAGGTCATTGCCTCTCACGATGGCGTCTGGGAGTGCTCGTTTGTCGGCGCATGCTCCGAGGTCTGCCCCAAGCATGTCGATCCCGCCAGCGCCTTGCAACAAGTCAAGGTTGCCAGCACTATCGACTGGTACAAAGAACACCTGATGCCCTGGATGAAGAAATGAGCCGTAAACCTTATATCCGTGAGATGTCCAAGACGAACTGGTTCTTCAGCCAGCCGCGCTACACGCGCTACATGGCCCGCGAAGTGACCTGCATTTTCATTCTGGCCTACACTATTTTGCTGATCTTCGCCCTGAAAAATCTGGCGGATGGCCCTGAAGCCTACGCCGGGTTCCTGGAGGCGCTGAACAGTCCGCTCGGAATTCTGTTTAATCTGGCGGCGTTGGTGGGAGCGGTGTATCACAGCACCTCGTGGTTCAACGTCACGCCCCAGGCCATGCCGATTCAACGGGGCGAGGAATTTGTGCCCGGTAGCATCATCGTCGGCGCACATTACGGCGGCTGGGCGCTGATTTCACTGATCGTGTTGTTTCTGGGGGTGTGACCGTGGCCAAATCCAATAAACCAATTGTTTGGGGACCGTTCGCGGCAGGCGGTACGATTACCGCGTTCGTCACGCCGGTGCTGGTGCTGTTGACGCTATTTGCCGCAATGGGTTTCGTTCCCAGTCTGCTGACCTACGAAAACTTGCATGCTTTCGCGGCCAACTGGCTAGGCAAGCTCGTGATCTTCGGCATCATCCTGTTGTCTCTGTGGCATGCCGCGCACCGCCTGCGGGTCACCTTGCATGATTTCGGCATTCGCGCCGATACGTGGGTAGCCATTGCGGTCTATTTCATCGCCAGCCTGGGAACCATCGCAACGCTGTTTTATCTCTTGCGTATCTCATAACCGGCGATTGCTCTTTTCGCCCTCAACCCTCAACCCCGCTCCCTCACCAGTGAGCGGGGATTTTTCATACCGGCTCGAAGGAAATTTCGCATGACGAGTTCGCAATCGGCTCAAAGCGCGGTCGCCTTGCACCAACCGCAGTCTTTGAAGAGCGGCGCCGACGCCGAACAGACGGTCGGCCTTGAAGCCACCCGTTCAGCGGCTGAAAATCCGCCGCCTGTCCCGTTGCCTGTCTATTTGCAGCAAACCTACTGGTGGGCTTACCTGCATCCCGCTTCGGTACGGGTTTTCGAGCGGCAATGGCTGGTCAATCTGATTCTGTGGGGCAATTTTGCGCCGTTGCGCGATATGGCGTTGCAGGAATTGGAGCCGTTTAAAAATGGGAACATTCTACAGGTCGCCTGCGTTTACGGGGATTTCACCGAGCGGTTAACCCAACGTCTGGGGCCGGACGGGCGGCTGGATGTAGTGGATGTTGCGCCGGTTCAACTGGAAAATCTGAAGTCCAAGTTGAATAGCGATAGCTCACGGGTTGGCGTACATCATCAGGACTCGGCTCATCTGCGTTTCGCTGACGCCAGCTATGACTGTGTAGTGGTGTTTTTTCTGTTGCATGAGCAACCCGAGAACGTCCGCATTCGCACGATTGCCCAAGCTTTGCGGGTCGTTAAACCCGGCGGCAAGGTAATTTTCGTCGATTACCATCGCCCGGATGTGCTGAATCCCTTCCGGTACGTCATGATCCCCATCCTGGCTTCCTTGGAGCCTTTTGCCATGGATCTCTGGCGTCGGGAAATCAAGGATTGGCTACCCGATGAAGCGCGCAACCTGGCGATCGATAAGCAGACCTTCTTTGGCGGACTCTACCAGAAGGTCGTCATTACCACCCCTAAAGCGGCGGCATGATGCTTTCCTGTTGAAGTTTTGTGTTGCAATAAAAAAACCCCGGTCAACCGGGGTTTTTTTATTTGTTAAAAAGTTGAGTAACCTGCTGAATTTGTTGTTGCTCATGAAGTGAGTCAATGGGAAAACTTTGCAAGCACATCATCTTCGATGTGGTGGCAGGTATCCGGGAATAGCGCCGAAGCCACGGCGCCCATCGGCAACAGGAACACCAGCGCACCGACCAGAGCGACCAGCCAGAAACCCAAGAATGGCGATAACACCAAGATTAGAATGGCAAATACAGCGACTTTAAGCAGTTCTTTCATCATTTAATACGCGGCGAAACTCTCGTCTTCTACGGCGTGAGTGGTCGCGTCCTCCATCGTTGGATTTTGAAAAATCCGATTGCAAGCGATGCAATGATCTATATGAAACGCTTGCGTCCGGAACCCGATGACATGGGATGATCCGAATCTTTGATATGTTATGCATTGTTTCAGACTCATCTCACTTGTGCGTTAGTTTAACAAAGAAAATGTTGCGATGCAAAAAAAATTGCGTTTCCGCATATCTTCATTGGAGGAAACCCGTAAAATGGGCGATCCGGGCATTGGATAGGATTAGTCTTTATACAATCCCTTAAAGTCTGGTGGGGGCGGCAGCAACGCGCCGGTGGGAAAATGTTCAAGGGCTGCCGGATGGTCTTGAAAAGGCGCATGGTGGTCCGCTTGACTGAGATGGCGGGTGTAGCGGGCTTCAGTAAACAGGCTTAAATCGCTCAAACCGAGTTCCCGAACCAGCGCCTGACTGGCGGCATGATGAACGGTTCGTGAGCGCCAGACTGCATCAAGCAACGTTAGGCCGAACAACAACAATAAGGCGCCAAGCACCATTAAGGCCAGATGCGACAAACGATGGGTAACTTTCATTAGGGTGGAGTCTATGTTTATGACAAATTTGGCAGAATTCGAGCGTAAGCGCTGCCCAAGCGCTAAAATTAACCCTTTATTTAGGGGATGATGATCTGATGTCCCGTGTGCAGACTGGTCTGGAAACCTTAATTTCCGAATTTCCCGAAAAGATTCGCGACGCGCGCATAGGCGTGGTTTGCCACCCGGCCAGCGTCGATGCCGAGTTGCGCCATATTCTCGACCTGCTGCCGGCGACCGGCGCGCGGATCGCCGCTATTTTTGGCCCCGAGCACGGCGCGCAGGGTACGGCGCAGGATATGGAGCACATCGAAGATCTACCGGTTGATCCACGGTTCAGGGCGCCCGTGTATAGTCTATACGGCGCGACCTTCGAGAGCTTGACGCCGCGTCGCAAACAATTACGAGGACTCGATGCGCTGGTCATTGATCTGCAGGATGTCGGCGCGCGCTACTATACCTACATCTGGACCATGGCGTTATGCATGCAAGCCGCCGGCAAAGCAGGTATACGGGTGCTGGTGTGTGATCGTCCCAACCCAATCAATGGGATTACCACGGAAGGCAATCTGATTAAACCGGGCTTTGAATCCTTTGTGGGTCTGGACCCGTTGCCCAATCGCCATGGCCTGACGATTGGAGAGATTGCCCGCTATCTTCAAAGTCGGCGTGGCGTCGAATGCGAACTGGAGGTGTTGCCCATGCGCGGCTGGCAACGCGAAATGTATTTCGAGGATACCGGCTTGCCGTGGGTTTATCCCTCGCCTAACATGCCTACGGTGGACACTGCGTTAGTCTATCCCGGTATGTGTCTAGTGGAAGCGACCGATTTGTCGGAAGGACGTGGAACCTGCCGGCCTTTTGAAGTCGCCGGCGCGCCAGGCATCGATCCTGACGCATTGGCTGCCGATTTGTCGGGACAAAACCTGACCGGGTGTCAGTTCCGCCCGCTGTATTTCCGCCCGCTGTTTCAGAAACACGCGGGGAAGACCTGCGGGGGCGTACAAATTCATGTCACCGACCGCGAGCAATTTGACTCCTTTATGACCGGCGTAGCCTTCTTACACAGCATCCGCCGGGTGGCCCCGGAAGCATTTGCCTGGCGGGCTAAACCTTACGAGTTCGTCGATGTGATTCCAGCGATTGATCTGCTGGCTGGAGATGAACGGTTGCGTTTAGCTTTGGATGCAGGGGCGGATCTGGCGGAATTGGCCGAGGAATGGTTGCAGGAGCGGGTCATTTTTGAGACCGTGCGCCAGGAAATGCTGCTGTATTAAAAGGCTAAGCCGATAGACGCCGATGCCGCAGCACCACCAATGAACGACCGCGCACTGGATAGGGTTCCTCGGCGGGATGCTGGTTGCCATACATCGGCTGACCCTGTGGTAGAGCGGTATCGATCAGGACCTCGAACATCGGATTTTCGCGCAGCACCGGCAACACGAAGGGCACTTCCTCGTGATGCGCGTTGAACAGCAACAGAAAGTCATCATCCTCCAGCGCATGGCCGCGTTCATCCCAGTCGCCCAAGCCATCGCCTGGTAGATAGAGTCCGAGACAACGGGCGTAATCATGACTCCATTCGTCATCGTCAACTTCCCGCCCATCGGGATTGAACCAGAGAATATCGCGCACCCCCTCGCCATGAATGCCCCGGAAGAAATGCCGGCGGCGGAAAGTCGGGTGTCGCTGACGAATCTGGATCAACCGTTGGGCAAAGGTCAGTAATTCACGGTTCTCCGGCAACCAGGAGATATTCCAGTCGAACCAACTGATTTCATTGTCCTGGCAGTAGGCATTGTTGTTACCGCGCTGGGTGCGTCCAACCTCATCGCCGGCCAGCAGCATCGGCACGCCTTGCGACAGCAGTAGGGTCGTCAAAAAATTACGGCGCTGATGCAGGCGCAAGGCGAGAACCGCCGGATCGCTGGTATCGCCCTCCGCCCCGCAATTCCAACTGCGATTGTGTGAATCGCCGTCCTGATTGTCCTCGCCATTGGCTTCATTGTGGCGCTCGTTGTAGCTGACCAGATCGTAGAGCGTAAAGCCGTCATGGGCGGTGATGAAGTTGATGCTGGCGTGCGGATGGCGACCGTTGTGCTCGTATAAATCGGCGGAACCGGTCAACCGATAGGCCAAGTCGCCGATCAAACCGCCCTCGCCGCGCCAGTAATCGCGCACCACATCACGATACTTGCCATTCCATTCGCTCCAGCCGACCGGGAATTTTCCAACCTGGTAGCCGCCTTCGCCCACATCCCACGGCTCGGCAATCAGTTTGACCTGGGACAACACGGGGTCCTGCTGGATCACATCCATGAATGAGTCCTCCTGATCAACCACCCCGTCTTTGTCCCGCGCCAGCGTGGCGGCCAGGTCAAAGCGAAAGCCGTCGACGCGCATTTCCTGCGCCCAGTAGCGCAGACTGTCCATGACCATTTGCAACACCCGGGGATGCGCCGTATTCAACGTATTGCCGCAACCGGTGTAATCCATGTAATAGCGGGGATTATCGGGAACCAGCCGGTAATAACTGGGGTTGTCGATGCCCCGGAAATTCAGGGTCGGACCCAGGTGATTGCCCTCAGCGCTATGGTTATAAACCACGTCGAGAATGACCTCGATGCCCACGGAATGGAGCGTCTTGACCATGCTCTTGAATTCGTTCACCGGATTATCAGTGGCCGCGTAGCGCGGATTTGGCGCGAAATAGCCGAGGGTGCTGTAACCCCAGTAGTTGCGCAGACCTCGATCCAGCAACAGGCGTTCGTCAGTGAAGTACTGGATCGGCAGCAATTCGACTGCGGTAACGCCCAGCGCTTTCAGGTAGTCGATGACCGGACTGTAGGCCAGTCCCGCATAGGTGCCGCGCAACTCTGCTGGAAGCTCCGGGTGGCGCATGGTGAAACCGCGCACATGCAGCTCATAGATCAGCGTATGGTGCCAGGGAACATGCGGCGAGCGGTCATCGCCCCAGATAAAAGCGCCGTCCACCACTTGACACTTGGGCATACCTGGCGCGCTATTGCGAGTATTGACGCTCAGATCTTCGGCGCGTCCCCCCATCCGGTAACCAAACTGAGCGTCGCTCCATTGCATCGGGCCGACAATGGCCTTGGCGTAGGGATCGAGAAGCAACTTATTCGGGTTGAAACGATACCCTTCCTCGGGTCCGTGAGGGCCATGCACCCGATAACCGTACAACAAGCCAGGCCGCGCATCGGGCAGATAGCCATGCCAGACGCGACCCGTGCGTTCGCGCAGAGGAACATGGGTGATTTCATGCTTGCCCTTGGCGTCGAACAGGCACAATACGACCTGATCGGCGTGTTCCGAGAACAGCGCGAAATTGACGCCCTCGCCATCCCAGGTTGCGCCCAAGGGATATGGCCGGCCCGGCCAAACGGTCATGGTGGATTTATTCATCAAGCTTGATCCAGCAAAGGCGCCAAGCACCAGACTCCGATTATTTTAACCTGGGGCCTGACACCTTAATAAAGTTACTCGCTAAACGCCTGCATGGTCGCGGTCACCTCCTGCGGGCCAACCACAGTGATGCCGCCCTGGGTGACCACGTATTTTTTGCGATCCTCTTCAAGATCGTAGCCAATGCGCGTCCCCGCTTCGATCACGTTGTAACCGCCGATGATAGCCCGCCGCAACCGCGCGCCGCGCTTGATGTGGACGTATTCCTGAATTAGACAATCCTCGATCTCCACATCGTCTTCAATGATCACTTCACGACGGATGATCGTGTTGGTGATCTTGGCCTGGCGCACCATAGAGCCGGCGGCCACCACGCTGTTTTTGATTTGGGCGTCCATCAGGCGCGCTACCGGCCCCTGATAGTTACTGGAAAAGATCCGCCATTGCGGGTTGAACATATCGAAACGCGGCTGCTCGCCCAACAGATCCTGGTGCGCGTAGAAATAAGCGTCCCGGGTGCCGACATCGCGCCAGTAAGCCTGCTCCTCATAGGGTTTGACGCCCGGCACCTTATTGGTGGCGAAGTCGTAGGCGAAGACGCGATGCGTGTCCTTCAGTTTGGGCAGGACATGGTGACCAAAGTCATGCTCGCCGCGCTCATGCGCCTCTTTAAGCGCTTTCACCAACACTTTAGCGTCGAACAGGTAGTTGCCCATCGAGGCATAAGCGCGGGTTGGATCAGAGGGCATGGGCGGCGGGTTGGCCGGCTTCTCCTGGAATTCGTTAACCCGGCCCGCATGGTCGGCGTGGATGACGCCAAACGAACTGGCCTCGGCGATCGGCACCGGCAGCGCAGCGACCGTCGCATCAGCGGCCCGTTCCAAGTGAAAATCCACCATCTGCTGAAGATCCATCCGGTAAATATGGTCGGCGCCGAACACGACCACCAGATCAGGGTTATGGAGTTGAATCAGGTTGATATTCTGATAGACGGCGTCAGCGGTGCCTTGAAACCAGTCGCCGCCGCTCATCATCTGCGGCGGCACCACCGTGACGAATTCCTCGTTCCGCATCGGCGACACCACCCACGCCTTGCGGACATGCTCAATCAGCGATTGGGATTTGTATTGCACCAGCATGTAGATCGATTGAATACCCGAATTGAGCAGGTTGCTCAACACGAAATCCACGATGCGATAGCGGCTGCCAAACGGCAGCGAAGGTTTCGAGTTATAAGCCGTCAGGGGACTCAAGCGGGCGCCTTCGCCGCCTGCCATTACAAAAGCCAGGATTTTTGGTTGTTTCATCGCGGCACATCCTTCGATTCGAATGATAAAAGTTCACATAACCCACCAAGTGGGATCTCCACCCAGGCAGGACGATTATCCAGTTCATAACGCAGTTCGTAACATGCTTTCTCCAAGGCAAACAGTTCCAATAACACCCGGACTTGATCAGGATCGGCGGGATAGCCCGGGCTGTCCCCCGCCGCTTCGGTGTAGCCCGCCAGGAACGCTGTGCGGGTCTGCTGTTCCCATTCATGAGCATGAGAAAGGAGCGTCTCCCGGTCACTGGCCCCATCCGCCGTGACCTGGCGCAAGGCGGCATGCACCGCGTAATTGAAGGAGCGCAACATGCCCACCACATCGCGCAGCGGCGAGTGCTTGCCGCGGCGTTCCTCCAGCGACCGCGCCGGCTCGCCTTCAAAGTCGATGATGATCACATCGTCTTTGGCCACCAGCACTTGGCCAAGATGGTAATCGCCGTGATAACGGGTCTTCATGGCGTGCGGCGTCATCGCTTCCACCTGCGCTGAACGCGCTGCCGCCGCGCCGCGCGCTTCCAGAACCTGAGCCGCCAGTGAGGCATAACGTCCCGCGCGCGGCAACCCGATTTGCGCCTCCAGCACCCGCTTGCCTAAGTCGCGCACCGCCTCGGGTAACCGATCCAGCGCCTGTTGTAATCGCTCGAAGGTCATCTCGACCTCCTCGCGAATCTGGTCTAGCCAATGGGTCATGTCGGCAACGGTAATCGGTTCTGGGTCAAAGGCGGGATTGCCCGTGGTTTGCGCCAACGCCCGATGCAGTTCGCCGGTGCGCCGGCCCAGGGTCGTGGCGAACAGCAGAAAAACGGCATGCGGACTCGGACTCTCGTCGGTTTCAGGAACAGTCGATTCGGTCTGTTGAGACAGGCAGTCATCGAAAAACCGCTTGAGATAATCCAGGGTATAGGTCCAGGCATCCCCCTGGTTGGCGACGAATCCTTGCAGAATCGCCAGAGCGATGACGGTTCCATTCTCGTCATCTTCATATTCCAGCGCCCCGGCCAGCGGCGCGGCGTTGGCGAAAGCAGCGATGTCGGTAAGGAAGCGGCCCATCTCCAGTTCCGGGCTGATGCCCGGTTGCAACCGGCGGTAACCTTTGAGCAACATGCGATTGCCGATGGCAATAGTAGTATTGCTGCTGTCCAGCGCTAGTCGCTTAACCGGCAACATTTCCGGCAAGTCACCCGCCAACGAATGGAAGGCGCGGGTCGCCGAGAACTTCAGCCAGCCATTGCCCAGGGGAATCCGGGCATTGCGGGCGATCATTTTCATGAGGCCCTGAGAAAACCGTTCGTCGGCGAAGGCGTCATACAGCAAGCCCATGCGGGCGCGCACCCGCACCCGAGCCAGTGCGTAGGGCCACAACGATCGCAGAGTTTCGTCACCGTCGTCTTTTTCCTCCCAGGCCAGCGCAAGCGGTAGTCCATAATCCTGCGGTTCGTCGCGCCCCACCAGCCAGACCCGAATCCGCGCTAACACCCACTCGGTTTGATCCGCCCAGATATCGTAGTTTTCAAACTCGACCCGCTCGATGCGCCCACCCTTGCCGGCGAACCAGCGCTGTGTGGGCAGGAAATCCGGCAACACCTCCCGGACCAATCGCTGGTGCAGGTTCTCGGCCATCTCCCGCCGGCTGGGTTCAACTTGATCGGGGAAAAAACTCTTCCACCCCTGGAACAAGACCAGCACCCGTAAATCGGCGCCCGGCAAACGGTCTTCATGCCAAGCAGGCGGGGCCGCGTAGCTCAGCCGGAACCAGTAGAAACCGTAACGGGGTAACGTCAGCAGGTAGGGCAATTCACCAATGGGCGGAAAGGAGATCTGGCCGAGCATTTCCACCGGCACCATGCCTTTGAACTTACCCAGGTTCAGTTCCACGGGTTGCGCGGAGCGGGACAGATTGGCGACGCACATGACAACTTCGTCCGCAAAGGCGCGAATGTAAGCCAGAATTTTACGATTACCGGGACGCACCATCTCCAGCCGACCCCGCCCAAAGGCTTGGGAGGTTCGGCGCACGGCGATCATGCGCTTCATCCAATTCAACAACGAGGCAGGCGCGCGAATTTGCGCCTCCACGTTAAGCGCTTCGTAGCCGTAGATCGGGTCCATGATCGGCGGCAGGTACAGACGCTGTGGATCGGCCTTGGAGAACCCGGCATTGCGATCCGGACTCCATTGCATCGGCGTGCGCACGCCGTTGCGGTCGCCGAGATAAAAGTTGTCGCCCATGCCGATTTCGTCACCATAATAAATAATGGGGGTGCCTGGCATCGACAGCAACAAGCTGTTCATCAGCTTGATTTTTCCATAATCGTTGTCCATCAGCGGGGCCAGCCGCCGGCGGATGCCGACATTGACCCGCATCCGGGGATCGGCGGCGTAGGTGCGGTACATGTAGTCCCGCTCACGGTCAGTGACCATTTCCAGCGTCAGTTCGTCGTGGTTGCGCAGGAATACCGCCCATTGGCAATTATCAGGGATGTCTGGGGTCTGTTCGAGGATTTCGACGATGGGATAGCGGTCTTCCTGGGCGATAGCCATGTACATGCGCGGCATCAGCGGGAAGTGATAGGCCATGTGGCACTCGTCGCCGTCGCCGAAGTAATCGCGCACATCCTCCGGCCACTGATTCGCCTCGGCCAGAAACAGGCGGCTGCGGTAATGTTTATCCACCACAGCCCGCATCTGCTTAATGACGTCATGCGTTTCGCGCAGATTCTCGTTGTAGGTGCCCTCGCGCACACACAAGTAGGGAATGGCGTCCAGCCGCAGCCCATCGACGCCCATGTCCAGCCAGAAGCGCATCACCTTGGTCACGGCTTTCACCACTGCCGGATTATTGTGATTCAAATCCGGTTGGTGCGAGAAGAAACGATGCCAATAGTATTGTTCCGCCACCGGATCCCAAGCCCAGTTGGAAGTCTCGGTATCCGTGAAAATGATGCGGGTTTCCGGAAATTTGTCGTCATCGTCGTTCCAGAGATAGAAGTTCCGCTGCGGCGAACCTCGGGGCGCCTTTCGAGCCGCCTGAAACCAGGGGTGCTGATCGGAGGTATGGTTGATCACCAACTCGGTGATCACTTTGAGTCCCCGGTGGTGCGCTTCGCGGACGAAGTTGCGGAAGTCAGCGAGTGTACCGTATTGGGGATGGACGTTCTGATAATCCGAGATGTCGTAACCGTCGTCCCGCAAGGGTGAAGGGTAAAAGGGCATCAGCCACAGCGTGTCAACCCCCAGCTCCTGAATATAATCCAGGCGTTGAGTCAGACCCCGGAAATCGCCGATACCATCCTGGTTGCTATCGCCAAACGCCTTGACATGGAGTTGATAGATCAGGGCGTCTTTGTACCATAGTGGGTCTTCAACCCCGGGCCAGCCTTTCGGATTATTCGCCATGTTTTGTTCCTCAACCCTGGAAAGTTGGAAAATCGCGCTCGGTGTGCAGACCGCTGAGGACCCGGAAGATATGCACCGGCATCCGATGCGGATTCAGCTCCACATAATTACGCGGCCCGTTCCAGATGTAGTGCGCGCCGGTCAGCAGATCATGCACCTGGAACGGCTGAAACGGATCGACGCCTAGTTCCTCCAGGTTCAATCCCGTCCAACCCGCCTGGGTGTAGTTAGGATCCAGATTCACTAGCACCAGGATGATGTTGGAATGGTCGACTGTGGACTTGCTGTAACAAATAATCTGATCATTGTCGACATGATGGAGGCGCAGATTCCAGTCGGATTGTAACGCCGGATTGTGCTTGCGAATGCGATTCATCAAGGCAATGAACTCGCGCAAGCTGTCCGGTCCATCCAGATCCTGGAAACCGCGCTGGCGCAACTGGTATTTCTCCGAATCGAGATATTCCTCGCTGCCATGCTTGACCGCAACGTGCTCCATCATTTCAAAAGCGGGTCCGTAAATGCCGTAATTGGCGGTCAGGGTCGCCGCCATGGCTAGTCGGGTCATGAACATGGGTTTGCCGCCGAATTGCAGCGACTCGTGCAGGATATCCGGAGTGTTCGGCCAGAAGTTGGGGCGGAAATACTCGCGGCCCGGTCCCTGACACACTTCATTGGCGTACTCGCTCAGTTCCCATTTCGTGTTGCGCCAAGCGTAATAGGTGTAGGACTGGGTGTAGCCGAGCTTGGCCAGGCGATGCATGACCTTGGGTCGCGTGAAGGCTTCGGCCAGGAAAATCGCATTCGGCGTGGTTTGCTTGATGTCGTTGATCAGCCATTCCCACATCGCAAAGGGCTTGGTGTGGGGATTGTCGACTCGGAAGATGCGCACGCCCTGAGCAACCCAGAATTCAAAGATGCTTTTGATCTCTTCCCACAGCGCTTGCCAGTCAGCGGTTTCAAAATTGAAGGGATAAATGTCCTGGTACTTCTTGGGCGGATTCTCGGCGTACTGCACCGTACCGTCTGGCCGCCAGCGGAACCAGTCAGGATGTTCTTTAACGTAGGGATGATCCGGCGCGCATTGCAGCGCGATGTCCAGGGCGATGTCGATGCCATGCTCGCGGGCTTTCTGCACCAGCTCCCGGAAGTCTTCCAAAGTACCCAGTTCCGGCAGGATGCTCTTGTGACCGCCCTCCGCTGCGCCGATGGCCCAGGGGCTGCCGACATCGTCGGGGCCGGGGGTGAGCGTGTTGTTCTTGCCCTTGCGGTTGACCCGGCCAATCGGATGAATCGGCGGGAAATACAGCACATCGAAGCCCATCGCCGCCAGGCGCGGCAGCCAGGCTTCGCAGTCCTTGAACGTCCCGTGCTTGCCGGGCACCGGGCTGCACGAGCGCGGAAACATTTCGTACCACGTGCTGAACCGGGCGCGTTCATCGTCGGCGACGACGCCTAGTATCTTGTCGTAACTGAGCGCCAGCGTGCGATCGGCCTGGCGGAACATGATTTGCGCCAACTCCTCATCCAGTCCCAACTGGCGACGGTGTTGCAATTCCTGCTCGCCGGCCAGTTCTTTGGCGCGCTGGATCAGCCACTGACCGTCTGCGCCCGCCACCCGTTGCCCCGCTTTGCCCACCAGTTCCGCGCCGATGCGTAGCGACAGAGCAATATCTTCCGCCTGCTCCCAACGGCCCAGATCATGCCGCCAGGATTTGAAGTGATCGACCCAGGCGAGAACCGTGTATTCGTAGCGGCCAATCTCGGTTATTTTGAACTCGCCGCGCCAGCGATCGTTAACCAGAAAACGCATCGGCGTTTCCTGCCAGGCGGTCTCGCCAACTTTACGATATTGCAGAACACAGGACAGGGAATCGTGACCGTCGGTAAACGCATCCGCTTCGACCACCACGCTTTCCCCGACTGTGCGCTTGATCGGGAAGCGGCCACCGTCGATTTCCGGGTTGACGCCCTCGATAACGATGCGCTTGCGGCCATCTGTCGCGACCTTCACAACTTCGGGAGTTGGCACGGGTTCCTGAACCGCTGTAGCCGTTGCCGGCTTGTCAGGCGCTGCCGCGTTTTGCTTTACTTCCGGCGCGGGTTCAGTCCTCTGGACAGTGGCGGTTGCTGGTTTGCTGGTAAGCTCCGGCTGTTTTTTTACCCCTGAAGCGGATTCGGGGATGACTTGCTTTCTGTCATTCGCCACGGTCTTTTTAGGCATACCGATGATCCTCGTTGTGCTATCTGCGACTGTTCGGGACTTGATTTAGGTATCAGGCATCAGGTATCAGGTTCAAAATAATCTGAAGCATGGAACCTAGAACCTGATACCTTTCTATTATGACGGTTTTTTGCGGCTGACCCAAACCTTGCATGAGCCGGAATGCCGCCCGCGCCTTGAGGATGTTGACTGATGACTGAATTACAACGGATTATCGAAAATGCTTTCGAGCGTCGTGCTGAATTGGACCCGGCGACCGCCCCAGCGGCGTTGCGTGAAGCAGTCGAGGAAACGCTCGGCTTGCTGGAAACCGGCCAAGCGCGGGTGGCGGAACTGCGTGACGGCGCCTGGATCGTCAATTCGTGGCTGAAGAAAGCAGTCTTGCTCAGCTTTCGTTTGAATGACAGTGTGATCATCCGCGACGGTTACACTAACTATTTTGACAAGGTCCCGCCCAAGTACGCTGAATACGGCGAAAATGACTTTTTGGCGGCGGGTGTCCGCGTAGTTCCGCCCGCCGCCGCCCGGCGCGGCTCCTACATCGCCTCCGGCGTCGTGCTGATGCCCTCCTACGTCAACATCGGCGCGTATGTGGACTCCGGAACCATGGTCGATACCTGGGCTACGGTCGGTTCCTGCGCGCAAATTGGCAGGAATGTCCACTTGTCTGGCGGCGTCGGCATTGGCGGGGTGCTGGAACCTCTGCAAGCCAGTCCCACGATTATCGAGGATGATTGTTTCATTGGCGCGCGTTCAGAAGTCGTTGAGGGTGTTATTGTGGAACGCGGCTCGGTGGTTTCAATGGGGGTTTATATCGGTCAGAGCACCCGGATTTACAACCGGCTGACCGGCGAGGTGAGCTATGGGCGCATTCCAGCCGGATCGGTCGTCGTCCCCGGCGCATTGCCCGCCGCTGATGGCAGTCATAGCCTGTACTGCGCGGTGATTATCAAGCAGGTGGATGAAAAAACCCGCTCCCGGGTGAGTATCAACGAATTGCTGCGGGATTAAGACGCGCTGAAATCGTGCGCGCTCCCAACTGCGCTCCCGCGAGCGCAGGAAGTTTCAGCGTAGCCCCAGCACATCCTGCATATCGAACAACCCCGAACCACGCCCCGCCAGCCAGGCGGCGGCGCGGACCGCCCCCTTAGCAAACGTCATCCGGCTGGAAGCGCGATGGGTGATTTCCAGACGCTCGCCCATGTCGGCAAACAGAACAGTATGCTCGCCGACGATGTCACCGGCGCGGACTGTGGCAAAACCGATCATGGAGCGGTCGCGCTCGCCAGTCACACCATGTCGTTCATAAACCGCGCATTCTTCCAGATGACGGCCTAGCGCTTTGGCGACGACCTGTCCCATCGCCAGGGCTGTACCGGAAGGCGCGTCCACTTTGTGCCGATGGTGGGCTTCGATAATTTCGATATCCACCTCATTCCCCAGCACTTGGGCCGCCATTTCCAGCAATTTAAAGCAGAGATTAACCCCAACGCTCATGTTAGGCGCGAATACAATAGGAATATCACTGGCCGCGTGGGTGATCACCGTTTTCTGTTCGGTTGAGAATCCGGTGGTGCCGATCACCATCGCTTTGCCTGCCGTGCGACAGAGTTCCAGATGGGCCAGTGTTGCCGCCGGTCGGGTGAAGTCGATCAATACATCGAATTGGTCGATGAACGGCGTTAAATCGGCGGTAACGGGGACATTGAGGGAACCAATGCCGGCCAGATCACCGGCGTCGTTGCCGATGAACGGGCTATCAGCCTGTTCCGAGGCGACCGTGCAGCGAACTTCTTCGGTCTGACGGCAGGCGTCGAGCAAGTGACGGCCCATACGTCCAGCAGCGCCAGCGATGGCAGTGTGAATCATGGCGGGAGTTCCTCATAGGGAAATCATTTGGAGATAGTAGGAGACGGGCCACGCCCCACATCCGCTTTATCGGGAATACCAGGAGGAGAGGCCGCAATAACAATAAAGGGTTACGCGCTAACGTAACCCTGATGTTCTGGAGCGGGTGATGGGAATCGAACCCACGCCATCAGCTTGGGAAGCTGAGGTTCTACCATTGAACTACACCCGCTGCATGATGTCTTACTATGCCCGTCTGAATCTACCTAGACTACATGGGGAAAATCCTAGCGCTAAAGCAGGCTCTTGGCAAGATTTGCGTGTCCCGAACGGACAGGAAATCAGGACAGGCGAAATCACTCGGGAATGCGGTAAGCTTCCGGATTAGGCGCATCTTTCAGCCAATTTGGCATTTTACCGCGCCCGGTCCAGGTTTGATCAGGGTCAGCTGGATTGCGATATTTGGGCCGGCCTTTCCGACGTCCGCTATAGTGCAACAACTCCTCTGGAGTCATCCCAAAACTCCTGGCTTCCTCGACCCATCGATGACGGGTTGCGTGGATTTCATCTACCTTTTTACGTTCGATTTCATCTTGCGCTCTCTTGATCAGAATATTCAGTTGATCGAGTGAAGAAGAATCAAGAATATCGTTAATCGTGTTACTCATGTTTTTTTGCGCACCGCTGTTAATCATTTAATTGCAGGGAAGGCTGGGATTCCAGCTACTTAATTATTATAGAGCATTTGTTTTTCTATCCGCAATCAATTTGCAGCCTTGTCAGTAAATTGATAAGTTGTGTTTTGATGATAGTTCTGATCAGGTATTGAAATACCCTTCATTTACACTCACTCAATCATTGAATGCGTTATGGCGTCGATTCCAGATGGTTTGAATGTCAACCGTGATTTGTCGCGGCCGATTCGCAGTTTTGTGCGCCGTGAAGGACGAATAACTTTAGCTCAGCAACGGGCGTTCACCAAATACTGGGGGCGATTTGGAGTCGAAACCGACACCCGGTTACTTGATCCAGAGCACTTATTTGGCCGCTCGGCGCCATGGGTTTTGGAGATTGGCTTTGGTAATGGAGAATCATTGGCCGCTATGGCAGTCGCACATCCAGAAGTGAATTATCTGGGGATCGAGGCGCATCGCCCCGGCGTCGGACATCTACTGCTCCGGGCAACCGAACTGCAATTAACGAATCTGCGGGTAATGTGCGCTGATGCTGCCGAGGCGCTGGAAAAACAGCTGCCGGATGAATGCCTCGAGCGCATTCAGATCTTCTTCCCCGATCCCTGGCCCAAGGCGCGCCACCATAAACGCCGGTTCATTCAACCAGGAAACGTTGCATTACTGGCGCGCAAGCTCAAACCTTTTGGGCAATTGCATCTGGCGACCGATTGGGAGGACTATGCCCTTTCGATGCTGGATATACTCAACGCGACTCCCGAACTGGTAAATACCGTGGACGGCAATGGGTTCACGCCACGCCCGTCTTGGCGACCGATGACCCGGTTCGAGCAACGTGGCTTAAGACTCGGGCACACCATTCGGGATCTACTATTTGTACGTGCGGCTCCAGGGATATTGAGATAGCACTAGCCGAATAACCTTCGGTGGACCACAATAGGGAAACTATGTTCCCTTGCGCGAACGTGGCGATGGGTTTGCGACTGCCGGAAACTCCGCGCGGCCCCACCCAAAAACTGAACATGGACCGAGGTTAATTGCATGTGCTTTCGACTTTTTTTGAAAAGTTTTTGCGTTTGGCGGTTGCAGTTCTGGATAGGAACGGTAGCGGCGTTATGGATAGCGTCCGATCCGGTGCTGGCCCAGGAAGGCGTTGTCTGGCCCGCGCCGGCCATTGCCGCCCGATCGGCGGTGCTCATGAACCCAACCACGGGGGAGATTCTGTTCGCCAAGGAACCTCGTTTGCGCCTGCCGCCCGCCAGCACCACCAAGGTCTTGACCGCACTGGTGGCGCTGGAGCGCCTCCATCCATTGGCGCGAGCGCCGGTGAGTCCCCAAGCCGCCAGCGCCCCGCCGAGCCGGATTGGTTTGCGCGCTGGCGAGGCGGTTCTCGTCCAGGATTTACTCTATGGGTTGATGCTCAAATCAGGCAATGACGCCGCCGAAACCCTGGCCGAGGCGGCGGGGGGGTCGATAGCCGGATTTGCGGAACTGATGAATCTCAGAGCCTGGCAAATCGGCGCGCGCGACAGCCATTTCATGAACCCACATGGTCTGCCCAATGATGATCATTATACGACGGCCTATGATCTGGCCCTGATTTTTCGCCAGGCGATGAGCCATCCTATGTTTGCTGACATCGTGCGCACCCGCAGCGCGGCCTTGAGGATCGAGTCCGGACGTGGCTTGTACAGTGATTGGCGTATGGTGCCGGTGCGTAATACCAATCGCTTACTGGCGACTTACGAGGGTGCGCGCGGCGGTAAAACCGGTTTTACTTTTAAAGCCCGGCGCTGCTTTGTCGGTGAGGTTGATCGTGGCGGTGTCCGTTTAATTGTCGCCATTCTGAATAGCCCCAACAGTGGCACGCTTTGGCAGGATGCGCGTACTTTGCTGGATTACGGTTTTGCCCGATATGGTTTGGCGCCGCCCCCGCCAGTGGAGCCAGAACCTACACCAGTGATGGTCAGGCGCGCTCCAGCGGCCCCGGTTGTGGCGCACGCGGCAGTAACCCGGGCCTTGACGGCCAGCAAGGGGAAGGGAGTGCGCATCGCATCCATCAAATTGGCTTCCCAACAGACCAGCAAGACCGCGAAGGCGAAGGCTAACGCCTCCAGCAAACCAGCCTCGATAGCAGTTAAAAAAACCTCGGCTGACAAATCAGGCAGCAAGACCGCCAGAATCGGTAAACTCGCATCTACGGCGATGGTTAAGGCGAATAGCAAGCAACCGCTGGCTAAAGCCAAGGTGGCTCGCGCTGAAAAGACTGTCGCTGCCAAGCCGCGTAAAACGATTAAAAAGCAGGGTGGTTAACAGCGATAAAAGCTGCGCTCATTTCAACTCCTCTCCTATAAGGAGAGGAGGGCTTTTATACAGATTTTGGCCCTGCTCTCGCGAACAGCCGATCAGGAAAAGCGGAGCATTAATCTGTCGTGCCGTAAAAAAGTTACGGGCGATTTTCCAGCACCACCACGTCGCGGCGGACAGGGCCAACATAGAGCTGGCGAGGCCGGCCAATCTTCATGTCGGATTCACTGATCATCTCGATCCAGTGGCTGATCCAGCCAGCGGCGCGGGCAATGGCGAACATCACCGTGAACATCTCGACTGGAATCTTCAATGCGCTGTAGATGATGCCGGAATAGAAATCGACGTTCGGATACAGCTTGCGCTCAATGAAATAATCGTCGCTGAGAGCGATCTCCTCCAGACGCATCGCCAGCTCCAGGCGTGGATCGTGACCGAAAGTATCCAACACTTGATGGCAGATCTCCTTAATAATCGTGGCGCGCGGGTCGAAGTTTTTATAGACCCGGTGGCCAAAGCCCATCAGACGAACGCCGGAACTCTTGTCTTTCACCTTGGCCATGAAGTTGTCGACGTTCTTGACATCGCCAATCTGATCCAGCATGCGGAGAACAGCCTCATTGGCGCCGCCATGCGCCGGTCCCCACAGACAGGCAATTCCAGCAGCGACCGCCGCATAAGGATTAGTACCCGAGGAGCCGGCCAACCGCACAGTGGAGGTAGAAGCATTCTGTTCGTGATCGGCGTGCAGCGTGAACAGTACGTCCAACGCCCGCTCGGCGAGCGGATTTACCTCATACCTTTTGCCGGGGAGGCTGAACATCATGTACAGCAGATTGCCGGTATAGCTCAGATCATCGCGGGGATAAATCGTCGGATCACCGATGCTGTGTTTATAGCAGGCGGCGGCAATGGTCGGCATTTTAGCAATCAGTCGCCGGGCGGTGACCATGCGATGTTCGTAATCGTGGATATTAAGCCGGTCGTGAAAGAAGGCGGATAACGAACTCACCACAGCCGTCATCATCGCCATGGGGTGAGCGTCATGGTTGAAGCCGTGGAAGAACCGGCGCAGGTTCTCGCGAATCCGGTTATGACGCGCAATGCTGGTTTCGAAGATTTGCTTCTTTTCCGGGTTGGGCAGTTCTCCATACAACAGCAGGTAACAAACTTCCAGGAAATTGCATTGTTTGGCCAGTTGTTCAATCGGGTAGCCGCGATACATCAGTTCGCCCTTGTCGCCATCCAGATAAGTGATGGCGCTTTGGCAACTGGCGGTGGACATAAAACCGGGGTCGTAGGTGAAATAACCGAACTCCTTGGCCAGTTTGCCAATATCGACTACGGACTGACCGTGCGTCGGACCCAGCACCGGCATCTGCACCGCTTTGCCAGTGATGTCATCCTTAAAGGTGATTGTTGTCATTCATAAACCTCCGGGGTGGGTGGCAAAAAGGTCAAAATCAAGTTACGACAACCCATACTTACGGCGGAAGCGATCCACCCGTCCGGCGGTGTCGACGATTTTCTGCTTGCCGGTGTAGAACGGGTGGGATTGACTGGATACCTCGACTTTAACCAGCGGATATTCCTTGCCGTCGGTCCACTGGATGGTTTCCTTGGCATGGATGGTGGATCGCGTAAGAAATGTGAAGTCCGTAGAGATGTCCTGGAATACGACTTCACGGTACTGGGGGTGGATGCCTTTCTTCATGACGGCTGAAATCCTGGAAATACGGTTGAATGGGCGATAGGTCGTCGCCAATGCGATGGGCGTACTGGCTGGACGTTTAAGCGGTATAATCTAGCGGTTTTCGGGGTTGATCCGCAAGTTGTGGTTGCGGTAGCGTGGATGGGCGACCTCGTGACCTGTCAACCAATCCTGAACCGTTGAAGACGCTTGCATGAATCGTGAACCGAGTATCGGCTTTGTCAGCCTGGGTTGTCCCAAAGCGCTGGTGGACTCCGAACAAATTCTGACCCGCTTGCGCGCCGAGGGTTACGGCATCGCGCCAACCTACGAAGAAGCCGATCTGGTGGTGGTCAATACCTGCGGCTTCATTGACGCAGCGGTGACCGAGTCGCTGGAGGCTATTGGCGAGGCGCTGGATGCGAACGGGCGGGTGATTGTCACCGGCTGTCTGGGAGCCAGGGATAATATGGTGCGCGATCTGCACCCCAGGGTGCTGGCGGTGACCGGCCCCCATGCCTGTGAAGCGGTGATGGACGCTATTCATGCTCATTTGCCCCGCCCGCATGACCCATTTCTCGATCTGTTGCCGCCGCAAGGCGTCAAGCTCACGCCCCGACACTACGCCTATCTGAAGATCGCCGAGGGTTGCAACCATCGTTGCGCGTTTTGCATCATTCCTCAATTGCGCGGCGATCTGGCCAGTCGCCCGATCGGCGAAGTGCTGCGAGAGGCCGAAACGCTGGCGCAGGCCGGAGTCAAGGAACTATTGATCGTTTCTCAGGATACCAGCGCCTACGGCGTTGATGTGCGCTACCGCACTGGCTTCTGGAACGGTCGGCCGCTAAAGACCCATTTGACGCCGCTGGCTGCCGCACTTGGCGAATTGGGCGTCTGGGTGCGCCTGCATTATGTCTATCCCTATCCGCATGTGGATGAATTGATTCCTCTGATGGCGGAGGGACGATTGTTGCCCTATCTGGATGTGCCGCTGCAACACGCCAGCCCGCCTATTCTGAAAGCGATGAAACGGCCCGCTAACAGCGGCGATACCCTGGAGCGCATCCGCCGCTGGCGGGCGATATGCCCTGATTTGACCCTGCGCAGCACGTTCATCGTTGGCTTTCCCGGCGAAACTGAGGACGATTTCGCGCAATTACTCGATTTTCTAAGCGAGGCGCAATTGGACCGGGTGGGGTGCTTCACCTATTCGCCGGTGGAAGGTGCGACCGCGAATGCCTTGCCCGATCCAGTGCCAGAGGAAGTTAAGCAGGAGCGGCAGGCCCGTCTGATGGAGCTTCAGGCGACGATCAGCGCCGAACGTCTACAGGGCCGCATCGGTCAAACGCTGACGGTGTTGGTAGATGCGATTGATGAGGAAGAGGGGATGGCCATTGCCCGCTCCACGGCCGATGCGCCGGAGATCGATGGCTTAGTCTATATCGAGGAAGGCGCGGCATTGCCCGTTGGCGAGTTCGCTCAAGTGCGCGTTGTAGATGCCGATGAGCATGATCTCTATGCTGATTTGCTAAATACCCATTGAACTTTTTTGGATAATCTTTATCCTAGAGGGTAAGCGTAAGCCCTTACGCCTGTCCGCTTCCCTCCCTGAGCGGGCTATATCCGGTTGAAGAGACTGGATACCTTATTCGCCCCGGTTCCATTCCCCCTTGTAACCGGGGCTTTTTTTTGGCTGGATGCGCTTGACGATTCCGCGACCGGCCCCATTATAACGATCAAGTTGTGTACAATCCCCGCAAGCAGTGAGGCAGAATGATGGAATCGGCATTACACGGCACTACGGTGCTGGCGGTGCGCCGCGAGGGTCGGGTGGTGATCGGCGGCGACGGACAAGTTACCTTGGGCAATACCGTGATGAAGGGCAACGCCCGCAAGGTGCGGCGGCTTTACCAGAACAAGATTATCGCTGGTTTCGCCGGCGGCACCGCGGATGCCTTCACGCTGTTCGAGCGCTTCGAGGGCAAGCTGGAAAAGCATGGCGGCAATTTGACTCGCGCCGCAGTGGAATTGGCCAAGGACTGGCGCACCGACCGGATGTTGCGCCGCCTGGAGGCATTGTTGATCGTCGCTGATCTCCAGACCACGTTAATGATTTCCGGCAATGGCGACGTGGTGGAGCCGGAACACGATCTCGCGGCGATTGGCTCAGGCGGCGCTTATGCCCAGGCCGCCGCACAAGCGATGCTGGAAAATACTTCGCTCGATGCGCGCACTATTGTCGAGCGCGCCTTGAAAATCGCGGCTGGCATCTGCATTTACACCAACGAGAATTTGACGTTTGAAGAACTGACGGGCGCATGAACCGGTGTTCACTGTCGGCGCGCTCGTTATCCTGTTTTCGCTTTACCCGTGGATGGTAGCCTCGCCATGTCGGAGATGACTCCCCGAGAAATTGCCCAGGAACTGGACAAACACATCATCGGTCAGGACGCCGCCAAGCGCGCCGTGGCCATTGCTCTGCGCAACCGCTGGCGGCGGATGCGGGTAGATCCGAGTCTGCGTAACGAAATTACGCCCAAGAATATTCTAATGATTGGCCCCACCGGCGTCGGCAAGACCGAGATCGCCCGCCGGCTGGCCAAACTGGCTAACGCGCCGTTCATCAAGGTTGAAGCCACCAAGTTCACCGAGGTTGGCTATGTCGGGCGCGATGTGGAATCCATTATTCGCGACCTGATGGATGGCGCGGTGAAGATGGTGCGCGAGGAAGAAATGCACAAGGTGCAAGATCGCGCCGAGGAAGCCGCTTATGAACGGGTGCTGGACACGCTGCTGCCGCGTCCGCGCAATGTCGGTTTCGCCAATGAGCCAGCCCCGCCGGATCATTCCAGCACCCGGCAGAAGATGCGCGACCGGCTGTTGAAAGGCGACCTGGATGACCGGGACATTGAGATCGAGATTGCCGTGCGCCCGGTCGGCGTCGAGATCATGGCCCCGCCCGGCATGGAAGAAATGACCAGCCAGTTACAGAGCCTGTTCCAAAATCTCAGCAATGGCCGCACCCGCACCCGCAAGCTCAGGGTCAAGGATGCCCTCAAGTTATTGCAGGAAGAGGAAGCCAGCAAGATGATCAATGAGGAGGAGCTGAAACTGCGGGCGTTGGCGGCGGTCGAGCAGAATGGCATCGTGTTCATCGATGAACTCGACAAGGTGGCTAAACGTGGTGAATATGGTGGCCCGGATGTCTCCCGCGAGGGTGTGCAGCGCGATCTGTTGCCCTTGGTGGAAGGTTGCACGGTGTCCACCAAGTACGGCATGGTGCGCACCGACCATATTTTGTTCATCGCTTCTGGGGCCTTTCATTTGGCTAAACCCTCGGATCTGATTCCTGAACTCCAGGGTCGCCTGCCGATTCGGGTGGAGCTGAATGCGCTGAGCACCGAAGATTTCGTGCGGATTCTGACCGAGCCGGATGCGTCGTTGACCGAGCAGTACAGCGCCTTGCTGGAAACCGAGGCAGTCAAACTGGAGTTCGCGCCGGACGGAGTACGGCGCATCGCCGAGGTGGCTTATCAGGTCAACGAGCGCACCGAGAACATTGGCGCGCGGCGCTTGCACACGGTGATGGAGCGGTTGCTGGAGGCGATTTCCTTCGAGGCGCCGGACCGTTCGGGCGAAAACCTGGCGGTGGACGCTGCTTATGTGGACGCTCATCTGGGCGAACTGATCAAGGATGAGGATTTAACGCGGTATATTCTGTGAGAAGTTTTATAAGCCCATGAGCATTCATCCGACTGAAATCAAGTTACACCAGACCTCGCGGATTCTGGAAGTCGCCTTCGAAGATGGCGCCCGTTTCCACTTGCCCTGTGAATATCTGCGCGTGTTTTCCCCATCCGCCGAGGTGCGCGGCCACGGTCCGGGTACTGAGACACTGATGACCGGCAAGGAGCAGGTCAATATCGCCGCCATCGAACCGGTTGGGCATTACGCCGTCAAGCTGGTATTTGATGACGGTCATAACACCGGTCTTTATTCCTGGAATGTGTTGTACGATCTTGGAGTGAACCAGGAGAGCCACTGGCAGGATTATCTACGCCGGTTGGCTGAAACCGGTTATGAGCGCCAAGCCTGATTTCTCTGTAAACGGTCAATCATGGAAAATCCTGAAACGACGCATTTTGGCTACCAGACAGTTGACGCCCGCGACAAGGCCCGCAAGGTGGCCGGTGTCTTCGATTCCGTCGCCAGCCGCTATGATTTGATGAATGACCTGATGTCGCTGGGCGTCCACCGCCTGTGGAAGCGCTTTGCGGTCGACCTGTGCGGCATTCGTCCCGGCAACCGGGTCTTAGACCTCGCCGGCGGCACCGGCGATCTGAGCAGTCGTCTGCTGCCGCTGGTGGGACCCAAAGGGCGAGTGGTGCTGTCGGACATCAACGCCAGCATGTTGGGGGAAGGCCGCAAGCGCCTAGTCGATGAGGGCGCGGTCGGTAACATTACCTATGTCCAGGCGGATGCCGAGCAATTGCCATTTCCCGACGGGACGTTTGATTGCGTAACCATCGGTTTTGGCTTGCGCAACGTGACCCGCAAGGAACGGGCGCTGGCGGCGATGCAGCGAGTGCTTAAACCAGGTGGACGGTTAGTTATCCTGGAATTTTCCCACCCAGTCGCCCCCGGTTTGAAGCCGGCTTATGACCTGTATTCATTCGCGATCCTGCCGGTTCTCGGCCAACTGGTCGCCGGCGATGCCGCCAGCTATCGTTACCTGGCCGAATCCATTCGCATGCACCCCGATCAGAATACGCTGTTGCGCATGATGGAAGAGGCCGGTTTCGAGCGCTGCCAGTACTTCAATCTGAGCGGCGGCATTGTGGCGGTGCATCGCGGGTATAAATTTTAATGGCGACCGCTGCTTTCATCGCCGCCGGTCTGGAAACCGCGCTCAATCGTTACCTGCGCCTTGATCCCGAGGTTTGGCCGCGCCTGGCGGAACTGGAGGGCGTAGTCATCGCCATTGAGCCGGAGGGACTCGGGATGGCACTGTATCTGTTGCCGGGTTCCCAGGGCATCCGGGTCGCTGATCACTGTGAAGGCGAGCCGACCGTGCGGATTCGCGGCGCATGGCCGGCGCTGATTCGGCAATGGCGCGGTCAGGCGGTGGGCGGGGAAATTTCCGTAGAAGGCGACAGCGCCGTGGGTCGGCAATTTCAGACCCTGCTGGCCCGGCTGGACATTGACTGGGAAGAACATCTTTCAAAAGTGGTCGGTGATGCACTGGCCCATCAACTGGGGACGCTCTGGCGCGGATTCCATGACTGGAGGCGACGCGCCGAGACGACCCTCCTGCAAGATGGCGGCGAATATCTGCAGCAGGAGTTACGGGCGCTGCCGCCGCGTCCGGCGGTCGAGTCCTTCCTAAGCGCTGTGGATGTGTTGCGCGAGGATGCGGACCGTCTGGAAGCGCGCATGGCCCGCTTGCGCCGGCAGCGGGCCGGCGACGATTCGACGGCTTAGCTCCTGTCCCGATCCATGCGCATCGGAGGCATGCTCGGTCCCGCGCAACTACTGCGATTGCTGCATATCAACCGGGTCCTGGTGCGGCATGGCCTGGACGATATTGTTCTGGCGACCCATCTGTTTCGACCGGTTGCCTTCCTGCGCCATCTATTGCCGTGGAACTGGATGCCGCGGCAGGAATTGCATTTAACGCGCGGCGAACGGATTCGGCTGACCCTGGAGGATCTGGGGCCGATCTTTGTCAAGTTCGGTCAAATGCTGTCCACCCGCCGTGACCTGCTCCCCGATGACATTGCCCTGGAACTGACCAAGTTGCAGGATCGGGTGCCGCCTTTTGCCGGCGACCAAGCACGGGCGATTGTCGAAAAGGCCTATCGGCAACCGCTGGAGGCGATTTTCACTGAATTCAATCTACAGCCGCTGGCGTCGGCGTCCATCGCCCAAGTGCATGCCGCACGGTTATTGAATGACCGTGAAGTTGTCGTCAAGGTATTGCGGCCCGGCATCGAGAAGATCATTCGCCGTGATGTCGAGCTGCTCTACATCATTGCCCGTCTTGCCCAGCGCTACTGGCGGGAAGGCCGTCGCCTGCGACCGCTGGAAGTAGTGAGCGAATACGAGAAAACCATTTTCGATGAACTGGATCTGGTGCGCGAAGCGGCCAACGCCAGCCAGTTGCGACATAACTTCAAGGATTCGCCGATTCTGTACATTCCCGAGGTGTTCTGGCCGGAAACCCGCCGCAACGTGCTGGTTATGGAGCGCATTCACGGCATTCCCGTCGGTAACATCGCCGAATTGCGGCGGCGAAGGGTGGATATGAAAAAGCTGTCCGAGCGGGGTGTAGTGGTGTTCTTCACCCAGGTCTTCCGCGACAGCTTTTTCCATGCCGACATGCATCCTGGCAATATTTTCGTGAACGCCGAGGATCCGAATGATCCTCGCTATATCGCCGTCGATTTTGGCATCATCGGCACCCTGAGTCCCACCGATCAGCATTATCTGGCGGAAAATTTTCTGGCGTTTTTTCACCGCGATTACCGGCGGGTGGCTGAGTTGCATATCGAATCCGGCTGGGTGCCGCCGGAGACCCGGGTGGATGAGTTTGAATCAGCGATTCGCACCGTATCGGAGCCCATTTTCGACCGGCCGCTCAAAGACATCTCCTTCGGCGGTTTCCTGTTAACCCTGTTCCAGACCGCCCGGCGCTTCAACATGGAAGTACAACCGCAATTGGTGCTGTTGCAGAAGACCCTGTTAAACATTGAAGGACTAGGCCGGCAACTTGATCCCGAACTGGATTTATGGAAAACCGCCAAACCGTTCCTGGAAAACTGGATGAAGAACCGGGTCGGGCCGTGGTCGGTGTTGAATCGCATTAAATACTACTTTCCGCGCTGGGCGGATCAGACGCCGGATTTACCCAATCTGGTTTATGGGATTCTCAAACAGGCGCATCACGGAGATTTAACCGTGCGCTTGCAGAAACAGGAGTTGGAACAATTGCGGCGCGATTTATACCGGGCCAACCGGCGCAATTTCCACGCTGCTGTCGGTGCGGCCCTGATTGTCAGCTCTGCGGTGGTGCTTGGATTCGACGCCCGCGACGGCGTTGAATTTTGGCGCGCGCCGTTGCTGAGCTGGGTGCTGGGCGGGATCGGGGTGGGGTTGTTGCTCAGCGCCTGGCCAAGAGAAGGGTAAGGGAATAAGCCTTTGATAAACGAGGGTTGATGGTTGACAGCCTTAGACCTCGGACTTCAAATCTCGCGCCAGTAAAATCTCCACGGCCTGGCGTGGATCCTGACCCTGATGCAGCACCTGATCTACTTGCTCGGTAATCGGCATTTCCACCGCATGTCGCCGGGCCAACCGTAAGGCTTCCCGCGCGGTCGCTGCGCCTTCCACCACTTGGCCGATCGCCGCGAATGCAGCCTCAGCCGTTTCGCCCCGACCAATCGCCAGTCCGAAACGGCGATTGCGGGACTGGTCATCGGTGCAAGTCAACACCAGATCGCCCACTCCGGCCAGTCCCATAAAGGTCTCACGCTGTCCCCCAACCGCCAGCCCCAGCCGGGTCATTTCCGCTAATCCACGGGTAATCAGCGCTGCCCGTGCGTTTGCGCCGAACCCCAGTCCATCGGCAATGCCTGTGGCGATGGCCAGCACATTCTTGACTGCGCCTCCCAACTCGACGCCAACGATGTCAGTGCTGGTATAGGCGCGCACATTGGAACCGTGTAGCAGCAGCGCTGCCCGGCGAGCATAATCCGCACTGTGCGCCGCAACCGTGACGGCGGTCGGCAGACCGCGGGCCACCTCACCGGCGAAACTGGGGCCGGAAATGACCGCCATGGGCCAGAATTCGCCCAATATTTCGGTGGCGACTTCGTGCAAAAACCGGCCGCTGCCCGGCTCCAGGCCCTTGGTGGCCCAAGCCAGACCGACGGTAGCCGGCAGCATCGAATGCAAATGTTGCAGCGTCACCCGATAAGCATGACTGGGCGTCGCTATCAGCACCCAATCAACCCCGGCAACCGCCGCCTCCAGATCAGCATCCATCTCCAATGTCGCCGGAAGGGGGATGCCGGGTAAATACCGGCGGTTTTCCCGTTCCTGGACAAGCGGCGCGACTTCTTGTGGATCATGGCCCCACAGACGGACAATGTGGCCATTGCGGGCTAGCAATAGCGCCAGCGCGGTTCCCCAGGAACCAACACCCAGCACCGTGATGGTTGTGGGGGAATTCATTCGATATCGGTCAGAAGCTGCACAAAAACTTCTTTAGCCTGGATGCAGGCCATCAGGCCAGAATCCAGGGTTCTCCTGGATTCTGCTACGCTCCATCCGGGCTACGCTCCTAATGCGGCGTCGAGGAGGCCGGAGCTTGCGCCGACGCCTGTTGCTGTTGCAAGCGCTGCATATAGAGCGCATCGAAGTTAATGGGATTCAGCAGCAGCGCTGGAAATCCGCCCTTACCGATCAGCGAGGCTAGTTCCTCGCGTGCGAAAGGAAACAAAATATTCGGGCAAAAGGCATGCAGCATGTGCCCTTTTTGCTGTTCGTCGAACCCCTTCAAAGTGAAGAGTCCCGCCTGCTTCACTTCAGCCAGATACGCGGTTCGTTCACCCAGCTTGGCGGTTACCGTCAAGGTCAGCACCGATTCGAAGAGGTCCTTGGTCAGTGGCGTAGCGCCAGTTTCCAGACGCACTTCGGTCTGCGGTTGCCACTGCTCGGTGAAGATCATGGGAGAATTCGGCGTCTCCAGCGATACATCCTTCAGATAAACTTTCTGGATTTCGAAATGTTGCTGCGGGGCTTGTTGTTCGTCGCTCATGCAAAATACCTTGTGGTGAGGGGTTTCAGGTTTCAGGCCTTCTTGCGGCTGATCGGCAGACTGGCGTCCTGCCAGGCATTCAGACCGCCGCTCAGACTGTGTACATGGGTGATTCCGTTTTTCTTGAGCAAGGCGCAGGCGGATTGCGCGGCGGCGCCACTGCGGCAATAGACGATCACCGGTTTATCGCCTGCCTTGACCAACTCGCTGATCCGGTCTTTGAGCATTGCTGACGGAATATGCCGGGCCTGCGGAATGTGGCCGCCCTTGTACTCCCCGGCGTCACGAATATCCACGACCCAGGCATCCTGGTCGTTAATCAGCCGCAGCGCTTCGTTCGGGTTGACAGTGGTAATTCCACGCACCCGGTGCAGAATCTCGGCGCCCATCAACATCCCTAAAATAGCGAATGCTGCCGCAAACAGCAGCCAATTCTGCAAGGCAAACTCAGTAAAATCACTCATATCAAGTCAACTTTCTCAACGCATCGCGCAACCTGCCGGGTCACCGGCGCTCTTAACGCCCAGCTTCCAGAGGATCAGTTCCGCCGGGCAAAATCGGGTAAAACCGCTTTGAAACAGGTTCAGCCCGACAAAAGCGGTAAACCACAGCCAATAGCTGCTGTGATAAAACGGACTGGCCGATGCGCCCAGTAACAAAGAAATCAGGACGAAAGCGCCCGCCATGATTCGAATGATTCGTTCGCTATTCATGAAAAACCTCGATTGAATTGCGTGGCAATCTACAAATTTCGCGTGCAAAACACATCACGCATCATCTCGATCAACCGCAGCGTCCGGGCGTCTCCTACCCGATAATAAACCCGGTTGGCGTCCTTACGACAAGCCAGAATGCCCTTATCGCGCAGAATCGCCAAATGCTGGGAGATATTGCTTTGAGAAGTACCGACCTGTTCGACGATGTCCTGGACGCTGAATTCCCGATCACTCAGCGTACACAGAATTTTGAGACGCAGCGGATGGGACATCGCCTTCATTGAGCGAGAGGCTCTTTCGATGTCATCATCGCGGGCAATCAGACTGTTCATCGGGAGATTACCCGCGTTGGCATGGCCCTACCTCAGACTGACCTAATCTCATTACGCGCCATAAAGCGGGTTATTTTCCAGAAATTTGATAAATTAGCATAACCGAATATAGCGATATTGAGAAGCGCCCGCCCATGTCGCCTACATATTCTTCCCAGGAGGCGACTGGCGAAATCGCCGGTCTGGAGGTATGATCGTTCAGCGAAAGGCTAGGAAGATTGCAGCATTAAAAACTTAAAACCCTAATACTTCAGCATTCCCACATCAGGAGGCATTGCATGTACAAACTTGTGCTCATCCGCCACGGTGAAAGCCAGTGGAACATGGAAAACCGTTTCACCGGCTGGGTGGACGTTGATCTGTCTGACAAGGGCCGCGAGGAAGCGAAAAAAGCAGGCCAGACTTTGAAAAAAGAAGGTTATATCTTCGATGTCGCCCACACCTCCGTACTCAAACGCGCTATTCATACGCTGTGGACGGTACTGGATGAACTGGATCAGGCATGGATTCCCGTACATCGGAGCTGGCGGCTCAACGAACGGCACTACGGCGCCCTGGCTGGCCTAAACAAATCGGAAACAGCGGCTAAACACGGCGAAGAACAAGTCAAAATCTGGAGGCGCAGCTTTGACATCCCGCCCCCAGCGCTGGAAGCGAGCGACCCGCTGCACCCAAGCAATGATCCACGTTACGCCGCGCTCGACCCGCGTGTGCTGCCCGGCACCGAAAGCCTCAAGCTCACTATCGACCGGGTGCTGCCCTACTGGCATGATGTCCTGGTGCCGACCATCCGTTCTGGCAAGCGGGTCGTGATCGCCGCGCACGGCAACAGCCTGCGGGCTCTGATCAAGTATCTGGACGACCTGTCAGACGAAGCCATCGTCGCGCTGAACGTCCCGACCGCTGTGCCGCTGGTCTATGAGTTGGACGCCAACATGCGACCCATCAAGAATTACTACCTCGCCGATCCCGAAGAGCTGAAGAAACTGATGGACGCCGTCGCCAACCAGGGCAAAGCGAAGTAAGCGGCTGTACAAAAATCAGCTTATTGGTTGCAGGAATCCTGCTTGCGGGCGATAACTTCAAAATCGCCCGCAAGTGGGTTCCTAAAGCAACAAACCTCTTGATAAAGTCTTGAGTGGGTTCCACTCATCTGTTCCGCAACATTTCAGCCATTTCACTCGCCGGCAATAGCTGACTGAACAGATGACCCTGATAGGCATAACACCCCTCGGCGCGCAGAAAATCCAGTTGCCCCGGCTTGTCTACTCCCTCGGCCAGGGTCTTCAATCCCAGGTTGCCCGCCAACGAAATGATAGCAGCGCAGATCGCGGCATCCTCGCTATTCACATCGCATTCGATGACGAGGTACTGGAGTGATGGTTCAGTCTCATGAGATTCCTGGAACATGAGTGTCGTCATTGAACGCCAGAAATACCTGATTGATTACACTCTAGCAGCCCTGCTGCGGCGCAAGACCCGTAATCTGGGCTTGCTGCTGGTGTATACCCTGCTGGTTTTTCTATTCAGTTCGGTGCTGCTGCTCAGTCAGGGCCTACGGCGAGAAGCCGCCTTGTTACTGCAAGACGCCCCGGAAGTCATGGTGCAAAAACTTGTTGCCGGTCGTCATGATCTCCTACCGGAAAGCTGGCTGGAACCGTTGCGCCGCGTTCGCGGAGTGGGTTCTGTACAAGGCCGCTTATGGGGCTATTACTACGATCCCGCAGTCAAAGCCAATTACACGCTGATGGTCGCACCAAGGCGGGAACTGGCGGCGAATGAAATCCTGATTGGCGCGGCGCTGGCGCGCATTCGCCAAATTGGGGTTGGCGATTATCTCAGCCTGCGTGCCGCATCGGGTCAGGCACTGCCCCTGAAAATCACCGGGGTGCTGGACTCGGTCTCAGAGCTGCTTAGCGCTGATTTGCTGCTGCTATCCGAAACCGCATACCGGCAACTGTTTCAACTTCCTCCCGACGTTTTCACCGATGCCGTGCTGACCGTGCGTAATCCCCGGGAAGCGCCTACCGTCGCACGCAAGATTGCCCTGGCTTTTCCAGAAAGCCGGCCCCTATTGCGTTCGGAAATCCTGCGCACTTACGATGCCGTATTCAACTGGCGCGAGGGCATGGTCTTTGTCGCACTGAGTTCTTTACTGCTGGCGTTCATGATTCTGGCCTGGGATAAGGCCGCTGGCCTGAGCGCTGAGGAAAAGCGTGAGATTGGCATTCTTAAAGCGATTGGCTGGGAAACCGGCGATATCCTAACCATGAAACTTTGGGAAGGAACGCTGCTCTCGCTCACCGCCTTTCTCGCCGGCTATGCCTTGGCGTACTGGCAGGTTTTCCACGGCGGCGCTCGCCTGTTCGCGCCGGTGTTGAAAGGCTGGGCGGTGTTGTATCCCGAATTTCAATTAACGCCGGCAGTGGATCTGCAACAGTTATTGGTATTGCTGGCGATGACGGTGCTGCCCTACATGGTGGCGACATTGATTCCGGGGTGGCGAGCAGCAATCAGCGACCCAGATGCGGTCATGCGCGGCTGAGTCAAGTGGTAAAAAAATACGCTAGAAGTATTTGCAAAATTACGTTAGAGATGTACTTTATCACTACACATTGTGTTTTCAGTGTAAGGAACCTGCATAATGTGTAATTTTACAAAGGCTCACTATACTGACAGCATAACCATTACATACCGTCACCCAGAATTTAAAAATCATCTATGATAATGAAAAATATAATCTATAATTCCGTTTTAGTTTTTTGTATGCTTGGAACAATAACCGTTGCATTACATGCCCAAGTTGCGCCTGATCCCCAGATTATTGAGCAACTACTGGAATTGGATCTGGACCAATTGCTGGACCTGGATGTGACCTCCGCTGCCCGTAAACCACAAAAACTGGCTGAAACCGCCTCAGCGGTCTACATCATTACCCAAGATGATATCCGCCGTTCTGGCGTCATCAATATTCCCGAAGCCCTGCGCCTGGCCCCAGGCGTTCAAGTCGCGCGCATCGGCGCTGATAAATGGGCCATCACCATTCGCGGTTTTAATGGCCGCTTCTCCAACAAGCTGTTGGTGCTCATGGATGGTCGCTCGGTTTACGATCCGCTGTACTCGGGCGTATTCTGGAACGCGCAGGACTATGTGCTGGAAGATATCGAGCGTATCGAAATCGTACGTGGGCCTGGCGCGGCGCTGTGGGGCGCCAATGCCGTCAACGGAGTGATCAACATCATCACGAAACCGGCGGAACAGACCCAGGGGATGTTGGTCACCACCTACGCTGGAACTGAAGACCGCGGCGGACTGGCGGCGCGTTACGGCGGGCGCTGGGGTGAAGATACCGCTTATCGAGTGTATGCCAAAGGATTCGAACGCGAGGCCAGCACCACCCTTACTGGCCAGGACGCCAACGATGCATGGCGATCGGGGCAGGTTGGCTTTCGCGTGGACAGTCGCTTGAGCGCCGAGGAACAATTCACCGTGCAAGGCGATATGCACTGGGATGTGGCCGGTGACCTCGCTGCGCTTTACCGTCTGTCGCCACCCTACGGTTTTCAGCTCCATGACGATTGGACGATGCGGGAATATAACCTTTTAACCCGTTATCGGCGTCGCACTGGAACGACCGATAATACCTTGCAGCTTTACTACAGCGACTCATTCAAGGGCACCGATGCCGATGTCAAATTCGATGTTCGCACCTTTGACTTAGACTGGCAACAGCAACTGCTGTCGACCGGGCGGCATGACTGGCTATGGGGACTCGGTTACCGGTGGTTGCAGCACTCCTATAACGGCGAACCCTATGCGATGTTGCAACCCGAAAAGACGGATTGGCAACTGTTTAGCGGCTTCGCACAGGATGAAATTGAGCTGACGCCGCAATGGTTTTTAACGCTAGGCGCCAAGCTGGAGCATAACGACACAACCGGCTGGGAATTCCAGCCCAGCGCCCGTCTGCTCTGGAGCCTAGCGCCGACCGAAAGCCTGTGGGCGGCGACTTCACGAGCGGTGCGCACCCCGTCGCGCGCCGAAATGGGCATCATCGCCAATTACCAGGTATTCCCGCCGCTCTCCCCCGGTAATCCCGGCGAACTGCCCATGCAAGTTCGGTTTTTTGGCGACCCGGCCATTGAAAGCGAGACGGTGATCGCCTACGAAGCCGGCTGGCGACGGCAATGGGATAACCAACTCTCTACCGATCTGGCGCTGTTCTGGAACGATTATGACCAACTGCGCTCGGTGACGCCAGGCGCGCCCTTTCTAGAATTTGCACCGATACCGCATCTGGTCTTGCCGTTCACCTTGAACAACACTCTGAGCGGCCACACTTATGGCCTAGAAATGGCTGTTGACTGGCGTCCCCATAAAAACTGGCGCTTACAGGGCAGTTACAGCTATTTGCGGATGAGCATTGACGATTCGGGCAGCACTGAAGGCAGCAGCCCGCGCCACCAATTTTCGCTGTTATCATCGCTGACACTGTCCCCGCGAGCGGAACTGAGCACCTGGTTGCGCCTGGTTGACGAACTGCCGGCGTTAGGCATCCCTGCGTATACCAGTTTGGATGCGCGGCTGGCCTGGTCGCCGCTTCCCGATCTGACTTTTTCCTTGGTCGGTCAAAATCTATTGGATGATCGACACCCCGAGTTTAACGCCGATGCTGAGGGACAAGTGCTTGGCGAGATCGAGCGTAATATTTACCTCAAAGCCCTCTGGCGATTTTGAGAGGGCGCACGCATGACAGTCCACTCCCTGTTCTCCGCACGCTTTCTTCATCGATGTAGCGGCTTGTTTGCCGGTTACCTGTTTATTTCTGCAATTTCCGCTCAGGTTCGGGAACCGACCGAGTTCGAATTGAAAGCAGCGCTGCTTTACAACTTTGCCCTGTTCACCGAATGGCCGACGCGCTCAGAGAGCATCTTTAATCTGTGTTTGTATGGCCAGGATCCCTTTGGCGTCGCTATCCAGGTATTGACGCAAAAATCCATACGAGATCGCCCGATTCGCGTTCAGCATCTAAATCAATTGACCGATATCGATACTTGTCATCTCCTTTATATTCACTCATTAGAATCTTCACAATTTAATCAGTTACTAATGCTGATTCAGGGAAAACCAGTTCTCACCGTGACCGATATTCCAATGCATCATAATCATAGCGGCATTATTAATCTGGAAGTGGAGCAAAAGAAAATCCGGTTTGACATTGACTTACTGGCCGCCAACCGCGCTGGTTTGTCACTCAGCTCCAAACTGTTGCGTCTGGCGCGCCGGGTTCATCAATAACTGCTAGGTTTCTTCCAGATCGGCCCAGCGTTCATACGCCGCATCCAGCTCCGCCTCCAGCGCCCGCAACTCCTCCAACCGCTGGGTTACGGCTTCCGGGATTTGCTTGTAAAACGCCGGATCGGCAGCTAATGTCTGCAATTCCTGCTGGCGTTGTTCCAACTTTTCGATGCGCGCAGGCAATTGTTCCAGCTCCCGACGCGCGTTATAACTGAGTTTGCCCAGACGGGCCGGTTTCGGCGTGGACGGCGGCGCAGGTTGGGCCGGTTTGACCGACCGGGCGGGCGGCGGCGCCGGGATGGGTCGCTGGCGCAACCAGTCGCTGTAACCGCCGACATATTCGCGCACGACCCCGTTGCTTTCGAACACCAGGCAGCTTGTAACCACGTTATCCAGAAACGCCCGGTCATGGCTGACCAGCAACAGCGTGCCACTGTAATCCAGCAGCAACTCTTCCAACAATTCCAGCGTTTCCAGATCCAGATCGTTGGTAGGTTCATCCATAACCAGCAGATTGGCCGGCTGACTGAACAGTCGCGCCAGCAACAGGCGATTACGCTCGCCGCCGGACAAGGATTTGACCGGTGAACGCGCACGTTGGGCCGTGAACAGGAAATCGCCGAGATAGCCGATCACATGCCGCTCACGCCCGTTGATCGTCACGGTTTCCCGACCTTCGGCAACGATATCCAGCACCGTCTGTTCGGGATCGAGGCGTTCGCGCAGCTGGTCAAACCAGGCGATTTCCAGTTTAGTCCCTAGCCGAACCTGCCCGTTATCCGGCGTCAACCGTCCCAATAGCAGGTTCAGCAGCGTGGTTTTGCCGGAACCATTCGGACCGATCAGACCAATGCGATCGCCACGCATGATCTGCACCGAAAAATCACGAATCAGCGGCGTCGCCTGCCAGGCATAGCAAAGGTTTTTCGCTTCGATCACCAATTTGCCGGAGGTCTCTGCCTGTTCCAATTCGAAGCGGGCTTTACCGGTGCGCTCACGACGGTGAAGGCGTTCCTCGCGCAGAGCCAGCAACGCCCGCACCCGGCCTTCATTACGAGTTCGCCGCGCCTTGATGCCCTGACGAATCCAGGCTTCTTCCTGAGCCAGATTCTTGTCGAATTTGGCGTTATGCCGGGTCTCGACGTCCAGCAGCACCGCTTTTTTCTCCAGAAACGCTGCATAGTCGCCCGGCCAGGAAGTCAGCGCACCGCGATCCAGTTCCAGCAGCCGGGTCGCTAGCCGTTGCAACAGCGCGCGGTCGTGGGTGACAAAAAGCAAACCGCCGCGAAATTCCAGCAACTCTTCCTCCAGCCACTGAATGGTTTCCAGATCGAGATGGTTAGTGGGTTCATCCAGCAGTAAAATTTCGGGTTCGCTGACCAGCGCCCGCCCCAGCAGCACCCGGCGTCGCCAGCCGCCGGACAATTCCGCTAGAGGCGTATCCGCCGGCAATTGCAAACGAGTGATTACGGTTTCCACTCGCTGCTGCCAACGCCAGCCATCGCGTGCTTCTAGTTCATGTTGCAGGCGCTCCACGCGCTGCAACTGTTCTGATGTGGTCTCATGCGCCAGGCGCACCGCCGCCTCGTGATATTCAGCCAACATCTCACCCAACCCTACCAAACCACTGGCGACGACTTCAAAGGTGGTAGCCGTGGTATCTGCCGGCAATTCCTGCGCCAGAGTGGCGATCTGCAGACCCGGCTGACGCCAGAGATCGCCAGTGTCAGGTTGCAAGTTACCGGTCAACAAGCGTAACAGGGTCGTCTTGCCTGCGCCATTGCGGCCGATCAGGCAGATGCGCTCGCCCGCATCCAGTTGGAAACTGACGTCATCCAGCAGTTTTTCAGCGCCGAAAGCGATGGAAAGATGATCGATGCTTAACAGAGACATGAATGGATGGAAAAATAAACACTACAATCGAATCGTTGCTGGACGAGAGGCATCATTCTCAATAAATAGCGGCGCCGTTTGCAAAGCATCAGGCATTTCACCTGATGGGAGACGGTACATCAAGGTTCGCGCTTGGGTTTCCTGCATCGCCTGGCTTTGTCGCAGAGCATCGGCCAGCAGCAGAAGGAACATCTCTTCAGCGTGCGCGCGCCAGTATCCCTCATGGGCAAGGATGGGAGCAGGCGAGGCAATAACCGGGCGAACCGGCGCAACAGGCAAGTAGAGCAGGGCAGTCAGTAATGCACCGCATAGCGTCAGCAGTGAGGCGGGTAGCAAGTAAAGACCAAAAGTTCCAAAACGATCAATAAGATTACGCATGACGACCCCCGACTATGCTGGTTGGATAGCGAACCTTTGTACAAGTTTTCGTTGAAAATCCATACAAACTCTTAGGTGTCATCAAAGATTTTGTCTGAATTTTTTGTACAACTCTTATAACCAAGCATAACACAAGGATTTTAAAACGCAAGCTGGCGAGATGCTGTTCATTTCCCTCTCCGTTTGCAGGAGACGAGGAACTGAATACCTTAATGCTAGTCGAGTATGTTAGTCGTTACGCGAATGAATACAAAAGATAATTAAAAAATAAAGGATTTTTTATATTTCAGCGGTCTGAACTTGCCATTAGTCGAATAATAATTAAGGCTGATTCTATGCAATGTGTCTGGCTAAAAGCTATCCTTTTGCAAACGGACCTGCTGAGCAAGCTCTATGTCAGGGAAGGATTTTGGTGACAGTGTGTCGTCGATTTGCGAATAGAACTGCATACTCACCGGATGATGGGAAAGCATCGCCGGGAATTGAGAACAGCGGCTAATCATCAGGATACTGCCGCTGCTGATTATTACGGATGTTCTTACGTCCGTTTTGGAGGATTGAATATGATTTCAATCCTGAAAGCTTCCTTATCCACACCTGAGGCAACTTAAAGATGAAAAATTTGTTACGTATTTTTGGTGCGGCTCTAGCGTTGTTGTTGAGCGTTGCGGTCGTTCATGCCCAGGGATTCGAAATGAAAAGCTTCCCCGGTGGCGTTGGTAAAAAGGAAATGGTGTACAAGTTTCTCGTGCCTGAAGGAGTGACTGTCACTAATCAGAAGGGTGAAGTGAAGAAAGGCGGCTCTATCGTGATGGTGCCTGGTTCCAGAATCAAGTTGCTGGAATCCCCCTATGTCAAGGAGATGCAGAAGGATGAGGCGTTCATGTCCAGTTTCATGAACGCTGATCAGTATTTTGGAATGCCCGCAGAGCAAGTCAGGGACTTCGCGGTCATCTCGCTCATGGTCCCCGAAGGCGTGACTATAGAGGGGAGCGGCAAAACCGTTAAAGGTCCAGCAGATTTGATATTGATGGTTTCCAATGGAGGATCGGAAGTCATGGAGGATACCCAACCCGCCGGGTATTGGGATACCATGGGTTGGGATATGAAGTAGTGAACAGCCTGATGTTGTTATAGTTATACACCCCCCGGCTGGGCGGTCTCGCGTAGCGTCCGCCTGATCGGGGTGATGTGTCAACCATCCTCATTGAACATGACGCTTCAAATGCGAATTAAGAGCTTCATCCTCAACTCGTTGAAAACCCGATTTCTGGATTTTCGTCAGCAATTCGATGAGTAACGTAACATATTTATATTTAAGGATATTAGTTAGCTCTTAATTCGCATTCAAGTGAAATTAGCGTTTCCCCCACTTCAGAACTTCAAGCCGCACTGGAACCCGGCCCTGCCCGGTTCTCAGAAATCGCAACTCACGAGCTGCCTTACGCGATAGATCAATGATAGCCTTTGATCGGCGAGCAAGGCGATCGACGATCCGCACCCGCACTGTACGCTTATTCTTTCGGTTGATCACACGCACTATGGTACCGAAAGGCCAGTGGTGGTGGGCGGCCATTAAGGCGTTTTGGCTGAACTTGACGCCACTCGCCGTTGTTCTGCCGTGAAACCGTTTGGCGTAATAGGTCGCCGTTCCGATTTGCGTTTTAAGAACCTTGGGTTCCGGCGTTACTTCAACAGGCGTCCCTGTAAGCAAAAGGATTGCTAGGATCAGCGTATGAAGACGCCATGATCTTGAAAGCTTCATCATTGAAAAACACCTCATCCCCCATCCCTTTCCCACAGGGAGAGGGGGGGCTATTATACGGTCTTCGAGGGATTCTCAGGCGACTGCTAAAGATCCAGTACTGCATTCGCCGATAGTATCTTCTTGCAGTAACCATGTTTTCACCAGATCGACTCCATCATGCTTTAGCAATTAACCGCTATCTGGAGATTTTTACCCCGGCATTGATCTTCACGGTTTTGACAGGTAGCGGTGGGTGCCCTATGGTTGAGATCAACAGGAAAATGCCAGCCCACTAGATCGACGAGGGTAATGGCATTGCATCAATGCAGAGCTACGATGGAAAACTTCGGGCATACTTCGCGACCCATTCGGTTGCGGCTTCTTCTGCTGAAAGAAAGCGCCCCTCCTTCTCCAGTACTTCATGCTGGTAATGATGGATCTGGCAAACTTGTTCGACCATGCGCACAGAAAATTCTGTGTTTTCATCGGCGAACTGGACGCCGACATGATAGTGGTCATTGGTGCGGCGGCACCAGACAATGGTTCCCGTTGCTTCGAAGGGCGGTTCGCGCACCGGAATAGTGATTTGGATGACGCAACCTCGTGACAGCGCGTCATGGGTTTGAAAGCATAGCCCGCCGGGGCAAATATCCTTCAGGCAGTGGCGCCGGCCAAGTTCGGAACGAGTAATCCGATACTCGATGGGGATGTCCGAGGGATGCCGAATATAACGTCGCATGGACGGTCCTCCATAGTTGAAAAACCGTAAAGCGCCTCGATTCCGGCGCCAACCTCAAAGCGCATCGAAAAACCGTAGCACGTAATGATCCAGCATGAGCGCGGCAAATAACCCGAATAAATAAACGATGGAAAACCCAAAGGTTGGCATGGCCAGCGCGTCGTCCTCAGTAGCATACAATCGCACGGCGTAGCTCAGAAAACGCAGACCAAAACCCACCGCGCCGATAAGATAAATCCAGCCGCTCATCCCAGTCAGAAACGGCAGCAGCGCAATCAGAAATAATAAAATGGTATACAGCAGAATATGCAACCGGGTGAAGGCCACGCCGTGAGTTACCGGCAACATGGGAATATCGGCGTTCGCGTAATCGTGGCGGCGGTGAATAGCCAGCGCCCAAAAATGTGGCGGTGTCCAGATATAAATGATCAGAAACAGCAGCAAGGCACCCGGATCGACCTGGCCAGTAACCGCCGTCCAGCCCAGCAGGGGCGGAGCTGCGCCCGCCGCGCCGCCAATGACGATGTTCTGCGGGGTCGCCCGCTTGAGAAACAGGGTATAGATCACCGCGTAACCGATCAACGAGGCGAAGGTCAGCACCGCAGTCAATGCGTTGGTGAAAGCCAGCAATAAAACAAAACCCAGTACGCCAATCAGCAGGGAAAACGTCAAGACTTGCCAGGTATCCAGTTGCCCGCTGGGAAGTGGTCGGCGGCAGGTGCGGGCCATCATCGCATCGACGCGCCGGTCAACCAAGTGGTTGATAGCGGCAGCGGAACCGGCCATCAGGGCAATGCCCAGCGAACCGAACAACAGGATAGGCCAAGGCACCATGCCGGGCGTGGCCAGCAACATGCCGACCATGGCGGTAAAGGTGATTAACGCCACCACCTTGGGTTTGGTCAGTTCCAGATATTCTCGCCAATGGCGGCGGAATCGAGCATGCAGGGTCTGGCTGGTCGTCGTCATGTCACAGTTTCCGGTCGAAGCAGGTGGTTTAGCGTCACCAGCGCCAGCAACAGCAGCGCCGCGCCGCCATTATGGGCGACCGCGACCGGCAAGGGCAATTGCATTACGACATTAGCGATGCCCAGACTGAGCTGTGCAGCCAGCAATACACTAATGGCGATGCCGGCTCCCCGTAGAATCCGACTGCCCGCCACGGTTAACCGCCAAACTAGCCAGCCCAGATAAAGCAGGATCACTACCGCGCCGAGACGATGAATCCAGTGAATGGTGACCCGCGCATCGTTATCCAGTACGCCATATTCATAAGACACGCCCAGACCCCGCCACAAGGTAAAAGCTTCCCGGAAATCAGTCGGCGGCCACCAGTAAGTTTGACACGTCGGGAAATCCGGGCAGGCCAGGGCTGCGTAATTAGCGCTGGTCCAGCCGCCCAAGGCAATTTGCCCGACCAGCAGGATCAGTCCCAGCACGGCGTAAACGCGCAAGGATCGAGCCTGCGCGATCACCGCATCGCCACTGTAGCGGCCTTGTCGCAGCGCCAGCCACATCAGCAAACTCAAGGTCGCCAGGCCACCGAGCAGATGTCCCATGACGACCACCGGTTTCAACTGCCAAGTGACAGTCCACATACCCAGTAGCGCCTGGAAAATCACCAACCCGAGCAATAGCACTGGCAGAACGACCGGTTGATCGGGTTCGCGACGATTCCGCCAGGCCAGCGCCGCCATCGCCAAAATGAGTAGGCCCAGCGTTCCCGCGAAGTAACGATGGATCATTTCCTTCCAGGCTTTGTGCGCCTCGACGGGCCGTTCCGGGTAGGCTTCGTTGGCCTTGGCGATCTGGTGCGCCTCATCGGGCACATCCAAATGTCCATAACAGCCGGGCCAGTCGGGACATCCGAGTCCGGCATCCGATAAGCGTACATAAGCGCCTAGCAGCACCACGGCAAAAGTTAATACCAATGCGGTCCAGGTCAGACGGTAAAACCATTTGTTTTTCATGATTTTTTATTTTCAACCAATCTTGGATAGGTGCAATAGCCGTTTTAAATCCTTCAGCATTCCGCCCGGATCGACCGTGGTCGGATAACGCATCAGCAAATTACCCAGGGGATCGACCAGGTAAATCCAGGAGCCAACCTGATCGACCGCCGGGAACGCCTGGAGAAAGGCGTTGCGGATTTCTGCGTTGGCCACGCCCGCCAGCATCTCTGTATGTTCTACGGCCAGCCATTCGCGAAAATCTGCTCCCGGCATCCCATCCAGCAGCAATACTGTATTAACTCGCACGATCTCTTTACCCAAGGCCAGCCGCACTTGCCGCATGTCATATAAAGCCGTGCGGCAATGCGCGTCGCAATTCGTCACCCCACCTACATAGACCATGAGCCAGTGATTGCTCAGCGCTGCTTCATTCCATGGGCGTCCGTTGAGGGGCGTAAAACGCAGACTGGGCAGAGGTTGAGCGGGATTGAGCAATTCGCCGTGTTGGGCGGAGCCACTGGGCCGCCAGTTATCCGCCAGCAGCCACCAGGCCGTAACGAGTGGCAGTACGAAACAGGCGATGACGAACAATAGAATCAATCGTTGTCGCCAAAGGGAGGGAATAACCGATAATTTGAGTGGAAAAGTTAGCGCGCTCATTAGTGTTAATGGGTTATCAATGATAAGCAAAACAGGCATCCCGCCTGTTGGGACTTACGAAAGAGTCATTTTACTTCATTTATTTCAGAAGGAGGTTCTCGACGAATACTGGCGGCGATGTACAAAATAACCAACGCCGCTGACAAAGCAAACCATTGTACCGCATAACCCTGGTGGCGTTCGGGACCAAAACCGCCGAAATTCGGCTGCCAATCACGCCAGTAGCCCTGCTCGGCTTGCGGGTCGAGCAAAATGATAGCGGGTTTAAGAGAATAACCGAGAATGGTTGAAAGCGGGGAGTAATCGACGTATTGAATGACGCGAGGCCAGTTCCGGTCAGCGCCGCCCGGTTCGCCCAGACGAATGCCGGGATTGGCGGGTTGCGCGATGCGGCCATTCACGATGACCGGTTCGGCGGTTACTGCAATGTCTGGTAGAACCTGCCGCGATTCGCCCAGTGGAACCCAGCCCCGGTTGACCAGGATCGCCTCGCCATCCGCCAATCTTAGCGGTGTCAACACCTGGTAACCGGGTCGGCCTTCCCGTAACTGGTTGTCCAGCAGCAGTTGCCGCGAATCGTCATAGCGGCCAGTCGCGGTCACCTGACGATAATAATGGCTGGAATCGGCTGGATTGAGATGATCCAGGGATACAGGCGCTTGTCGGGATTGTTCGGCGAAAGCCGCTTGCAATTCCGCTTTCTGCCAAGCCCGATTGAGTTGCCAAAAGCCAAGCGATAACAACACCGGCAGCAGCAACAAGACGGCAAGGGTTGCTGGCCAGCCTGGACGAAATTTCCGGGGACCGCTTCGCGCCGTGGCTGTCTCGCTGTCCATGGGTTTGGCGTCGGTTTCGTTCAACACCGGTTGGTTTCAGTTATACTTCCAGCAGCCGTCCTTGCCCCTAACTCCTGGAATCCACTTATGCTGATCAAAATTATCGTCGCCGTCATGCTGCTCCTGATCCTCGCCAGTCTGGGTTCCGGGCTGTTTTTCCTGATTCGCGACGGGGGACACAATCCACGCACGGTGAAGGCGCTCACCGTGCGGATTGCCTTGTCCGTCGCCCTGTTCATCCTGCTGATGGTCGCCTACGCCACCGGGTTGATCACGCCGCATGGCGTGATGCAACGCGAATCCGCCCCGGCAGCTCACATCCAGTAAACGAAGATAAACAGCCCCAGCCAGACTACGTCCACAAAATGCCAGTACCAGGCCGCCGCTTCGAAAGCAAAATGCTTGTGCGGCGAAAAATGCCCGGCGATGCTGCGGAACAGGATAACAGTCAGGATAATCGCGCCAATCGTGACATGCAGACCATGAAACCCGGTCAACATGAAAAAGGTGGAGCCATAAATTCCACTGCCCAAGGTCAGGTGCAACTCCGTATAGGCTTCATGATACTCAGTCGCTTGGAGAGCCAGGAACAATACGCCCAAGCCAACGGTGGCGGCAAGGCCCTTGATCAACTTGCCGCGATTGCCTTCCACCAGCCCCCAATGCGCCCAAGTGATGGTCGCGCCGCTGCTAAGCAGGATCAGGGTATTGATTGCTGGCAGCCCCCACGCATGCATAGGAGCGAAGAAACCGCCGATCTTGTCCGGCCCATTGGTCGGCCAGGCGGCTTCGTACCCAGACCATATCAGGCTCTGGGTGAGAACACCATGTTCGGTTTCGCCGCCCAGCCAGGGCACCGAGTAATGCCGTGCGTAGAACAGCGCGCCAAAAAAAGCGGCGAAGAACATCACTTCCGAGAAGATGAACCAGCTCATACCCCAGCGGAAGGAGCGATCCATCTGCGCGTTGTAAAACCCACGTTCGCTTTCCATCACCACTGTGCCAAACCAGCCGAACATGGTAGTCAACAGCATTGTCACGCCAATGAACAGTAACGTATTGCCACCGCCATTCAATAGGGTGGCCCCACCGAACATTGTCGTGAACAGGCTGATCGAAGCAATAATCGGCCAGTGGCTTTGATTCGGCACATAATAGATATCGGAAGCCGGCGCGTGTGCATGCGTCGCCATAGAAAAATCCCCCTTGGTGATTGTTGATCAATTCGGCGAATGAGAAAGGTTCAGAACTAGGAACCGCTCAACTCATCCAGTCTAAAGAAAGTATATGACAAGGTCACCGTACGCACATCCGGCGGCAAATCCGGATCGATGCGGAACGTGACGGGCATTTCTTTACTTTCCCCGGCCTGAAATTGTTGGCGGCTGAAGCAGAAACACTCGATTTTCTGGAAATGCGCGGCCGCCAGACCTGGCGAAACGCTGGGAATCGCCTGCGCGACCAGCGGTTGATTGGTCAAGTTACGGGCGTGAAAATGGGTCTGGTAAAACTGGCCGGGATGAACCGTCATGTGATCCACCTGCGGGGAAAATTCCCACGGCGCGGTCACATTCAGATTGGCTACGAACTCCACAGTAATGGTGCGTGATTCGTCGACTTTCATCGGCGCTACCGCAGCCACACGGCCTCCGGTTTTGCCATTCAATCCAGTCACTTGGCAAAGCACATTGTAGATCGGCACCATTGCGAAACCGAAACCAAACATGGCAACCGTGATCAACAACATGCGCCGCACCAGCCGGCGATGGGCTTGCCGCAGACGGTCTGTATCCAGAGATGCTGGATCAGAATTTGGAGTGTCTTCAACAGTCTTGTTCATTGCAGACCCATGATTACGATGATGCCGATATAAAACGCCAGCGCCAGCGCGCCCAGAAATAAAGCCGTGCGGCGGTTACGCGCCGCCAGCGCAGGGTCGGAATTTTTCGAGGTATCCATCCCGGTTTTGGTCCTATCCATGAGCAATTGGTTTCTCAGTGAAAAGATAGTCCCGCAACTCATGGTCAAAAGCGGGATCCTGGCGACGAATCCACTCCAGCACCATCGCCGCGTGTTCCTTCTCCTCATCGCGGTTGTGGGCCAGAATCGCCTTGAGTTCGGGATTCTTGCAGGCATCCACCCGCTGGTTGTACCAATCCACTGCCTCCAACTCTTCCATCAACGAGGTAATCGCCCGATGCATATCCCGCGTGTTGTCGGACAGCTCGTTGATCGGCTCGTGATAGCCTTCATTCGCCATGCCTGATTCTCCTCGATGATGCGCGTTTTCGCTACTACATAGTCATTAACTTTTGGTTCCCTCTCCCCCAACCCCTCTCCCCGCAAGCGGGCGAGGGGGGAGCAAAGTTACTGGATCAAATCAGTCCACCTGTGGGGCAGTCTGGAAAGTATGATACGGCGGCGGCGAACTCAACGTCCATTCCAGTCCTTTCGCGCCTTCCCAGACCTGATCGGTCGCCTTGGCGCCGCCACGAATCGTCTGGATAACGTTATAGGCGAACAGGAGTTGCGAAATGCCGAAGATGAACGCGCCCACTGTTGAGATCATATTGAAGTCGGTGAACTGCAAGGCATAGTCAGGAATGCGGCGCGGCATGCCGGCCAGGCCCAGGAAGTGTTGTGGGAAGAACAGCACGTTCACCCCGATCACTGACAGCCAGAAATGCCACTGACCCAGCTTCTCGTTGTACATGTGGCCGGTCCACTTGGGCAGCCAGTAGTAGGCTGCAGCCATGATCGAGAACACAGCGCCTGGCACCAGCACATAGTGGAAATGCGCCACCACGAAGTAGGTATCCTGATATTGGAAGTCCGCTGGCGCGATGGCCAGCATCAGGCCGGAAAAGCCACCAATAGTGAACAGGACGACAAAGGCGATGGCGAACAGCATCGGCGTCTCGAAGGTCATGGAACCCCGCCACATGGTCGAGACCCAGTTGAACACCTTCACCCCGGTCGGCACCGCGATCAGCATGGTGGCGTACATGAAGAACAGTTCGCCGGCCAGCGGCATGCCGACCGTGAACATGTGATGCGCCCAGACGATGAATGACAGAAAGGCAATGGAAGCGGTAGCGTAGACCATCGACGCATAGCCAAACAGGGGCTTGCGGGCAAAAGTCGGGATAATCTGCGAAATTACCCCAAACGCTGGCAGGATCATGATATAGACCTCGGGATGGCCGAAGAACCAGAAGATGTGCTGGAACATCACGGGATCGCCGCCACCCGCCGCGTTGAAGAAGCTGGTGCCAAAGAACTTGTCGGTCAGCAGCATGGTTACCGCGCCTGCCAATACCGGCATCACCGCGATTAGCAGGAACGCTGTGATCAGCCAGGTCCACACGAACAGCGGCATTTTCATCAGAGTCATGGTCGGCGCGCGCAGATTAAGAATCGTGGCGACGATGTTGATCGCGCCCATGATCGACGAGGCGCCCATCATATGCACGGCCAGGATCACGAACGGGAACGCCTCGCCGGTCTGCAACACCAGCGGCGGGTACAGCGTCCAGCCGCCGGCTGGACCGCCGCCTGCGGTAAACAGCGTAGACAGCAGCAGGGTGAACGCGAACGGCATGATCCAGAACGACCAGTTGTTCATGCGCGGCAAGGCCATGTCCGGCGCGCCGATCATCATCGGAATCAGCCAGTTTGCCAGACCGACGAAGGCCGGCATCACCGCGCCAAAGATCATCACCAACGCATGCATGGTGGTCATCTGGTTGAAGAAATGCGGATCGACGATTTGCAGGCCCGGTTGGAACAGTTCGGCGCGGATCACCAGCGCCATCGACCCGCCGATGAAGAACATCAGCAGAGAAAACAGCAGGTAGAGTGTGCCGATGTCCTTGTGATTGGTGGTAAAAATCCAGCGGCTTAAACCCGGCGCGGGGCCGTGATGCTCATGGTCATGACCATGATCGTGGGTCGGTGCTGCGGTGCTCATAGCGCTTGACCTCCAGAAACGGTGGCAGGTTGGGAAACAGGATGACTTTCATTCTGCGCGGTTTGCGGAGTGGCTTTCGCCTTCATCTGGGTCAGCCATTCTTTAAATTCTGCTTCAGGAACCGCCTTGACGACAATCGGCATAAAACCATGGTCCCGTCCGCACAGTTCGGCGCACTGGCCGCGATAAACGCCCGGTTTCTCGATCTGCGTCCAGGTTTCATTGATGAAGCCGGGAATGGCGTCTTTCTTCCAGCCCAGATCGGGCACCCACCAGGAGTGGATCACATCGGCGGCAGTCGTCAGGATGCGAACCTTCTTGCCCACCGGCACCACTAACGGATTATCCACCTCCAGCAGATAATGCTCGCCTTTCGGCGCAGCATTGCGAATCTGCGCCTGAGGTGTAGAAAGGGTACTGAAAAATCCAACTCCCTCATCGAGATAATCATAATGCCAGCGCCATTGATAGCCGGTGACCTTGACCGTCAGTTCAGCATCGCGGGTATCGTACATACGCACCAGAGTGGCCGTCGCCGGCACCGCCATCACGATCAGAATCGCCATCGGGATGATGGTCCAGAGTATCTCAATCAGCGTACTCTCATGGAACTGGGCCGCCACCGCGCCCCGTGATTTGCGGTGGTGATAGATTGACCAGAACATCACGCCAAACACCCCGATGCCAATCACCACGCAAATCCAGAAGATCGTCATGTGCAGATGGTAAACATCGTGGCTGACTGGAGTTACGCCTCTTGGCATATTCAGCGCAAACTCGGCGCAGGCGCTGCCGCTCCAACTCGCTAATCCGCTCCCGAGGGCGGCGGTCCCCGCTACAATTCGATTCATTCCCATACCCCTCTCCCGATGGTTGAATGCGCTCCAGGTCGTAGAACCGGTAACGCAAAAATGAAATACCAAAAAACACCCTGACCTGCCGGATCGCGTTCCGGCCCGTCATTTAAATGCAATGAAATTATGAATTAACGCAGAGACAACGGCTCAAGTCCTCGGCAAGCTGCCGACGTTCCTCTTCGACCAAGAAGCGACCCACCTCGACTGTTTGACCATGTACGCGGATCAGCAACCGACTCGGATACCACTGTCGGGGGCAAGCCTTAAGGACGACACGCGCCCAAGTTCGCGTCAGCGTTAGGGACTGTTCGGGCTTCCGTCGGCCCCGCTCGATGCGAATTGTGTCAGAAGCAATACAAATCACTTCCCGCTCATGACAGTGGCGGGCCACCAAATAAAAGCCGGTTCCCACCGCCAGCAGTTCCAGACCGGCAAACGGCAATACGAGCCAGAAACCCATCGCCACCAAAGGTAGCACGAGGGCCAGGGTAATAATGCAGAAGCTTGCGAAAACCATGACCGTCTGCCGCCAGGACAATGAGCGGTTGGGACGCAGCACAAAGCAGTATTGACACTCGGTGGTACAACCCATATCCGCGATCATATCTGGAATTCCCCTGTTCGTTTTGCCTAAATAACAAGTAACTTGATCGGGTAATTTTGTCAAGGGGTCAAGACCAATGAAATCGCTTCTGCAGCTTTGCTGTCCAGGGAAGTAAGGATTCTCTATAAGCAATTCTGTAAGACTCCACCACTCGGGCGACGTCTCCTCGCGGAATTCGGCCTGCGAAACTTCCGGACCCGCAATTGTCGATGAGCGCAGTACACCGCCAGATTCGCGCCAATGAAAAAATCAGCGCGTTCTGGAACTCGTGGGATGCTCCTGACTAAACGGCTAGAGCGAGCAGGGCTAATTTGATAAACTGCCGACTAGTTCAAAAACCCGGTTGATTTCGCGCCACATTCAGGGAGTGGTTTTCGCCGCTCCTTTCTTATGCGCGTCTGTTTGGGAGGCACTCCTTGAGGAAATCTGCGATTCTGGCCTTGGAAGACGGCAGCCTGTTCCGGGGCGAATCCATTGGCGCCGATGGCCACGCCCAGGGCGAGGTGGTGTTCAACACCTCGATCACCGGCTATCAGGAAATTTTGACCGATCCTTCCTACTGCCGGCAAATTATCACCCTGACCTACCCACACATCGGCAATGTGGGAACCAATCGCGGCGATGAAGAAGCCGCCGAGATTCACGCCAGCGGTCTGATTGTGCGCGACTACCCGCAGGTGGCCAGTAACTGGCGCAATCAGCAACCGCTCGACCGCTATTTGCGGGAGCGCGGAATCGTGGGCCTGGCGGGCATCGACACCCGCCGGCTGACCCGGCTGCTGCGTGAGAAGGGCGCGCAAAATGGCTGCATCATGGCCGGAGACGCGATTGATGCCGAACGGGCGCTGAAACTGGCCCGCGAATTTCCCGGTCTGAAAGGCATGGATTTAGCGAAAGTGGTCAGCGTCGCCACGCCCTACCTCTGGCGGGAAGGCCGTTGGCAACTTACCAGCAACAGTTTTCCCACCGTCAACAATGCTCGCTACCATGTCGTCGCCTGCGATTACGGGGTCAAGCGCAACATTCTGCGGATGCTGGCCGACCGGGACTGCCGATTGACCGTTGTTCCCGCGCAAATGTCTGCTTCAGCCATTATGGAACTGGATCCTGATGGCGTCTTTCTATCCAACGGCCCTGGCGATCCTGAACCCTGCGATTACGCGATCACCGCTATTCGCGAACTGCTGGACATCGGCGTTCCCCTGTTTGGGATTTGCCTCGGTCACCAATTGTTGGGGCTGGCCAGCGGCGCGCGGACAGTGAAAATGAAATTTGGCCATCATGGCGGTAATCATCCGGTTCTGGATCTCGATAGCCGCCGGGTGATGATCAGCAGCCAGAACCACGGTTTTGCAGTCAATGAAGCCACCTTGCCGGATTGCCTGCGCGCTACCCATCGTTCGCTGTTTGACGGTTCGCTGCAAGGCATCGCCCGCGTTGACCGGCCCGCCTTCAGCTTCCAGGGCCACCCGGAAGCCAGCCCCGGCCCCCACGACGTGGCGCCGCTCTTTGACCGGTTCATTGGCCTGATGGCGGAAACACGTCAGGCTAAAACCTGACCCACCCTTGCGTAGGTTGGGCTGCTGTTTTCTTGGCAACCCAATAGGATCATCACCGCATGTTGGGCTGACGCGGTCAGTCCAACCTACAAAAGTCGCGCAGTATGCCCAAACGTACCGATTTACACAGTATCCTGATTATTGGCGCCGGTCCCATCGTGATCGGCCAAGCCTGCGAATTTGACTATTCGGGCGCGCAAGCGTGCAAGGCGTTGCGGGAGGAAGGGTACCGGGTGATCCTGGTCAACTCCAACCCCGCCACGATCATGACCGATCCTAACATGGCCGATGCAGTGTATATCGAGCCGATTCATTGGCAAACGATCGCCCAGGTCATCGCCCGCGAGCGCCCTGACGCTTTATTGCCGACCATGGGCGGCCAGACCGCGCTGAACTGCGCGCTCGACCTGGTCCGGCATGGGGTGCTAGAGCAACAGGGCGTCGAAATGATTGGCGCTTCTCCCGACGCTATTGATATGGCTGAGGACCGCGAGCGCTTCCGGCAGGCCATGCATGAAATTGGCCTGGCTACTCCACGCTCAGTAGTCGCGCATACGCTGGAGGCGGCGCTGGCTCAGCATCACGAAATCGGTTTCCCGACCATTCTCCGCCCGTCTTTCACTCTGGGCGGCAGCGGCGGCGGCATCGCCTACAACCGCGAGGAACTGGTCGAGATTCTCGAACGCGGCCTGGACCTGTCGCCCACCAGTGAGGTGCTGCTGGAAGAATCGGTGCTGGGCTGGAAAGAGTTCGAGATGGAAGTGGTTCGCGACCGCGCCGATAACTGCATCATTGTCTGCTCCATTGAAAATTTCGATCCCATGGGCGTGCATACTGGCGACTCAATCACTGTCGCGCCAGCGCAAACGCTCACTGATAAGGAATACCAGATCATGCGCGACGCCTCGCTGGCGGTGCTACGCAAGATCGGCGTCGATACCGGCGGCTCCAATGTCCAGTTCGCTATCAACCCCGATAATGGACGCATGGTCATCATCGAAATGAACCCGCGCGTCTCCCGTTCCTCGGCGCTGGCGTCCAAGGCTACCGGCTTTCCCATCGCCAAGGTGGCGGCCAAGCTGGCGGTGGGTTACACCCTGGACGAGTTGCAAAACGAGATCACCGGCGGTCGCACCCCCGCTTCGTTCGAGCCGAGCATTGACTATGTAGTGACCAAGGTGCCGCGCTTCAATTTCGAGAAATTCCCACAGGCTGATCCCCGGTTGACCACCCAGATGAAATCGGTCGGCGAGGTCATGGCGATTGGCCGCATCTTCCAGGAATCGTTGCAAAAAGCATTGCGTGGACTGGAAATTGGCGTCGATGGTTTCAACGAAGTTCTCGACGGCAACCCGGCTGATCCGCATAAGATTCTTAAACAGGAACTGGGCGTTCCCGGCGCCCAGCGGCTGTGGTATGTAGCCGAAGCGTTCCGGCTGGGCTATTCGGTTGAGATGTTGTACGAACTGACACGCATTGACCCCTGGTTCCTGACGCAGATTGAAGAATTGATACAACTGGCTGGCGAGGTGCGCACCCTGGGTTTGACGGCGCTGCATGACCGCGAGCGGTTGTACTTCCTCAAGCGCAAGGGTTTTTCCGACAGCCGCCTGGCGGCCCTGTCTGGCGCTGATGAAACGACGGTCCGGCGCTTGCGCGAGCAGTTGGATGTCCACCCGGTTTATAAACGGGTCGATTCCTGCGCCGCTGAATTCGCCACCCGCACCGCCTATCTCTACTCGACCTACGAAGAAGAATGTGAGGCGGAACCGAGTGACCGGGAAAAAATCATGGTGCTGGGCGGCGGTCCCAACCGGATTGGCCAAGGCATCGAATTTGACTACTGCTGCGTTCACGCAGCTTTGGCGTTGCGGGAAGATGGCTACGAAACTATTATGGTCAACTGCAATCCAGAAACCGTATCCACCGACTTCGACACTTCGGACCGGTTGTACTTCGAGCCATTGACGCTGGAAGATGTGCTGGAAATCGTCCGTAAGGAGTGCCCCAAGGGCGTTATCGTCCAGTACGGTGGCCAGACGCCGCTCAAACTGGCCAAGCCGCTGGAAGCCAATGGCGTGCCGATCATTGGCACCAGTCCGGACGCTATCGACCGTGCGGAAGATCGTGAGCGGTTTCAGCAAATGATCGACCAATTGGGCTTGTTGCAACCTCCGAATCGCACCGCCCGCGAAGCGGAGGAGGCCGTGCGCCTAGCCCGCGAAATTGGTTATCCCCTGGTGGTGCGTCCTTCTTATGTGCTCGGTGGCCGGGCCATGGAAATCGTCCACGAGGAAGCCGATTTACGCCGTTACATGGCCGAAGCGGTGCAGGTTTCCAACGAATCGCCGGTGTTGCTGGATCGCTTCCTCAGCGACGCGGTTGAGGTGGATGTCGATGCGCTCAGCGACGGTTGCGAGGTGATCATCGGCGGCATTATGGAGCATATCGAGGAAGCTGGGGTGCATTCCGGGGATTCCGCCTGTTCGCTACCGCCTTTTTCCCTCGGCCCGACCATCCAGAATCGGCTGCGCGAGCAGGTGCGAGCGATGGCCATGAAACTGGGCGTGGTCGGGTTAATGAACACCCAGTTCGCCATCCAAGGCGACGCCATCTATGTTCTGGAAGTCAACCCGCGCGCCTCGCGCACCGTTCCCTATGTCTCGAAAGCCACGGGCCGACCGCTGGCCAAGATCGCCGCCCGCTGCATGGTGGGGCGCACACTGGCGGAACAGAGGGTATCCGGCGAGGTGATTCCCAACTATTATTCTGTCAAGGAAGCCGTGTTTCCTTTCGTCAAATTCCCCGGCGTTGACCCGTTGCTCGGACCGGAAATGAAATCGACCGGCGAGGTGATGGGCGTTGGGCGCACCTTTGGCGAAGCCTTCGCCAAGGCGCAACTGGGCGCGGGCGACCAATTGCCGCGCGGCGGACGGGCCTTCATCAGCGTGCGCGACATTGATAAAGCCAAAGCGGTCGAGATTGCCCGCGACCTGGACCGGCTCGGTTTCGCGCTGGTGGCCACCAAAGGCACTGCCGCCGCATTGCGCGCTCAGGGCTTGGCTTGCGAAACCGTTCACAAGGTCGGCGAGGGCCGACCGCATGTTGTCGACCTGATCAAGAATGACCAGATCGACCTGATCGTCAACACCACCGAAGGCAAGCAAGCCATTGCTGATTCCTTTTCCATCCGTCGTGAGGCGTTAATGCACAAGGTGAGCTATACCACGACGATCGCCGCGGCGCGGGCCACCTGTCAGGCCCTGCGCGAACTTGATAATGGGAGCGTAAACTGTCTCCAGGAACTCCACCGGGAATTGCCCGTATGACCACTACAAATAGAGTACCCATGACTGCCGCCGGCGCCGACCGGCTACGTACTGAATTGCAGGAATTGAAAACGGTGGCGCGGCCGCGTATTACCGCCGCCATTGCTGAAGCTCGCGCGCATGGCGACCTGAAGGAGAACGCTGAATATCATGCTGCGAGAGAGCAGCAAAGTTTTGCCGAAGGCCGCATTGCCGAAATCGAATCGAAACTGGCGAATGCACAAATTATCGATGTCACCACTTTGCCGCCTTCAGATCGGGTGGTTTTTGGTTGTACCGTGCGCCTGATCGAGGAAGACAGTGAGGAAGAGAAATGCTATCAAATCGTTGGCGAGGACGAAGCTGACATCAAGGCGGGCAAAATTTCCTTCAGCTCGCCGATCGCCCGAGCGCTGATCGGCAAATCCGCTGGCGATATCGTTGATGTGCAAACGCCAGGCGGTATAAAAACTTACGAAATTACTGACGTGCAATACCTCTAAACAGGAGGCGCGTGAGATGCGCTTATGTGATGCGCCATTTTTCCGGCGCCACCTGCCGGGTATGCTGGCAGGTAGTTTGCTGTTCATGGTCGGTCTGCCCCTGACGGTTTGGTCGGCGAGCCTGGCTGACACCGTGGAAAAGATCAAGCCCAGTATTGTCGCCATCGGCACGGTCCAACCCACCCGGCGACCGCCAGCCAAGTTTCAAGCGACGGGCTTTGCGGTCGGTCGCGGCCGACACATCATCACCAATGCCCACGCCTTACCCGACTTCCTTGATTCCCAGAACAAGGAAGCTCTGGCGGTCTTCATTGGCCAAGGAACCAAGGTTGAATCGCGTCCGGCGAAAAAAATCGCGACAGACGCGGAACATGATCTGGCTCTGCTGGAAATCGAGGGTGCGCCGCTTCCAGCCATGCGCCTCGGTGAAACGCGACGTCCTCGCGAAGGACAGGCTATCGCTTTCACCGGATTCCCGATCGGCGTGGTTCTCGGACTGTTCCCCGTCACGCACCAAGGCATCATTTCCGCAATCAGTCCGGTGGCTATCCCCGCGCCATCCGCCGGAAATCTGGACGCAACCACGATTCGGCGCTTGAAGAACGAGCCTTATGACGTGTTGCAACTCGATGCGACAGCTTATCCTGGCAACAGCGGCAGCCCGTTATATGAGCCGGATACCGGCCAGGTCATTGGGGTCATCAATAAGGTGTTCGTTCAGGAGAGCAAGGAATCCATCCTGGAAAAACCCAGCGGCATTACTTATGCTATTCCAGTGCATTACGTCAATATGTTACTTAAAAGAGCCAGGCAATCCGCAAATTAAAACTGCATTCATCAGCGCCTCAAATTTCAGGTGGTTAACCCGGCAAGCAAACGCCCTCAAATTTTCCTCTTCTGGAGAACCATTTCATGGACTTTTTGCTTGACCCCCAGGTCTGGGCCAGTCTGGTAACACTAACTGCGCTGGAAATCGTGCTGGGCATCGATAACTTGCTGTTCATCGCTATTCTGTCCAACAAGCTGCCGGAACACCAGCAACGCGCGGCGCGACGGAGCGGATTAGCGCTGGCAGTCATTACCCGTCTGATGTTATTAGCCAGCGTGTTCTGGTTGGCCAAGGCCACCGCGCCCCTGTTCAGCGTGTTCGAGCATCCGGTCTCGATCCGTGATCTGATCCTGCTCGGCGGCGGGCTGTTCCTGCTGGCCAAGGGTTCCACCGAAATTCACGCTACGGTAGATGGGGTGGAGGAGGAGATGCGCGAGGCTAAAGCTGCCGGCTTCATGGCGGTCATTGTGCAGATCATGATCCTGGATATCGTGTTCTCACTAGACAGCGTGATCACCGCTGTGGGCATGGCCCAGCATCTTGGCGTTATGGCCGCCGCAATCGTCATCGCGGTCGGCATCATGATGTTCGCTGCTGAACCGCTGAGCCTGTTTATCAACACCCATGTTTCAGTGAAAATGCTGGCGCTGAGTTTCCTGATCCTGGTGGGCACGGCGCTGGTGGCGGATGGTATGGGCTTCCATATTCCCAAAGGCTATCTCTACTTTGCCATCACTTTTTCGGTCGCGGTTGAAGCGCTCAACCTGACTGCGACTAAGCGCCGGCGGCAGCGGGCGGCGCAGCCGGTCTCTTCCCATTGAACGACCTGCGCTATTACCGGAACAATAAATGGCCACTGAGATTGAACACAAGTTTCTGATCCGCGACGACTGTTGGCGTCAACAGGTCGAGCGTTCGGTGCGAATGCGGCAGGGTTATCTGACCAGCGACGCCCGTTGCTCGGTGCGGGTGCGGGTGGCGGGCAACCAGGGCTTCCTGAATCTCAAAAGCGGGACTTTAGGCATCCAACGCAGCGAGTACGAATATTCCATTCCTCTGACCGAAGCTGAGGAAATTCTCGATACCCTGTGTGAGAAACCTTTATTGGAAAAGACCCGTCATTACCTGCATTTTGGCGATCACCTGTGGGAAATCGATGAGTTTGCCGGCGACAATGCCGGTCTAATCGTGGCGGAGGTGGAGCTGAGCTGGCCTGATGAGCCTTTCGCCCGGCCCGATTGGGTGGGTAAGGATGTATCGCACGACATTCGCTACTACAACTCGCAACTGGCCCGGCATCCCTACCAGAGTTGGTCATGTCCGAACGATTGATTCGCGTCAGCCTTCCGGCCCAACGGCTGGAGGTGCTGGAAGGACAACAGGCCATTGTGACCTATCCGGTGTCGACCGCTCGCAATGGTCCCGGCGAACGTTGCGCTAGTGGTTGCACGCCACGCGGTTGGCATCGCATCCGCATCAAGATCGGCGCCGGCCAGCCCCTCAATGCGGTTTTCGTCCGTCGTCGGCCTACGGGTGAAATTTATAGTCCCGAACTGGCGGCCCGGCATCCGCAGCGGGACTGGATTCTCACACGAGTTCTCTGGCTGACCGGATTGGAGTCAGGATATAACCGGGGAGGCGACTGCGACACCCTGCGCCGGTTTATCTACATCCATGGCTGCCCGGATACTGCGCCGATGGGCGAACCGCTTTCACATGGCTGTATTCGTATGAGCAACCCAGATGTGTTGGATTTGTTTGAGCGGGTAACCGCGGGCAACCGGGTGTTCATCGCTGCCTGAGCAGCCATATAAAAATGCTGTAGCCTGGATGTAGGCCGTTAGGCCGAAATCCGGGGGACTGCCTAAAAACCAGCTCTCTCTCCTTACACCGCAGGACCATCGGCCTGCGGGAGGGAAGTAATCAGCCTTCCTGTTCCTTCTGATGAAGGGATTGCAGCTTGTGCTGAACGTCGCTGGGCACCGGATCGTAATGACTTAGCTCGACGTCGTAGGAGCCGTGACCGCCAGTCATCGATTTCAGTTGCGACTCATAACCATCCAGTTCGGCCAACGGCGCCTGAGCTTTGATAATACTCATGCCGCGTGGTCCTGCATCGGTGCCGGCAATGCGACCGCGCCGGCTGGACAGATCGCCGGTGATCGCGCCTACACAATCCCCCGGCGCCCGTACTTCGAGATTCACAATCGGTTCCAGAATAATCGGACGTGCTTTGCTCACCGCGTCCAGGAAGGCTTCGCGGCCAGCGGTGATAAAGGCGATTTCCTTGGAGTCCACCGGGTGGTATTTGCCATCGTAGGCAATAGCGCGCACGTCCTGCATCGGATAGCCGGCAATTGCGCCCTCCTGCAAAGCCTCACGGACTCCCTTTTCCACCGCCGGCAAGAACGAAGTTGGGATCGTGCCGCCCACGACCTCGCTGACAAATTCAAAGCCGGCGTCCCGAGGCAGGGGTTCGATGCGCATGAACACTTCGCCAAACTGGCCCGCTCCGCCGGTCTGCTTCTTATGTCGGTGATGACCTTCGGCATTCTGGCTGATGGTTTCCTTGTAAGCAATCTTGGGCGGCTTGGTCTCGACTTGCAGGTTATAGCGTTGCTGCATTTTTTCCAGGGTGATGCGCAAATGCAGGTCGCTCAGTCCGCGCAACACGGTCTCCTTGGTATGCGTGTTATGTTCGATCGTCAGGCACGGGTCTTCCTCCAGCAGCTTATTCACTGTGTCGGACAATTTCTGCTCATCACCCCGGGTCGCAGCGCGGATGGCTAATCCGAACAACGGTGTGGGGAAACGCAGCGGCCGCAGATGAATCTGGTCTTCATCATGGGAATCATGCAGCACGACATCACGGTGAATGTCGTCCACCTTAGCGACGGCGCAAAGATCGCCGGGAACGCCCACTGCGACTTCAGGATGCTCTTTGCCATGAATCTGGAATAAATGGCTAACTTTGAACGGCTTGCGTCCGTCGCCAATCAACAATTGACTGTCCTTGGTGAGCGTGCCCTGATGAATGCGGAAAATGCCGAGCTTGCCGATGAAGGGGTCAATTATTACCTTGAAGACATGCGCCACGACATGCTGCTGCGGATCGGGGATAGCGCGCAGTTCTTCAATGGCTTCGCCCTCGCCCTTGAGAAACGGCTCGGGGTTACCCTCCAGGGGACTGGGCAACAACTTGACAAACACATCCAGTAGTTCCTTGACGCCAGCGCCGGTGCGGGCGGAGACAAAGCAAATTGGAATCAAATGACCTTCGCGCAGCGCTTTTTCAAAGGGTTCATGCAGTTGCTCGGCTTGCAGTTCCTCGCCCTGTTCCAGATACAGCGCCATGAGATCCTCATCCATCTCGACGACCTGATCGATCAGGGCCGAGTGCGTCGCAGCGACGCTGGAAAAATCGCTGTCCCCGGCTGGGTTGAAGAAACAGTCTACGACGCCGGCGCCACCATTAGCGGGCAGATTAATCGGCAGGCATTCGCGGCCAAAGGTTTCCTGAATTTGTTCCACCAGGCCAGGAAGATCGAGGTTTTCCGCATCGATTTTGTTGACAATAATCATCCGGCATTGATGACGTTCAGCGGCGCGCTCCATCACCCGTTGGGTGACTGCTTCGATGCCGGTTTGCGCATTGATGACCACCGCCACGGTTTCCACCGCCGGCAGCACGGCAATCGCCTGGCCGAGAAAGTCCGGGAATCCCGGCGTGTCAATCAGATTGATATGAATGTCCTGATAGTCAAGGTTGACCAGCGCGGCGTCCAGGGAATGTTGATGAGCTTTTTCCTGCGGATCAAAGTCGCAGACGGTATTGCCCTTTTCTACGGCGCCGGGCGCGGCGAGCTTGCCGGATTGGTGGAGAATGGATTCCACCAGAAGCGTTTTTCCCGCCGTGCCATGCCCGGCCAAGGCAATGTTACGGATGGATTCGGTCGTGTAGGTGACCATCAAGACCTCCTTTCGATTTACTCAACAGTGATTTTTGTAATATGCATCGTTTCAATAAGAACCATGAAGTCTACAGTAACCAGCAAGGTTTCTCAGCGGACGACATCATTTTTTTGCAATATTTCAGGAGATGTCACTCTTACAGCACCGACTTCAAACTGCCGGGATGGGGCTGGAATTTTTGCAAAAACTTGCATAGCATATTGAGAAACCAATAAATCATTGGCAGAGGAAAGCAGTTTGACTCGATGGTTCCAATACCTCGGATTCTGGATGCTCGGCATTCTGGGCGTGAGCGCCCACGGCATGAGCATGGATCCCGCATGGATCAAGCTGATCAAGGAAACCCCGGTCGCACAGGTCGAATGGGCCACGCGCTATGAACATGGCGAAGGCGTGCCTCAAAACTACGAGCGGGCCATGCAGCTTTATTGCGCGGCAGCGCGGCGCGGCCATGTACAAGCCCAGTACCAGTTAGGCTGGATGTACGCCAATGCTCGGGGCGTGGCGCGGAACGATGCTCAGGCAGCCGCCTGGTTCCGGCTCGCCGCAGCCAAAGGCGATGCGCCCGCCAAGCGAATGCTGGCGCGGGTGGATGATCCCGCCAAGGTTGAACAGGCGCATTGCGTAGAGCCAGTTGATCCGACCCCCAAGCCGCCAGCGCCTGTAATAGTTCGCCGCAAAAAGCCCACTTCACCGGAACAGGCGCAGATCGTATCACTGGTCAATCGCCTGGCGCCGGGTTATGGTTTACAACCAGCGTTGGTGCTGGCTGTCATCGAAGCCGAATCCGGCTTTAATTCACAAGCCCGCTCGGTCAAGAACGCCCAAGGTTTGATGCAACTGATCCCCGAAACCGCCGAACGATTCGGCGTCCAGGATCCCTATGATCCGGTGCAGAACCTTCAGGGCGGCATGGCCTATCTGCGTTGGTTGCTGGCGTATTTCCAGGGCGATGTCCGCCTGTCGCTGGCTGGCTATAACGCCGGTGAGGGCGCTGTGGTCCGCTATGGGGGAGTGCCGCCTTATGCGGAAACCCGAGCGTATGTTGAGAAAATTATTCGGGACTACGGACAGTTGGCGCATCCACCGGTGGCGCCGGTAACGCGGCCCGCGGTGCTGGCTAATCCATCGCCGTTGATGTAGGACACGGCTTGCCGATGATTTTGGGATGCGTCATATAGAGATCGAAGCGAGTATTGGGCGCGATGATCCGGGCATCGGGCATCGGCCCCGATAAAGCAGGCGCTCGTCGCGGTCGCTTGACCACCACTCGCCGCCTGGCGCGGGTCAAGGCAACGGCCAGCAATTCCGCAGCATCAGGATCATCGCCGGCCAGCGTTCTGAGTAAACGCATTTCCTTGCCCGCTAGCGCCGTTTTCCGACGATGGGGATACATGGGGTCCAAGTAAATCACGTCCGACCACTGGCTTTCATCCAGGGCCAGCAGGTATTCCCGACCGTCCGCCACCTGAAGGCTCATCCTTTCCGCAACTACTACACTGATGTCCGGGTTCTGCATCGCCCGACGCAACCCGTCCCGCAACAAAGCAGCAATTACCGGCGAGCGCTCCACCAGACGCACCGGGCAACCGAGACAGGCCAGTACGAAAGCATCCTGCCCCAGGCCAGCGGTCGGATCGACTACCGTGGGCGCGGCGCTGCTCTTGAGACCGACGGCCCGCGCCAGCGGCTGTTGACGACCGCCGCCCCATCGGCGCCGGTGATCTGCGGCCCCTGCAGTGAAATCAACATAAACCGGGCCAGGCGCGCCGACGCCTAGCTCCCGCAATTCCAGCCGTTCGCCAGTCAAAACCAACCGGTGGGTGGTGGGAACAGGCGATTGTTCAATCGCCAACGGCAATGCGAGTTCAGCCGCTAGCGCAATCGCATCGGCTCGCAGGGTGAACGATTCGCAGGCAACCGCGATAGTGGATGAGAGGAGCAACGATGATTACCGAACCAGATAAAAAAACACCGCCTCCGCACAGACGGGGCGGCAGTTGAAACGAAATCAGGTGATTCAGGCGGCTTTGGGCAACACATCCTGTAGAGTCGCCTGGGTCAGGTGATCCATTTCCGACTTGAAACGCAGGGTCATATCCGACATAGCTTTACCATCCCGCATCAGTTTGTACTGCATCGTTTGCGCAATTTCGCTTTGGCGCTTGCAAAAGTCCTGAAAGCTTTTTACATCCGTGACCTCGGCAGCGGCTCTCATCTGGTTCATGCCGATATCCAGATAGGATTTAAGCGCATTTATTTGGAATATCAGAATTTTTTCCATATTCTCAACGAACAGTCTATTGGCTTTGACCAGGGGTTCTGGTAGAGCTTGCGGGGTTTCCAGCGCTTTGCTAAATAGATTGACGATCATGATGGACTCCTCATCTTCTTGTGGGATGGTTGACTTTGCTGCAATGCAATATAGCGGGATTTATGTTGCAACGCAACATCAAAACCACAATTTTCCATCCAGGATAAAGCGATCGCCGAGGTTCAGGCATATCAAATCACCGTTGAAAGAATGCACCACGCGAAATTCAAAAATTGAACTATCCTTGACTGGCGAAAGCTTAAAGAATATTCATTCAATAACAATGGACTCTATGGAGCAGGCTCTTGATCAATATGATCAATTCAGGACGGGTGATCCAGTTGCAAAGTCACAAAGCGATGCTGCGTCCCGATATTGGTCCGCCGGAGCGCACACCACAGCTGGCGCTGGTCGCAGATCTTGAGAGTAATGAATTGAACGGCCTGTTTGTCCTGTCACGCTTGGCGGCGTTTCTGCGAAGCATCGAGGCCGGGGAACGGCATGAACTCCACTTGTGTGAACGAGTCGTCATTATTCCCAGCGTTGAAGCGCTACGAGGAGTATCAAGTCACGCTTGGCGCGTCGACCAGCGCCGCTGTCCAATAGCTATGGAATCCATGCGCGAAATGGTAATGACCCTCACTCAGGCTGCTTATTACCGGGTCAATGTACACACCGCAAATAGCGGCCTTGAGGAAATGCCGCAGGTATGGCTATATGCGCCGAATGATGATGAACGAGCCAGCGCCTGCCTGTTCGGATTACCAGCGGTGGTCGAACAACCGGCGGACTCGAAGGAAGCAAGTGAACTGGCGCGCATCTGGCGGCCACACCGTGGCGAAAATTTCATCATTCGCGCGGGGCAGTCAGGTAGCCTGCAAACTCGGCATTGTGAAATTCTGTTTCGCGCGCTGGTCGCGTTTCTCAGTCGCACTGGGATTATTGATGGTCTGCAACTAGCTGATGTCGAAGAAGATTTGCATTATTTTGGCCGCCGGCAAGTATGTGATCTACCGGCGGATCGATCCGGTATTTTCGCCTCGCGCCTGGAAGTCGGTCGCTGGGTGCAAGCCGGTGAGGAACTGGGCCAAATCCATGACGGTATTACCGGCAACATCCAGATGCGTGTGATAGCGCCGGTCGCAGGTTTGCTGGCGGGTCTGCGTCGGCAACCCCTGTTATGCGCAGGCGATCCCATCGCGCGGATTCTGACATTGGACATGGCATTCCGGCGCAGCTCGTTGCAGTGATGGTCTGGAGGACAATATGTATGAGCGACAGACAGACTGAGAATCATGCCGAGGCGCATCGGTGGCTATTGGAACGGGTGCGGGCGGAAACCTGCGAAACTGCGCGATCAACGGGTCTTAACGAACTCAGTGATCGGGTGATCGAAGCGATGGCGGCAACGCCTCGACATTGTTTCGTTGCGCCCGAACAGCAGGACTGGGCCTATGCCGACATGCCGCTGCCTATTGGGCGCGGCCAGACTATCTCCCAGCCGTTCATTGTAGCGCTGATGACCGAGTTGCTGGCGCCAGAGCCAGAGGATGTCGTGCTGGAAGTCGGTACGGGATCAGGTTATCAGGCGGCAGTGCTAGCCCATTTGGTCCAGCAGGTCTACACGCTGGAGCGCATACCCGAATTGGCGAATCTTGCAACGCAGCGCTTGCGAGAACTTGGCGTTGCCAACGTAGTGGTTCGCGCCGGTAACGGTGTCCAGGGCTGGGAAGAACAGGCGCCGTTTGATGGGATCATCGTCACAGCGGCGGCGGTGGAAGCACCACCCGCATTGATGCAACAGTTGAAACCAGGCGGGCGATTGGTCATTCCCGTCGGTCCGCCTCATCGCACTCAGGATCTGCGTGTGCTGGAGAAGGATGCCCAAGGCGTGGTGCGCAGCCGGAGCGTATTGCCAGTGGTGTTCGTGCCATTAATTGGCGATGACTGATTCCCCCTTTGCAAAAGGAAGGCAGGAAGATTTCACCCGGTGGGCAACGACATACCGGTCAATTTCTTGAACAGCGTCACGGCATAGGAATCGGTCATGCCGGACACAAAATCGGTAATAGCCAACGCCCGGCGGTAGGGATCAGCGACCGGGCAACGTCCGGGACCGGCGAACTGCTCCGGCATTAGGTAAACCAGCATTCGACTTTTGGGCGAGGCGTTCGCGCCATGTACGGCCAAATCATTGACCGTCATCACAAACGCTTCCAGCAACCCTGCAAGCACCTCAAAGCCAGCGGCTTCCACTTCGATCACGGGCCTGGAAACATAAACCTGATTTTCGCCACAATCCTTCAGGGCGCGCATCGCTCCGGCGGCAGGGATGATATCGAGCAGTTCCCCTGGGAGCGCGCCGGCCAGGATAGCATCCTCATGCTGCATAAAGCACTGATGGACCTGGTCGATAATGGCGCCGATGGCTTTGGCGCGCAGGTATTCGATTTTTTCCTTAGACCGGGTGATATGCGCCATCTTGCGTTCGGCGCGATGCGCTTCGCCGGTCAGGGGTAGCAATAAATCGCGGACTTGCTCGAAGGGCAGTTGCTGAAGCCGAAAGGCGTCTTCCACATCGATGATTCGATAACAGATGTCATCCGCGGCTTCAACCAGATAGGCGAGCGGATGGCGGTTCCAGGCGCCCGGCAACACCAGTTCGAGTCCCAGTTGACCGGCCACTTCGGCAAACAAGTCGGCGTCATCCTGATAGAAGCCAAATTTTTTAAAGGCGCTGCTAGCGGGAGGTTCAGCGGGCAACCAGGAGGCGCAAGGGTATTTAGTGAACGTGCCAAGGGTGGCGCAAGTCAGTTGCATCCCGCCAGGATTATCGGGACTTTGCAGGCGGGTGATGATGCGAAAGCCCTGAGCATTGCCCTCGAAGCGCAGGAAGTCCTGGCGTTGCGCCTCGGTCAACGAGTCCAGCACCGCCTGGCCGGTTGCGGAGGCGGTAAACCAGAGACGGATGGCGTCTTCACCGGCGTGACCAAACGGGGGATTGCCGATATCGTGGGCCAGGCTGGCGGCGGCGACGATCGCGCCAAAATCTTGTGGATAAACGCTTTTCAAGCCATGCCGTTTGATGACGCTGTCACCGACCATCGTTCCAAGCGAACGCCCGACGCTGGACACTTCCAGACTATGCGTCAAGCGGGTGCGGACGTAGTCGCTCTGCGCGAGGGGAAAGACTTGGGTTTTGTCCTGGAGCCGGCGAAAGGCTGAGGAAAAGACAATGCGATCAAAATCGCGCTGAAAATCGGTGCGCGCTTCATTAGCAGGGTGCAGGTAGGGCAACCCGGGACGGACGCGGGACAGCAGGCGATTCCAGTGCATAGGCGATTCCACAATTTTATGGCGTATGTTCACTATAGTGAACCCTGAAAATCGGACAACAGTTTAAGCAACGAAGTGGCTCCTTGATGCCGAAAATCCATTAGCTCTATTACGCCGCCATTTCCGTGGCTCCATTGCCGCAAGTTCACAGGCAGGTACAGAAAGCTTCATAACCACGCTTCTTTATTCTTCACGCAAATGCTTCCATGTCCACCCAATCCTCGACACCGCTGAGCACGGCACAGAGCACAATCATCAGAATATCCTGCAGTGGGTGGATCTGGTTCCGGGTCTCGCGGCGAGGATCGGGCAGGTTGGCGAAATACGGGCGCGGGTCGAGCAGTTTGGGCAGCATCAGTTCTCTCCATTCAATCAACCCTATCCCGTTACCCGAGCGAGCCGCTTCCTGTCAACCCCTCATATAGCGCGATTGCCCTGACCAGTATTTCTAAAAAGTTTTAAACACTCGAAATTTCCGCTATCATATTCAGTTTCATCCGGCCGCCCCGTATAGGCGGCTTTTTCACATGGATATCGGAATTCGCAAGAGGTATGCACAGCGCATGGTTAGCATTCGCTTGTCCCGTGGCGGCGCCAAGAAGCGCCCATTTTACACGATCATCGTGACTGACAGCCGCAACCGGCGCGACGGTCGTTATATCGAGCGGCTCGGCTTTTTCAACCCCATTGCCAGCGGTAAGGAAGAGCGGTTGAACATGGACCGGGAACGCTTGCAATACTGGCTAAACACCGGAGCGCAGCCCTCGGAGCGCGTGATCAGCCTGATGAAGGAACAGGCTCGTCAACAGCCAGCGACTGTAGCAGCGGTTGAGTAAGTCGAAGACTTGAATTCGGCACCGTTGTTATGAGCGACGACTGGATCGTGCTGGGCCGGGTTTCGGGTCTGTTTGGCGTACAGGGCTGGTTGCGGGTTTTTTCCCATACCGAACCACGGCACGGTATTGCTCACTATAACCCGGTTTTTCTGAACCGGCAGGGCAAATGGCAACCCTTCAACATCGAAGAAGGCCGCGCTCATGGTGCAGGAGTAGTGCTGAAGTTTGCCGGTTATGACGACCGTGATCAGGCGGCGACGCTGGTCCAGAGCGACATTGCCATCCGCCGCGCGCAACTGCCGCCGGTTGCGCCGGGTGAGTATTACTGGGCTGATTTGGCCGGGTTGCAGGTCGTGACGCTGAAAGGAGTGGTGCTGGGTACAGTCGACCGGGTGTTCGCCACTGGCGCCAACGATGTGTTGGTCGTCAAGGGTGAACGGGAGCGGTTAGTGCCGTTTGTAAAGGGCCAGGTGGTCGTCGAGGTTGATCTGGAACAGAGAAGGTTGCGGGTCGACTGGGATCCGGACTTTTAGACGCCCTGTTCTTCACTTACGCTGTCTCTCTCACTGTCAGCCCCTTTCTTCCAATGGAATGGAAAAGGGACACAAGGACTGCCGTCATGCGTGTGGATGTCGTGACCCTGTTTCCGGAAATGGTCGAAACCTTGCTGCGTTTTGGGGTTACGGGTCGGGCGGTCGAGCGCGGTTTGCTCGAAGTCGCGACCTGGAACCCACGAGATGACGCTGGCGACCGGCATCGCACTGTGGATGACCGACCTTACGGAGGGGGACCCGGTATGGTGATGAAAGTACAGCCGTTGCGCGATACCCTGCGCCGGGCACGCTCGGCGGTGAAACCTGCGGGGAAAACGCTTTATCTCAGCCCACAGGGACGACCCTTGACCCAGGATAGTGTGCAGCAACTAGCGTTGGAGTCGCGTTTGATCCTACTCGCCGGACGCTATGAGGGTATCGACGAACGGTTAATCGAGACCGAAGTGGACGAGGAATGGTCCATCGGCGACTATGTGCTGAGTGGTGGCGAGCTAGCGGCTTTGGTGATCATTGATGCAGTGGCGCGTTTGTTGCCCGGAGCGCTGAATGATCACGAATCGGCGGAGCAAGATTCATTCATGGAGGGACTGCTGGACTGTCCGCACTATACCCGTCCAGAGGAAATCGACGGTCGACGCGTTCCGCCAGTACTGTTGAGCGGTGATCATGCCGCAGTCGCCCGGTGGCGGCGACGCGAAGCGCTGGGACGAACCTGGCTGCGACGCCCCGAATTACTGGCGCGCTTGGAACTGACCACCTATGACCAGCAATTACTGGTTGAATTTATTAAGAAACATCGAGAGAAAAAGGGGAATGTCGGCGCCGCCGGCGATTTTCCCAAGCAACGTGGAGTTTAGTGTCATGAGCATATTGGTTGAAACATTCGAACGGGAGCAGATGACCCGTGAAATTCCCCCGTTCAATCCTGGCGATACCGTGGTCGTGCGGGTTAAGGTCAAGGAAGGCAATCGTGAGCGCCTGCAAGCCTTTGAAGGCATCGTGATCGCCAAACGCAATCGTGGCCTGAATTCGGCGTTCACAGTGCGCAAAATTTCTCACGGCGAGGGTGTGGAACGGGTGTTTCAGACCCACAGTCCAGTGATCGCCGACATTAGCGTCAAGCGTCGGGGTGATGTGCGCCGCGCCAAGCTGTACTACCTGCGCGGACTGGAGGGCAAGGCGGCGCGGATTAAGGAGAAGTTGCGTTAAGTTTTGAGTTCTACGTTTTAAAACAGGTGGCGATATGGACGATGAGAGAATAACCTGGCTGAAGCCGGTTCAGGCGCTTGCTGCGGAAGCGAGCAGCCGGATTCTGGAGATTTATTCCACAGCATTCAACGTGACTGCCAAGGATGATAACAGTCCTTTAACGGCTGCCGACCTTGCGTCCCATCGAACCATCGTGGCCGGTTTACGTGCTCTAACACCCGATATTCCGGTGCTATCCGAGGAATCCGCCGTCATCCCGTTCACCGAGCGCCGCCAATGGCGCCGCTACTGGCTGGTGGATCCATTGGATGGCACCAAGGAATTTGTGAAACGCAATGGCGAGTTCACGGTCAACATCGCGCTGATCGAGGATCATGAACCGGTATTGGGCGTGGTACGGGTTCCGGTAACCGGACTGTGCTACTCTGCTGTTCACGATCATGGGGCGTTTCGTGAAGAACCGGGCCAACCGCCGCAAGCCATTTCGGTGAAGCCTCTGGCGTCTGATCGACCGGTGCGGGTAGTAGGTAGTAAATCGCATGGGGGCGCAGGCTTGCAAAAGTTTGTTGCCGCCCTGGGTTCGCATCAGCTGGTTACCATTGGCAGTTCACTCAAATTGTGCCAGGTTGCGGAAGGCGCGGCGGATGTCTATCCCCGTATGGGGCCGACCTCGGAATGGGATACCGCCGCCGCCCAGGCGATTGTTGAAGTCGCCGGCGGCTGGGTCGTTTCAGCCGAAACCGGGGAACCCCTGCGTTATAACACCCGTGATTCCTTGCTGAATCCTTATTTCATTGTTTACGGTGACGCAAGTCGCGACTGGTTGAGCTATGTTCCCCCTAATCCCTAATTCCTGAAAGATGCTCGACAACGCCTATCAAGCTATTATCGCCGCGCCTTTCGGCTGTGTGATTGGCATTCGCACGCAGGGCGCAATGTTGACCGCGCTGGATTTCCTGCCGGTTGACTGGCCTGAAAAGTCTCCGGAAGATGTGGCAACGGCGCGGGCTATCGATGAATTGCAGGCGTATTTCCGTAATCCCCATGCGCCATTCACGGTCTCACTGATTTTGCAGGGAACCGCGTTTCAGCAACGGGTGTGGACGGCGTTGCAAACCATTTCGCCAGGAACAGTGCTAACTTATGGCGAATTGGCGCAACAACTCGGCACTGCGGCCCGTCCCATTGGCGGCGCTTGCCGGAATAATCCCATCCCGATTCTGGTGCCTTGCCATCGCGTAGTCGGTCGGCAAGGGCTGGGCGGTTACGCTGGCGAGGTCACCGGTAATCCGCTCGGGATCAAGCGCTGGCTGTTACAGCATGAAGGCGTGGATTGTAGCCGCTCTTAATGTTACGATTAGTCAATCTTTTTTATGGCGGCCCCGTTCAGTCCCCTCGCGACGATAAACTGTGAACCCCGTCAGGCCCGGAAGGGAGCAGCGGCAGCAGTGGCTTCGGGCGCCGGGGTGTGGCGGATCGGGGTCGCCGCCCTTCTCAAGGTGAAAGGTGAAACACGCAGGGTGAAAGGCCAGGAAGCCACCGCCTTCCCACGCCACTGGGGATTGGTATGAGTTACCAGGTTCTGGCCCGCAAATGGCGGCCACGCACCTTTCATGAACTCGTGGGTCAGGAGCATGTCGTTCGCGCCCTGACAAACGCCCTCGACCGGCAACGTCTGCACCACGCCTTTCTGTTCACCGGTACTCGGGGGGTGGGTAAGACCACGATTGCCCGAATCCTCGCCAAGTCGCTGAATTGCGAGGTCGGCGTCTCTTCCATACCCTGCGGTGAATGCAGCGCCTGTCAGGAGATCGATGCGGGCCGCTTTGTGGATCTAATCGAAGTCGACGCCGCTTCCCGCACCAAAGTCGATGAGACCCGAGAGTTGCTGGAAAACGTGCAGTATGCGCCCAGTCGCGGACGCTTCAAGGTGTATCTGATCGACGAAGTCCACATGTTTTCCAATCACAGCTTCAACGCGCTGTTGAAAACGCTGGAAGAACCGCCGCCGCATGTGAAATTTTTGTTGGCGACCACTGATCCACAGAAGCTACCGGTCACCATCCTGTCGCGTTGTCTCCAGTTCAGTCTTAAACGCCTGCCGTCCAGCATGATCGCCGGGTATTTGAGCCAGGTGCTGACACAGGAGGACATTCCGCACGAGCCTGCGGCGCTGCAATTGGTGGCCCGCGCCGGCGATGGCAGTATGCGCGACGCCTTGAGCTTGCTGGATCAGGCTATCGCTTTCGGCGGCGGTCAGGTGGAAACGGCGGCGGTCAGCGCCATGTTGGGCAGTATTGATCGGCGACAAGTCACCGGTTTACTGGAGAAACTGGCGGCTAATGATGCTCCGGGTTTACTCCAACAGATTGCGGCACTGGACGAACATGCGCCGAATTATGCCATGGTGCTGGCCGAGTTGCTGTCGCTGTTGCAACGAGTAGCTCTGGTCCAGGTCGTGCCGGATGCGCCGCTGGATGATGAAGTCGCTGACCCGGAGGAAGTGCGACGATTGGCAGAGATAGTGCCGCCCGAAGACGTACAGTTGTTCTACCAGATTGCGCTGCTGGGTCGGCGCGATCTGCCTCTGGCGCCGGATCCGCATAGTGGTTTCGAGATGGCGTTGTTGCGGATGCTGTGTTTTCGGCCTGCGACGCTGGAGACTGCGGTCGCTGTATCCCCCGGACCAGCAACGAGTTCGCATCATGCGGCGTCGCTGCCGGTTGCCGCAACTGCATCCGTTCCTCGCTCCGTCCCAGCGCCGCCTGTAGTTTCGCCACTGCCCGACTCGAAATGGGATGCATTGATAAAGCAGCTCGATTTGAATCCCCGAGACAAGAACCTGGCGCTAAATTGCGAGCTGGTGGCGTATGAGGACCATTGTTTGCAACTCAGGCTAGAGCCTAACCTGAAGCCGATGCTGAATCAGCATGTGGAAGATCGGATAAAAGCCGCATTAGAAAAGCATCTTGGCAAACCGGTTGACCTGAAATTTCAAATTGGCGCTGTAGCAGGAATAACACCGGAAGCTCAGCAAAAACAGCGACAAGCAGAACGGCGACAGGCGGCAGCGGAGCAAACCCAACAGGACCCGCATGTGCGGGATATGCAGGAAATGTTCGATGCGCGGATTACCGCGATCCACCCGCTTGATGAAAGCGATAGCTAATCTATGGAGGAAAGACAATGAAAGGCGGTTTGGGCAATCTGATGAAGCAGGCGCAGAAGATGCAGGAAAACTTGCAAAAGGCGCAGGCGGAAATTGCGGAAATGGAAATCCATGGCGAATCGGGTGGCGGGCTGGTTCGCATCGTGATTACTGGTCGCCATGAGGTTCGTCGAATCAGCATCGACGACAGCCTGGTAGGCGATGACAAGGACATGCTGGAGGATTTGGTGGCTGCCGCCTTCAACGATGCTGTGCATAAGGTCGAACGCACCGTGCAGGACAAGATGTCGGGTCTTACCGCCGGCATGGGTTTGCCGCCAGGTATGATGGGCGATCTCAAACTGCCATTCTGACAGGCTTTATGGCTGCTTCGCCACTGCTGAATCAATTGATGGCGGCGCTGCGTTGCTTGCCGGGCGTGGGGCCGAAGTCTGCCCAGCGCATGGCTTTGCACTTACTGGAGCGGGATCGCGACGGTGCTGAACGGCTGGTTGAAGCGCTGCGAACGGCGCTGGAGCGGATTGGCCGTTGTCAGCTCTGTCACGATCTGAGCGAGACGGAAATTTGCGCCCTGTGCGCTCATCCCGGTCGTGATCCTGCCCTGTTATGCGTGATCGAGACGCCGGCGGATGTGCTGGCGGTCGAACAGTCAACTGGTTTTCAGGGCCGATATTTTGTGCTGATGGGCCATCTATCGCCACTGGATGGGATTGGTCCGGCGGAACTGGGGCTGGAGGTGTTAGAAGCCCGTTTGGATGAAGGCGAGGTTTGCGAGATTATTCTCGCTACTAATCCGACCGTAGAAGGGGAAGCCACCGCTTATTACATTGCTGAACTGGCCCGCGAACGTGGCATCCGCGCGACCCGTATCGCCCATGGAGTACCGCTGGGCGGCGAGTTAGAATACGTGGATGGCGGCACCCTAGCGCATGCCTTCGCCGGTCGCCGAGAGGTGTGAGCGGGTTTGCAAAATGGCGTCAGCGAGATTGCCGTAATCTATACTGCTTTTCGACTTTACTATCAAGAGATGGGCAATGGTTTCCCTTCTTTTTTCATAGAGATAACTATTCATCGACAACTTTGCAGAGCTCCGACTCAACAACCACCGGCTGAAAGCCGGTGGGTTGAAGTAACGGACTGAAAGTCCATGTGCGCGTCGCCTAAACGACGCGCCTACGGTTCAACCCGAAAGTCACGCGCTGGATCCGGCTCAAAGTGATGCTCCAGGTACTCTTGAATCATCTCCTCCGTCATCTCTCCAACCGTCACGCAAAAATAGCCACGCGCCCAAAAATGCCGTCCCCAGTAACGCTTCTTCAATTCCGGGAATTCCTCAAACAACTTGCTTGATGATCGCCCCTTAATATGACGCATCATGTCACTGACCGATATCTCTGGTGGCGCTGAGACCAGAATAGGCACATGATCCTTGCTAACCACCCCTTTGATAATCCGAATCTCAAATGCGAATTAAGAGCTAACTAATATCCTTAAATATAAATATGTTACGTTACTCATCGAATTGCTGACGAAAATCCAGAAATCGGGTTTTCAACGAGTTGAGGATGAAGCTCTTAATTCGCATTCAAAGGCTTCACAGGTTTGCCGCACGCGTTCTCGAACGCGCTGACCGACATCCCCGATCCATACCCTGTAACGATACTTCATCACCCATACAAGATGATATTCAATTTTATAAACCGTGTGGCTCCCATACCGATAGTCCATCTCGACACTCCCCTGGCTCGTTGCTATGTGTCCAGCAACTCTACCCGCGTCAGGGCTGGAGATGAAATCTACCCGCCTAAAGGCGGGGGTTTTAACCTTACATATTGAAATAAAAAAAACCGTGACTTGCGTCACGGTCTAACAGGGTTCAAACAATTGTTATTATTGAAGGGTTACGACTTGCGCGTCTTACGCATTTTCTCAATGGTCTGCAGTTGCGCGATCGCCTCGGCGAGTTCCGCCTTAGCTCGGGCAAATTCAAAATCACTCTGATGATCGGCGATGATCTGCTCAGCGCGTTGCTTAGCGGACTGCGCAGCGACTTCATCCAGATCGCGCGCCCGCTCTGCAGTATCAGACAGGATGGTGACGACATGCGGTTGCACCTCCAGCAATCCGCCCGATACATAAAATAGTTGCTCCTCACCGCCCTGCAATTTGACCCGAACCTGACCAGGCTTCAACCGGGTCAACAACTGGCTGTGTCGGGGCAAAATGCCGAGTTCGCCCAACTCGCCCGGCGCGGTCACCATCTCGGCGGCGCCGGAAAACAGTTCCTTTTCCGCGCTGACGATATCGACATGCAGTGTCATAGCCATGGTGCGTCTCCTGATCGGTTGCACGTGGAAGGCGGTTCAGCGCGCCGAACCGCCGGCCCATTACAGCTTGTTCGCTTTTTCCACGGCCTCATCGATCGAGCCGACCATGTAGAACGCCTGCTCGGGCAGGTGATCGTACTCGCCGGCCACGATGCCCTTGAACGCGGTAATCGTGTCCTTGAGGGCGACATACTTGCCTGGCGAACCGGTGAACACTTCTGCTACGAAGAACGGCTGCGACAGGAAACGTTGCACCTTGCGGGCGCGGGCCACCACCAGCTTGTCTTCCTCAGACAGTTCATCCATGCCCAGGATGGCGATGATGTCCTTCAATTCCTTATAGCGTTGCAGCGTACTCTGCACTAAACGAGCGGTATCGTAGTGATCCTGTCCCACAACCAGCGGATCCAATTGCCGCGAGGTGGAGTCCAGCGGATCCACCGCTGGATAGATACCCAACTCGGCGATCTGCCGGGACAATACGACCGTCGCGTCCAAGTGGGCAAAGGTGGTGGCTGGTGACGGATCAGTCAAGTCGTCAGCCGGCACATACACGGCCTGAATGGAGGTAATCGATCCCACTTTGGTCGAAGTAATGCGCTCTTGGAGTACCCCCATTTCCTCGGCCAGGGTCGGCTGATAACCCACCGCCGACGGCATACGGCCTAACAGCGCCGAACATTCGGTGCCGGCCAAAGTGTAGCGGTAGATATTGTCAATGAACAGCAAGACATCACTGCCTTCGTCGCGGAAGGATTCCGCAATGGACAGGCCAGTCAGACCGACGCGCAGCCGGTTGCCCGGCGGCTCATTCATCTGGCCATAGACCAGCGCCACCTTGTCCAGTACGTTCGACTCCTTCATTTCATGATAGAAGTCGTTGCCTTCGCGCGTCCGCTCGCCCACACCGGCAAACACCGAGTAACCGGAGTGTTCAATAGCGATGTTGCGGATCAATTCCATCATGTTGACGGTCTTGCCCACGCCCGCGCCGCCGAACAGGCCAATTTTGCCGCCCTTGGCGAAAGGACAGAGCAGGTCGATAACCTTGATGCCGGTTTCCAGCAATTCGGTTGCGCCGGACTGATCCTCATAACTGGGAGCCGGTTGGTGAATCGCCCGATATGCGTCGGTCTCCACCGGCCCCTTGTGGTCAATGGGCGTACCCAGCACATTCATGATGCGCCCCAAGGTGCCCTTACCGACCGGTACGGTCACCGGCGCACCGGTATTGGAGACCATCATGTTGCGCTTCAACCCTTCGGAAGCGCCCATAGCGATGGTGCGAACGACGCCATCCCCTAATTGTTGTTGCACTTCCAGAATCAGCCCGCTCTCATCAAGGCGTAGCGCATCGTAGATTTTCGGCACCGACCCGCGCGGGAACTCAACGTCCACCACCGCGCCGATGATTTGCACAATATTGCCAGAACTCATTGTCTTGGGTTCCCCTTAAACTGGTTTCGCCGCGCGCCCGCCATTAGCAGGCGCCCGTCATGACCTCATACCGCCGCAGCGCCGCCCACGATCTCTGCCAATTCCTGAGTGATCGACGCCTGTCGGGCCTTGTTGTAGATCAGTTGCAACTCATCGATGATCGTACCGGCGTTATCCGACGCGCTCTTCATTGCGACCATGCGCGCCGCCTGTTCACAGGCGACATTTTCCACGAGAGCCTGATAAACCACCGACTCCCCATAGCGCCGCAACAGCAGCTCAATGAGTTCCTTGGGATCCGGCTCGTAGATGTAATCCCAGCGATGTTCCGGCGCTGCATCCTGCACCTCGGAGGTGATGGGCACTAAGCGCTCGATGCTAGGTTTTTGACTCATGGTGTTGACAAAGCCGTTATACACCAGATAGATCGCATCAATACGCTCCTCGCTGAACGCATCGACCATCACCTTAACCGGCCCCAGCACATCCTCGAAACGGGGCGCGTCCCCCAAGTGGGAGACATGGGCGACGATATTGCCCCGCAGTCGGCGGAAGAACTGGAACGCTTTGGTCCCGATGGTGCAAAGATCAATCTCAACACCGCGCTGCCGCCAGTCCTGCATGGAAGTGATGGCTGCCTTGAACAGATTCGTGTTCAGACCACCACACAACCCGCGGTCAGTGGAGATCACAATCAGACCGACTCGTTTAATCTCGCGCTCCACCAACCCCGGACTGCGATACTCGGTATGGGCATGGGCCAGGTGAGAGATGACGTTGCGAATCCGGCTCGCGTAAGGTCGGGCCGCTTGCATGCGCTCAAGAGCCTTGCGCATTTTGCTCGCCGCCACCATCTCCATGGCTTTAGTGATCTTCTGAGTGCTTTGGACACTCCTGATTTTGGTTCGTATCTCTTTGGCGCCTGCCATGCTGACACCCGTTTACCCGACGTAGTTGGCCTTGAAATCTTCTACGGCCTTCTTCAAGCCCGCTTCGATTTCGTCGTTGTAATCGCCTGTTGCGTTGATCTTATCGATCAGCGCCGCATGGCTGGACCGGGCGAACGCCAGCAAATCCGCCTCGAAATGGCCGATCTTGTTGAGCGGCACATCATCCAGATAGCCGCGATCCGCTGCGAACAACGAAATCGCCATTTCCGCCACGGACATCGGCGAATACTGCTTCTGCTTCATCAGCTCGGTAACACGCTGACCGCGTTCAAGCTGCTTGCGGGTTGCTTCGTCCAGGTCAGACGCGAACTGGGCGAACGCCGCCAGCTCGCGGTACTGGGCCAATGCCAAGCGAATACCACCACCAAGCTTTTTAATCGCCTTGGTCTGGGCAGCGCCACCGACGCGAGACACGGACAAGCCCGGATTGATAGCGGGACGAATGCCAGCGTTGAACAGGTCGGTTTCCAGATAGATTTGCCCGTCGGTGATGGAAATCACGTTAGTAGGCACGAAGGCCGACACGTCACCCGCTTGCGTTTCGATGATCGGCAAAGCGGTCAGAGAGCCGGTTTTGCCTTTCACTTCGCCGTTGGTGAGGCGCTCGACCTCATCGGCATTGATCCGGGAGGCCCGCTCCAGAAGGCGGGAGTGCAGATAGAACACATCGCCCGGGAAGGCTTCGCGACCCGGCGGACGGCGCAGGAGCAGGGACACCTGACGATAGGCCACCGCTTGCTTAGACAGATCGTCATAGACAATCAAGGCATCCTGGCCCCGATCACGGAAGTATTCACCCATCGTGCAACCGGAATACGGCGAAATAAACAACATCGCCGCTGACTCGGAGGCGCTGGCGGCCACCACAATGGTGTGCTCCATCGCGCCATGCTCTTCCAGTTTACGCACCACGTTAGCAATCGACGAATTCTTCTGACCGATCGCGACATAGATGCACTTGATGCCGGTGCCTTTCTGATTGATGATCGCGTCAATCGCCACGGCGGTCTTACCGGTCTGGCGGTCGCCGATGATCAGCTCACGCTGACCCCGGCCAATCGGCACCATAGCGTCGATGGCTTTCAAACCGGTTTGCACCGGCTGACTGACCGATTGGCGCTCGATCACGCCCGGCGCGATCACCTCGGTGGGCGCGGTCATAGTCGTGGCGATAGGACCCTTGCCATCAATCGGCTGGCCCAGTGCATTGACCACGCGGCCTAACAGCGCTTCACCGATGGGTACTTCCAGAATGCGACCGGTGCAAAGCGCTTTATCGCCTTCCGCCAGATGCTCGTAATCGCCCAGAATTACGGCGCCCACGGAATCCCGCTCCAGGTTCAGAGCCAGTCCATAGGTGACCGGATCGCCTTCCCGGGGGGATGGAAATTCGATCATCTCGCCTTGCATTGCATTGTCGAGACCATAAATCCGGGCGATGCCATCAGCCAGGCTGACGATGGTGCCTTCCGTGCGGGCTTCGGCAGCCGCCTGATAACCCTCAAGGCGTTGCCGAATCAGATCGCTGATTTCGGATGGTTTAAGTTGCATAAAACGGTATTCCCCTTAATGGCTCAAGGCCGTGACGAGTTTGTCCAGCCGGCCGCGCGCCGAACCGTCAATCACCAGATCGCCGACCCGGATGACCGCGCCCGCAATCAACGATTCATCAATCTTGCAATCGAGCGCGACATCGCGTTGAAACTTAATTTTTAGCGAGGCGATGACGCGATCGCGCTGGGCGTCGGTCACGGTGGCGGCGCTGATCAGTTCGGCGTGAAGAATGCTTTCGGCCTCGGCGCGCAGCCGCTCGAACAGAACGGCGATGCTGGGAAGCTGATGCAGGCGATGAAACTCCGCCAGCATCTTCAGAAAAGTGACGAAAGCTTCCGGCATTGCCTGGCCGCCCCGGACATCGCGGCACACCCCGGCGACCAACTCGGCTTTCTGATCACCGCGCATTCGCGGATTCCAGGGAGCGAGCAGGCGTTGCAGGGCAGGATCCGCAGCGATGACCGCAGCGGTCGAGAGCAGTTCCGACCAGAGCGGCAGGTTGCCGGTCTCCTGCGCTTCCTCGAACGCGGCGCGGGCATAAGGCCGAGCAGCGGTAGTAGGTCGGACGACGGTGGTGGTTTCAGCCATTGGCGTGGTCCGTAGAGTTAAAGCTGCGCAACCAGGTCATCCAGCAGAGAAGCATTCGCCGCTTCATCGGCTTCACGCTTGAGAATCTTGCTGGCGCCGGCGACGGCGAGACTGACGACCTGATGACGAAGCTGCTCGCGGGCGCGGTTGACCTCCTGCTCAATTTCCGCCTTGGCGGCAGTGAGCTGACGATCGCCTTCGGCGCGGGCATCCTGTTTTGACTGCTCGATGATCTCGTTAGCGCGCTTATGGGCCTGAGCGACGATCTCGGCGGCTTGCTGCTTGGCTTCCTTGAGCGTCTGCGCGGCCTTGGCCTGAGCCAGCTCCTGCTCGCGCACGCCGCGCTCAGCGGAGGCCAGGCCATCGGCGATTTTCTTCTGGCGATCCTGCATGGCCTGAATAATCGGCGGCCACACATACTTCATGGTAAAGAGCACCAGAAGGCCAAACGTGATCATCTGCCCAATGAGAGTGGCATTGAAGTTCACGCGGTTACCTCCTCAGTTGCACGAATTGGCGTGGGTCGGAAAGCTCTGAAGATCAATGGCCCAAAGCCTGCGTCACCGGACCGAGGAAGGGGTTGGCGAAGGTGAAGAACAGGGCAATGCCGACGCCGATCATGGTCACCGCGTCCAGCAGACCAGCGACGATGAACATCTTGACTTGCAGCGCGGGAATCATTTCCGGCTGGCGGGCGGCGCCTTCCAGAAACTTGCCGCCCAGCAGAGCAAAACCGATGGCGGTGCCTAGCGCGCCCATGCCCAGAATCAAGGCTACGGCGATGACGGTCATACCCTGCACGTTGGCAATCAAGCTTGCAGCTTCCATTTATGGTCTCCCGTTGAGAGGTTGGGGGTGTGAATGAAGAAAAATCGGAATATGAAGCCGGTCGCGCAACGACCGGGTTTCGCTGATAGACAACCTGTCCCTAAGCTTAGTGATCCTCGTGCGCCATGCTCAGATAAACAATGGTTAACACCATGAAAATAAAGGCTTGTAGAGTGATAACCAGGATGTGAAATACGGCCCAGGGCCAGCCAAGAGTAAACTGAATCCACCAGGGCAGCAGCGCGATCAGAATAAAAATCAGTTCGCCAGCATAGAGGTTGCCGAACAACCGCAGGCCAAGTGAAATAGGCTTGGCCAGATCCTCGACAATCCGCAACAGCAGGTTGAACGGCATGAACCATTTACCAAAGGGATGAGTCAATACTTCCATGGTGAAGTGCGCTGGTCCCTTGACCTTGATGCTGTAGTAGTAAACCAGCAACAGCACTGAAATCGACATGCCAAAAGTCGAATTCAGATCAGTGGAAGGTACCACCCGCAGGTAAGGGATGCCCAGCAAGCCGGCAACCGATGGAAGCAGATCGACGGGCACCAAATCCATGGCGTTCCATAGAAACACCCAGACGAAGATGGTCAGCGCCAATGGCGCAATCACCGGATTACGACCATGAAAAGAATCCTTGACCTGGGTATCGACGAAATCGATCATGATTTCGCAGAAGTTTTGCAAAGGCCCCGGCACATCGCTGGTGGCGAATTTCGCCGCTTTCATGAACAGCCACAGAAACAGCGATCCCAGACTGATCGAAAAAAACATCGTATCAAGATGAAGGGTCCAAAACCCCTCGCCAATCGTGAGATTGGTCAAGTGGTGGACAATGTATCCCGTTGCGGAATGACCACTTTCGCTCATAGCGTCCTCACCGAAGCATTGAAGGTAAAGGGTAATGCCAGCCAGTACGCCATCAACGCCGCGATGTACGCCACCAGAAGAGGAAGGGGAACAATCGGCAGCCAGAGCAGCGCAGCGCTGAACAGGAGGACGGTCAACAACAACTTGACGACCTCGCCGATATAAAACGCCCGGGCGACCTTGGCGGCGGGTGAGCCAATGCGTACTGAAAAAACTTTGCTGGCGAAATAGAAGGTGACCAACGTACTGATGCCGCCGCCGATCACTGCGGAATATGCCGCGCGGTGATCGCTCAGCGTCAGCGAGATCGCGGCGATCAACAGCGTAACGAGCAGTTGAATAGCGATGATGGTTCGGGTGACCTGTTTTGCGCCCATGATCATGATTCTAAATGATCCAAGCGCTTTGTTGTGCTGGACATGTTTGTAATCGTTATCTTTATTTAATTATTCGGGTCTTTTATCGCTTTTTCTCTAAAGCGTTCCGGCATTCGGTCTGACATTTCCTGCCCTCGATCCGGCTCTGCTTGTAGAGCACCCCAAAATTATAGGGAATATCGCGTATCAGGGTCAACGAAAATCACGGATGCCCTTGCTTGATTATTTGACCTTAGCGATGATGCCGTCCAGTTCATCCAGACTGTTGTATTGAATAACGACGCTACCCTTACCGGAAGCGCCATGCCGGACTCGCACCCGAGCGCCCAGCCATTCCGACAGATTATCCTGCAACAGGCGAATATTCGGATCAACCGCCGGTGCCGGCGCAAGGGTCTCAGCCTCTGGTTGTTGCAAGCGACGAGCCAGTTGCTCGGTTTCGCGCGCCGACAACCCGCGCAGCAGGACCTGATGAGCAGCTTCCCGCTGCAAGGCGGGCGGCAAGGGCAACAAAGCGCGGGCATGGCCCATGTCCAATTTGCGCTCCCGCACCAGTTGTCCGACTTCTTCGCTCAATTCCAGTAAACGCAACAGATTGGTCACTGTCGTCCGCGATCGCCCGATGGCGTCTGCGGCCTGTTGGTGGGTTAATTGAAATTCGTCGATCAATCGCTGCAGAGCGGCGGCCTCCTCCAGGGGATTGAGGTCTTCGCGCTGAATATTCTCAATCAGCGCCACGGCAATGGCGGCTCGGTCGGGTATCTCGCGAATCACCGCCGGCACCTCGCGCAAACCGGCGAGTTGCGCTGCTCGCCAGCGCCGCTCGCCCGCGATCAGTTCATAGCGGTTGCCATCCACCGGTCGCACCAGCACCGGTTGTACGACGCCCTGGGCGCGGATCGACTCCGCCAGTTCCTGAAGGGTATCCTCGCGTAAATCCAGGCGCGGCTGATAGCGGCCCCGCTGGATTTGCTCGACCGGCAGTTGTCGCAGGGTTTCCAGCGGCTCTGGAATGGAATCGTCCGCGGCATCCGTTGGCGCGTCTTCATCCCGGTTAGCGGCCGCCGCGCCCAACAGCGCATCCAGTCCTCGGCCCAGACCGCCCTTTCTGCGAATCATGCGCTGGCTCCACTTTCCACTTTCGCCGCAGGCCGCCGCAACCGCTTACGCACTTCCTTCGCTAGTTCCCGATAACTCTGCGCGCCGCGTGAATGGTCATCGTAATGAATGATCGGCAGCCCGTAGCTAGGGGCTTCGGCCAAACGCACGTTGCGTGGAATCAATGTTTCAAACACCGTTGCGCCGAAATGCTCCAGGATTTGCGCCGAGACATCATTGGCCAGCCGATTGCGCGGATCGAACATGGTGCGCAACACGCCTTCAATCCGCAAGCCAGGATTGGTCGATTTACGCACCTTCTCCACTGTATCCAATAGCGCCGACAAACCTTCTAGGGCGTAATATTCGCACTGCACGGGGATAATCACCGACTGGGCGGCGGTCAGCGCATTGACCGTCAACATGTTCAACGAGGGCGGACAGTCAATGAGAATGACATCGAAGTTCCACACCACCGGCGCCAGGGCTTCGCGCAGCCGACCAGGCGCATTATCGATCTGCAATAAATTGACTTCAGCGGCGGTCAGGTCGCCGTTGGCGGGCAACAACCGCATCTGGGCTTTTTCCACCCATTGCAAAGCGTCAGCCAAAGTCGCCTCGCCCACCAACACATCATAACTGGTGGCCGACACCGTGTGTTTGTCCACCCCGCACCCCATGGTCGCGTTGCCCTGGGGGTCGAGATCGATCAACAGCACCCCTTGGCGCAGCGCCGACAAACAGGCAGCCAGATTGACCGCGGTGGTCGTCTTGCCGACGCCACCCTTCTGATTGGTAATGGCGATAATATGGGCCATGAATTCAGTCTCGGGAATCTTAGGAAACAGGGGCGGGCGTCAGATGCACCAGATGGCGCTCGGCGTCCAGGCCCGGAATATGGAGTGGGTAAACACTGACCAGGCGGTAATCCGGCGGCAGACGAGCCAGTTCTTCATCGGGGAAAACACCCTTCATCGCGAGCAATCGACCCTGTGGAGCGCATAGTCGGCCCGCATTAACCAACAGGTCCGCCAACGTCGAAAACGCCCGCGATACTAATGTGTTAAATAAGGCCGTCGGCTGATAATCCTCGACCCGGCTGCGCACCACTTCAATATTGGCAAGACGCAACTCGGCGCTGGCCTGAATCAGAAACCGGGTGCGTTTACCATTGCTGTCCAACAGGCAAAATGTGCATTCCGGCCGAGCGATAGCTAATGGAATGCCGGGCAACCCGGCACCGCTTCCCACATCCAGCACACGCGGTACTTCAATCCAGGGCCAGATCGACAGGCTGTCCAGGATGTGCCGAACCACCATAGCTTCGGGATCGCGCACCGCAGTCAGATTGTAGGCGCGGTTCCAGCGCTCCAACAGCGTCAGATAGGTCGCCAGTTGTTCGACCGCGCCACTGGAAAGGGGAATACCCAGCTGTTTACTGCCGTCAATGATGGATTGCTCGATGCTCATGAAGCGTGGCGCTGGTTTGCGGGATTGTCTTTGCGGTTTTGAAAGCGGTTTGGATTGTACCATCGCCATTCTCGCAAATTGCATGATATTCATGATACAAGATGACGGACACCGTCGTCACGAACCTTACGCGAATGAGGTGATTCATGAACCCGATAATCGAATTGCTTTCCAACTGGATTCCAGTCAATGGCGGGATTGAATCCCTAGTTGAGAAATTGATTATGATTCAGCGGCATGATGTAACCCCTGGAAAGCTGATATCCACTAAAAACGCCAATGTCTCCTTGCAGGAAGTACCCACAACGACCAAGCCGAGTTCGGATATTGAGATAGGACAAATCAAATGGACTCACGGCTCGCCCAAAGGCGCCTGGGGAATTACTCGATGCCGCGCCGTGTTGCAATATATGTTGCCTCTAGCCAAGGATGGGAGCTATCCACCGATCCTGATGGGGATTCAACTGGACGCGGATATCACATTGAAACCGAAAAAGGAATTCAACGATATCAAGGATTTTACGCCCCTTTATCAGATGTTGCGCGACAATTATGGAGGAAACAAGGCCGAATTCTGCGCCGCTATGGCAACGAGAACCATCACTGAGTACAACAACTTCGGCACTGTGGATGGGGTTTTGTACCATGAGTTGTTGCACGTCATGCTGGCTAAAATCTTCGCCAAACAACTCCAAAAGTCGACGCTACAGAAAATGTCGGGCAGTGGTTATGAAACTCGTGAAAAGGCGCAGAAGGCGCTCTTGAAGATCGTCGATGAGGTTTGGAAGGATTGGCGGGGCTTGCTGCTTCACGATGCCGGCTTCCTCGATGAACGGTTTATTTGGGAAAAGGAATGCGCCTACTACATCAAACAGTACGAGAAAATCTGAAACGCTGCTAAACCGGGTTATCCACGTCCACAAAGGTAAATTGCAGGCCGAATTGCGTAGCCAAATGCACGCCCAATGCCTGAACGCCATAGCGCTCCGTGGCATGATGACCCGCAGCGAAAAAGTGTAGGTTATTCTCGCGGGCGAAATGAATTGTTTGTTCCGAAGCCTCCCCGGTCAGGAACGCCTCTACACCTTGCTCCAAAGCCGTCTCAATATAAGACTGCGCGCCGCCGGTACACCAGGCCAACCGATGCAGCGGTGCGTCGTTACCGGGGATATGCAAGGGTTTCCGCCCCAGACGGGATTCGATGCGGGCGGCAAACGCCTCGCCCTGCAACGGCGTCGCCAGTTCCCCCAGCATGACCAATCCCGGCGTCCGGTCATTACCGCTGGCCGTACCCGTAACCGTCAAATCCAGCACTCGCGCCAATTGGGCGTTATTGCCCAGTTCCAAATGGGCATCCAATGGCAAATGATAGGCCAGCAGGCTCAGGTCATGGCGGAGCAGCGTGGCCAGTCGCCGGTGCTTCATACCCACGATGCAAGGATTTTCGCCTTTCCAGAAATAGCCGTGATGAACCAGCACGGCATCCGCCCCCTGTTCCACAGCCACATCCAACAATGCTTGGCAGGCAGTGACTCCACCGATCAGGGTTTTTACTTCGGACCGCCCCTGCACCTGCAAGCCGTTTGGGCAATAATCGCTGAAGTCATCGACCGCCAGCAGGCGATGGATATAGGCAACCAACTCGCTCAGTTGCATGATTCAGCTCTCCGCCAGTATTTCCTGGAGCGCGGTTAGCAACGCTGCATTCTGTTCGGGCGCGCCGACGGTGATCCGCAGAAACTGATCAATGCGCGGCAAGTGAAAGTGACGGACGATAATGCTCCGTTTCCGCAAAATGTCCATTAACCCGGCGCCATCCCGTTGCGGATGACGGGCGAACACGAAATTAGCGGCGGAGGGCAGGACCGTGAAGCCCAGTTCGATCAGCGCCGCAGTCAGCTCAACGCGGTTAGCGATAACGGCCTGTCGGGTGCGCTCGAAGTGTTTGTAATCTTCAAAGGCAGCCACCGCGCCAGCCATCGCCAAGCGGTCGAGCGGATAGGAATTAAAGCTGTTCTTGACCCGCTCCAGCGCTTCGATCAGCCCGGAATGTCCCACCGCTAACCCGACCCGCAACCCGGCCAGCGAACGCGATTTGGATAACGTCTGGGCGACTAACAAATTCGGATAGCGATTCACCAAGGAAATGGCGGTATCGCCGCCAAAATCGATATACGCTTCGTCGACCACCACCACTGAATCCCGGTTGCGCTCCAGTAGCCATTCAATGTCGGCCAACGGCAGCAAACAACCGGTCGGCGCGTTGGGATTGGCGAAGATAATGCCGCCATTTGGACGAAGGTAGTCGGCGACGCGCAATGCGAAATCTTGCGTCAGCGGCACGGTGGCGCAGTCGATACCGTACAGACCGCAGTAAACCGGATAGAAGCTATAGGTGATGTCCGGGAACAGTAAGGGGTCGGGGTGCTGAAACAGGGCATGGAAAATGTGCGCCAACACTTCGTCCGAACCGTTGCCGACAAAGACTTGCGCTGGAGTGACCGCGTAGTAATCGGCGATGACCTGTTTCAAACGTTCGGCATTGGGGTCCGGGTAAAGACGCAGCGCATCGGACAACTCAGCCTGAATCGCCGCCAGCACACGCGGCGATGGACCATAAGGGTTCTCATTGGTGTTGAGTTTGACCAGGTTGCTGAGTCTTGGCTGTTCGCCGGGCACGTAGGGCGTAAGCCGCTGCACTACCGGACTCCAATAGGGATTCGAGACGCTGCTATCGGGAGGCGAGCCCGTATTCTGGGCCGTCATGCAGACGCCCTCCTGAATTCCGCTGACCGGGCGTGAGCCGTCAGACCTTCGCCACGCGCCAGTACTGAAGCGACACTGCCCAGCATCGCAGCACCCATTGGCGAACAGTGAATGAGACTGGTGCGTTTCTGAAAATCATAAATACCCAGCGGTGAGGAAAACCGGGCGGTGCGTGAAGTGGGCAGCACATGATTGGGACCCGCGCAGTAATCGCCCAGGGCTTCGGCGGTATAGCGGCCCAGGAAAATCGCGCCGGCGTGGCGAATTAGCGGCAACAATTCTTCCGGTTTTTCGATGGACAGTTCCAGATGCTCCGGAGCGATGAAATTGACGACCTCCGCGGCTTCAGTCAGGTCGCGCACCTGAATCATCGCTGCCCGCCGGTTCAATGCGGCCTCGATGATCACCCGACGCTCCATTTCCGGCAACAGGCGCTCGATGCTGGCTGTAACCCGTTCCATGAAAGCCGCATCCGGACTGATCAAGATCGGCTGAGCGTCCTCGTCATGCTCGGCCTGCGAGAACAGGTCCATAGCGATCCAGTCGGGATCGGTCAGTCCATCGCAGACCACCAGAATTTCCGAGGGACCGGCGATCATATCGATGCCCACCGCGCCGAAGACCTGGCGTTTAGCAGCGGCAACGTAGATATTTCCGGGTCCAACAATTTTGTCGACGCACGGCACAGTCGCGGTGCCATAAGCCAACGCCGCAATCGCTTGCGCGCCACCCAGGGTGAAAACCTGGTCCACCTCGGATACCACAGCAGCGGCCAGCACCAGATCGTTTATCTCGCCGCCTGGCGTCGGCGCGACCATCACGACTTCCGGCACCCCGGCGACCTTGGCGGGAATGGCGTTCATTAGCACCGAGGAGGGATAAGCCGCTTTGCCGCCGGGTACATACAACCCGACCCGATCCAGCGGCGTGACCTGTTGGCCGAGCACCGTGCCGTCCGCTTCGGTAAAAGTCCAAGATTCCAGCTTTTGCCGCTCGGCGTAGGCGCGGATACGGGTGGCCGCAGTTTCCAGCGCTGTGCGCTGGGTGGCCGGAAGCGACGTCAGGGCCTGTTCGCGCCGGGCAGCGGGAATTTCCAGATCGGCGGCTTGCTCAACAGCTAACCGGTCGAAGCGCTGGGTGTATTCCAGCAGGGCCTCGTCGCCACGTTGACGCACCTGGGCAAGAATCTCGCGCACCGTTGCGGTCACGGTTTCATCAGCGACGCCTTCCCAGGCGGTCAGGGCTTTCAGGCGCGGCCAGAAGTCCGCTTCAGTCGTGTTCAAGCATTGAATCGTTGCCATGAGACAGGTCGTAAATTCAGAATTGCAAGACTCGGGAATCAATCGCTGACCACAGCGGCCATCCGTTCCATGATCGCTTTGATCCAGGCATGTTTCATTTTCATGGCCGCCTTGTTGATAATCAACCGGGAGCTGATGTCGGCAATATGCTCCAGCGGAGCAAGGCCATTCGCTTTCAGCGTATTGCCGGTATCCACCACGTCGACGATGTAGTCCGCCAACCCGACCAGTGGGGCCAGTTCCATTGAACCATACAGCTTGATGACTTCTACCTGCCGACCTTGGTTGGCGAACCAGCGCCGGGTGGTGTTCACATACTTGGTGGCGATGCGCGAACGGCTTAACCGGGGCCGATGCTCAGGATCGCCCGCCACCATCAGCCGGCAACGGGCAATGCGCAAATCCAGCGGTTCATACAATCCCTCACCGCCATGCTCCAGCAGTACATCTTTGCCAGCTACGCCCAAATCGGCAGCGCCATATTGCACATAGGTCGGTACGTCAGTGGCGCGAATAATCACCAGTTTCACGTCAGGCTGATTCGTATCGAGAATCAACTTGCGGCTGGTTTCCGGATTATCCACCGGGATAATGCCCGCCGCCGCCAGCAAGGGCAGGGTTTCCTGAAAGATGCGGCCCTTGGACAGGGCAATGGTGAGTCGTGTGGTCATAGCGGATCAGCCCGGCGTCCGGCGGATGCGCGCGCCTAGGTGCGACAGCTTTTCCTCGATGCAGTCATAGCCTCGATCGATGTGGTAAATACGATCCACGATGGTATCGCCTTCCGCAATCAGCGCCGCCAGAATCAGGCTGGCCGAGGCCCGTAAATCGGTGGCCATCACCGGTGCGCCCGTCAAGCGGGGGACGCCGATACTGACGGCGGTGTTGCCTTCCAGTTCGATTTGCGCCCCCATCCGTTGTAACTCCAGGACATGCATAAAGCGGTTCTCAAATACCGTTTCGGTAATCATGCCAGTACCCTCGGCAACCGCGTTAAGGGCGACAAACTGGGCTTGCATATCGGTAGGAAAGGCTGGGTAGGGCGCGGTGCGGATGCGCACCGCCCTGGGCCGATTGCCGTTCATATCGACTTCAATCCAGTCCGACCCCGTGTTGACCTGGGCGCCCGCCTCCTCCAGCTTAAGCAACACGGCTTCCAGGATATCCGGGCGAGTGTCCTTAACCTTGACTCGCCCGCTGGTGATCGCGCCGGCCAGCAAATAGGTGCCAGTTTCAATACGATCCGGCAAGACCTGGTAGTGTGTCCCATGCAGGTTTTCGACGCCCTCGATGATCAAAGTATCAGTGCCGGCCCCACTGATGTGTGCGCCCATCGCGTTCAGACATTCCGCCAAATCCACCACCTCCGGTTCACGGGCGGCATTCTCGATGATGGTCGTACCCTGGGCGAGCGTCGCGGCCATCAGCAGGTTTTCCGTGCCAGTTACCGTGACCAGATCTAATACAACATGCGCGCCTTTCAAGCGGTTAGCGTGAGCGCGGATGTAACCGTTCTCGACCTTGATGTCTGCCCCCATCGCCTCCAGGCCCTTGATGTGCAGGTTCACGGGCCGAGAACCGATCGCGCAACCGCCGGGCAGGGAAACCTCGGCCTGGCCAAAGCGGGCGACCAGCGGCCCCAGCACCAGGATCGAGGCGCGCATGGTGCGCACCAGTTCGTAGGGCGCCTGGAAACTGTGAATGGATCGAGGATCAACCTGGATGTTCATTCTTTCGTCGACCACCAGATCCACGCCCATCCGGCCCAGCAGCTCCATGGTGGTGGTAACATCTTGCAAGTGCGGGACGTTGCGGATGGTTACCGGCGCGTCAGCCAGCAGAGTAGCGGCCAGGATCGGCAACACCGCGTTTTTGGCGCCGGAAGCCCGTAATTCACCCTGCAGGCGTGCGCCGCCGGTGATAATCAGTTTGCTCATGAAAATAGTATTCCTGGAAAGTCAGGATTGGAGTTTATGCCACGCATCCGGAGTATGGGTTTTCAGCGACAGGGCATGGATTTCTTCGTTTTGCATCCGTTCGCCCAAAGCGGCGTACACCATTCGATGTTGCTGGATCAATGACTTACCGGCGAAGACGTCACTGATGACGACAGCTTCGAAGTGGACGCCGTCGTCGCCGCGAACGATGGCCTGGGCGCCCGGCAGTTGTTCCTCAATCAGATGCGCGATGTCGTGGGTTTGCATGATGTGAAAAAAAGGTTGGAGTTGGAGAATGAGAGCGCCGATGGGCGTAAACTAAATAGTTTCCAGTCAAGCGATTCACAAGTCAAATGACGCGACTAGGGCAATCGCGCTGTGTGGTAGCCGGACTCGATTTCGCCAAATTGCACATCCAAGACCCGTCTGGGACTTGCCAGGGTCAAGACGACCGGCGAGATAGCGATAAAAATCTGTAGCGCTACCCAATTTTGGAAGCCACTGCATTTAGCAGCGCGACGAGTTGATTAGACAAACGTTCGACGTGAGCCAGCTCAGCCTTGGCCTGATCCATTCGACCTTCTTTTTTTAAGAAAAAGAGCGTCTTGATTCTGGCGTGGAATTGAACATGTTCTTTTTCCATGTCCTGCATCTCAGTGAAATGCCCATATTTCTTCATGCCGCCAGCATAAATCCACCGACCGAGATTGCACTCCCGGTGTGAAGTCAGCTGCGCTTCAGTCAAATTTTCTGTGCCCTCCAGAAAGCGGCGTAGCCGCGCTTTCCATGCCAAGTGTTTATTAGTCACTGATTCGAAATCGATAGTGGCCGCAGTGTGTTGATCTAGCTTGAAAAAATTCATCAGGTTTTGCAGCTCGCGGGCTTGTTCGCCCATGGCCTGGCTGGCCGCCGCCGTTTCTTCCACCAGCGCCGCGTTCTGTTGGGTGACCTGATCCATCGACAGGATGGCGCGGTTGACCTGTTCGATGCCCGAAGCTTGCTCTTTCGCCGCCGCCGCCATCTCGGCGACGATGTCGCTGGCTTTCTTGACAGCGGTGACGATCGCTTGCAGCATTTGGCCGGATTGTTTAACCAGCTTCCCGCCATCTTCCACCTTGGCGACGCTATCGGTGATCAGGCCCTTGATCTCCTTAGCCGCATCGGCGCTGCGTTGGGCCAATTTACGCACTTCGGCGGCCACCACAGAAAAACCCCGGCCTTGTTCCCCTGCTCGGGCGGCTTCCACAGCGGCGTTTAACGCCAGTAGATTGGTTTGGAAAGCGATTTCATCAATGACGCCGATGATGTCAGCAATTCTGTGGCTACTGGCGCTAATCGCGCTCATGGCGGCGACGGTCTGATCGACCACTTGCCCGCCCTGTTCGGCCTGACTGCGGGCGGCACTGGCCAGTTGGTTGGCTTGCCCGGCATTATCGGCGCTTTGTTTGACCGTGGAAGTGAGCTCTTCCATCGACGAAGCGGTTTCTTCCAGAGCGGAGGCTTGCTCTTCGGTGCGTTGCGACAGATCGGCGCTGCCTTGGGCAATCTCGGCGGCGGCGGAACTGACTTGGTGGATCGATTGGCTCAGCCGAGTCACCATGTCTCGGAATTGTCGCGCCATGTCGTGCATGGCGGCGTAAACGCCGGTTTCCTTACCGGTATTAGTCCATTCAACGGTCAAATCCCCCTGCGCGATACGCCGCGTCAGCGCTGCTATTTCGGTAGGCTCACCCCCGATGGTGCGACGAATCGTCTGTATCAGCAGGCGGTTTGTTAGCAGCAACACTCCCAGCGCTGCTGCCACCGCGAACACCGCTATCCTAATCGTATTGCTAAGATCGCTGGCGACATTCTGCTCTACCTGCTGGATTACCTTGTCGATGTCATCGATGTAAGCACCAGCACCTAACAGCCATTGCCATTTATCCAGGCCCACCGTATAACTGAGTTTAGGTACGTTCTTGCCTTCCGATGGCTTATTGAAGGAATACTCGACATAGCCTCCGCCGTGCTGAGCACGGTCAATTAATTCTTTTGTATAAAATAATCCATTGGCGTCCTTGAGAGTGGAAGCATCCTGGTTTTCCAATTCTGGTTTGAAGTGATGCGCCATCATCAATCCGTCGTAACGGATTGCGAAAACATATCCGTCCTGACCGTAACTGAGTTGGCGTAAGATGTTTCGGGCCTGTTCCTGAGCCTTAGCGTCGGTAGCGGATGCGCCCTCGTAGAGCGGACGGATCGCTGAAAGCGCCATATCCACGTAGTTCTTCAGTTCCGCCTCCTTCGCCGCTCGCATGTTCTTGCGCAGTTCTTCAACTTGTCGTTGAGCTTGATGGTTCATTTGTGAAATAGCCAAACCGGTCAGTCCCACGGCCAGCATCAGCGCGGGAAGCGTACTTAACAAGATGATTCTCGCTGTAATCGATAGTGTTTTCATCGTTTAACCTTTGGAGGGTCTAATTCCCCGCAACATATATATTACGAATCAGGTATCCGTTCTCTTGGTCGTAACTTTTTGACTATTCAATGATTATTGTGGAACTCACATCTTAGGTCAGGCAAAAGCGCAGCATTGCCCGACAGGAAAGGTCCACGTCGGGCACGTCCTGTGCCCGACCTACAGCCTGCAGCTTACTGCGTAATGAACGCCATCATCGCCTCGGACAATGGCCTGGACACCGGCAGTTGTTCTTCAATCATAGTGTGCGATATCGTGGGTTTGCATGATGAAAGGGGTTAGAGTTGGAGCAATGAGAGCGCCGATGGTTCGTAAACCAAGTAGTTTTCAGTCAAGCGACTCACGAGTCAAATGACCGCATGGCTGATTTATCCTGTCTTTGATCTCTCTAACCTTGGCATTTAGCAAAATCTGTAGCTATCCTTGCCAACCATACGGATCGTTGTATGCGCCGGTTCGGGGCATCCCCCGGCAACGACTTTTCCGCACACGCAATTCTGGCGACCAGAATTGGGCGGACGACCCATAACCCATCGAGGTTTTACCGGGCAATCCCATGTGTTGGCCCAGTTGGGGCAAGTCCCAGTTTATCCGCTGGAGTTTTGATCAAAATCAATGTTGAAGGTAGGATCATGACCAAAAAGTATATCTACAAGTACACCGAAGGGGATGGTAAGAACAAGATGCTGCTGGGCGGCAAGGGAGCAAATCTCTGCGAGATGACGCAGATCGGTTTGCGGGTGCCGCCGGGCTTTGTAATCACCACGGAAGCCTGCCTGGATTACATCGCCAACAACCGCCTGCCAGATGGCGTCATGGGCGATGTGCGGGCGCACATGGCCTGGCTGGAAGAGCAAACCGGCAAGCAGTTCGGCGGCGCAGACAATCCGTTGCTGGTTTCAGTGCGCTCCGGTTCCTCGATGTCCATGCCGGGCATGATGGACACCATTTTGAACCTGGGTCTGAATGAAACCACGCTGGCCGGGCTGATCAAGCTGACCGGCAACGAGCGTTTTGGTTATGACGCCTATCGTCGTTTCATCCAATTGTTCGGTAAGATTGCGCTGGGTGTCGATGATCATTTCTTCGACGAACACTTCGAAGCGATTAAGCGCCGTGCTGGCGTTAAAGTAGATTTGGGTTTGAGCGCGGAAGACCTCCGCGAAGCTGGCCAGTTGTTCCTGCAAGTGGTTCAGGAGCAAACCGGGCATCCATTCCCGCAGGACCCCTACGTGCAACTGGAGTTGGCGATTAAAGCGGTGTTCGGCTCGTGGATGGGTCAGCGCGCTGTGGATTATCGTCGCGAATTCAAGATTACCCCGGCCCAGGCCAACGGTACCGCGGTTAACGTCGTGACCATGGTGTTCGGCAATATGGGCAATGATTGCTCAACCGGCGTGGGTTTCACCCGCGATCCTGGCACCGGCGAAAATGTCATGTACGGTGAATATCTGGTCAACGCCCAGGGCGAGGACGTGGTCGCCGGCATCCGCACCCCGAAGCCGGTCATGGAGATGAAGGAAGAAATGCCGGACATGTACCGGCAGCTGGTCGACCTGCGCAACAAACTGGAAGGCCACTATCACGAAGTGCAGGACTACGAGTACACCATTGAAAAGGGTGTGCTGTACTGCTTGCAAACCCGCAATGGCAAAATGAACGCCCAGGGCATGGTGCGCAGCTCGGTGGAAATGGCCAATGAAGGTCTGATCACCCGCGAAAAGGCGCTGCTGCGCATTGATCCGGAGTCGCTGGAACAGATGATGTTTCCGCAACTCGATCCCAAGCATAAAGCGGCGCCGGCGGCAACCGGAATGGGCGCGTCTCCCGGTGCCTCTTCGGGCAAGATCGTGTTTGACGCCGACACGGCGGTCAAACGCGGGCGCGGTGCCAACGAGAAAATCATTCTGGTGCGTGAAGAGACCAAACCGGAAGACATTCACGGCTTCTTCGCCGCAGTGGGCATCCTGACCAGTCGCGGCGGCAAAACCTCACACGCGGCGGTCGTCGCGCGTGGCATGGGCAAACCTTGCGTGGTCGGCGCCGAAGATATTCTGGTCAATGTCCATCAACGTCAGGCGATCATTGGCGATAAAGTCCTGCATGAAGGCGACGTGGTCACCATTGACGGTGGCACTGGGCTGGTGTTCCTCGGCGAAATTCCCACCGTTGAGCCAGAATTCACCCCGGAACTGCGCACCTTGCTGAGCTGGGCCGATGAGGTCGCCTCCCTCAAGGTCATGGCGAATGCGGATACCCCGGACGCTGCTCAGCGCGCTTCCAACTATGGCGCGATGGGCATTGGCCTGTGCCGCACCGAGCGCATGTTCAACGCCAAGGAACGGTTGCCGCTGGTCCTGGAGATGATTCTGGCCGAGACCACCGAGGACCGCGAAGCCGCCCTGGCTAAACTGCTGCCGATGCAGCGCAGCGACTTCAAGGAAATTTTCCGAGTGATGGCGCCGCGTCCGGTCACGGTCCGCCTGCTGGATCCGCCGATTCACGAGTTCCTGCCCTCCGAACAGACCCTGATTGATGACATCGAGCATTTACGTCATCTGCGTCAAACCGCGCAAGGTCTGGAGGCGATCAGCCAGATTCTCAGCCAGGTTAACCCGAAGGCCGTTGAGCAACTCGGTATTCTCAACGACAGCCACCTGGTCGCTGACGTGCTGGCCAAGAAAGAGGAAATTCTGCAGAAGGCGCGCGCCCTGCACGAAATCAACCCGATGCTCGGTCATCGCGGCGTCCGCCTGGGCCTGACCTATCCCGAGATTTACAAGATGCAGATCCGCGCCATTCTGGAGGCGGCGGCGGAATGTATCCAGGAGAAGGTGAATGTTCATCCCGAAATCATGGTGCCACAGGTCTGCACCGTAGAAGAATTGAAGCGGGTGAAGGCGCTGGTCGACGAAGTGTTGCCTGAAGTCGAGGCCAAGTATGCGGTCAAGGTGCATTTCGAATTTGGCACGATGATGGAAGTGGTGCGCGCCTGTCTGCGCGCCGGCGAAATCGCCGGTGTGGCCGAGTTCTTCTCCTTCGGCACCAACGATCTGACTCAGGCGACGTTCTCATTCTCGCGCGAGGATGCTGAGAATAAGTTCCTGCCGTTCTACAATTCCGCCGCAATTCTCAAGGACAACCCGTTTGAGGCGCTGGATACGGCAGGTGTTGGCCAGCTCATGCAGTTTGCGGTCGAAAATGGCCGGAAGACTCGCAATGGTCTCAAGGTCGGCATTTGCGGCGAACAAGGCGGTCATCCGGCTTCGATGCGGTTCTGCCACTTTGCTAACCTGACCTACGTGTCCTGCTCCGCGCCCCGGGTGCCGATTGCCCGGTTGGCGGCGTCGCACGCCAAGTTGCTGGAAGGCGAATTCAAGCCCGCCACGACCGGTTGAAAATGAATGGCGTTGCCCTTGAGCAGCGCCGTTGTTGAGAATACCAGGGGCGGCTGCAGTCGCCCCTGTTTTGTTGTTCTTCTGGCGAAGGCTATGACTGCTATGAAACTGGAAGCGGTCAGTTCTTTCGCTGATGTCATGGGCAGAGCTAATGTCCTACAGCAACTTCAAAAATCTTGAGATTATCAAACAGAAATTCGATCTCGGCATAAAATCCGCAGATTCGCTGTTTAGCGATGTGGAAGACATCAATCCCAGTCTGTTACTGACGCAGTTGTTACAAGAAAACGTACCTTTAGCCTTAAACATCAACACGGAAAAAGCCCGTTCGGAATTCATTATCGCACCGGTATTGATGGAAGTACGGCGTTTGTTCAAGCAGCAAGTTAGCCTGTTTTCCGGTACTGATTTTAGCGTGGATGAAACCCAGGATTTGAACGGATATTGTGATTTTATTCTCAGCGCTTCCCCGGATCAGGTTTTCATCGAAGCGCCGGTGGTGTGTGTGGTGGAAGCCAAAAACGAAAACATCAAGGCCGGCTATCCGCAATGCATTGCCGAAATGGTCGCCGCCCGAACTTTCAATGAACAGCAGCGGCGACCGCTTCGCTCAATTCTTGGCGTAGTCACTACCGGTAGCAACTGGCGCTTCCTGAGACTGGAAGGCCGGATTGCCTGGGTGGATTTCGATGAATATCTGATCAGCCGGATTGCCAAGATACTGGGGATTTTCGCTCACGCTATTACCTCTGCTACGGCATTGAATGACTGAATTCCAACCCGTCATGCACGCTGACCAACTGAAACGCCTGGCCAGCCAGGTTTTGACCCTTGAAGCCCAGGCCGTGGAACAACTCAAAAGCCGCATTGACGACCGCTTTGTCCATGCCTGTGGCCTTATGTTGCGCTGCCAGGGACGCATCGTGGTTTTGGGTATTGGCAAATCCGGACACATCGGCGGCAAAATCGCTGCTACTTTGGCCAGTACCGGCACTCCGGCTTTTTTCGTCCACCCCGCCGAGGCCAGCCACGGCGACATGGGCATGATCACGGCGCAGGATGTCGTGCTGGCGCTGTCGAATTCCGGGGAAACCGATGAAATTCTGACGCTGTTACCATTACTCAAACGTCTGGGCGTTCCGCTGATCGCACTGACGGGTAACCCCAGCTCTACTTTGGCGAAAACCGCTGAGGTTCACATCGACGTCAGCGTTCCCCAGGAAGCCTGTCCCCTAGGTTTGGCTCCAACCTCCAGCACCACCGCTACGCTGGCGATGGGCGATGCGCTGGCCGTGGCGTTGCTGGAGGCACGCGGCTTTACCGCCGAAGATTTCGCCCGCTCCCATCCCGGTGGCCGGCTTGGGCGCCGCCTGCTGCTGCTCACCGACGACGTGATGCATACCGGCGAACAAATGCCACGCAGTATGCCTGACGACCTGCTCAAGGACGCTCTGCTGGAGATGAGCCGCAAGAGCCTGGGAACCACCGTGGTGGTCGACTCCGACGACTGTGTGCTGGGCGTTTTTACCGATGGTGACCTGCGTCGCGCGCTGGACCGGCAGGTGGACGTGCATACGGCCCGGGTCGCTGAAGTCATGACGCACCCCTGTAAAACTATTGCGCCGGGCGCCTTGGCCGCCGAGGCGCTGCGCATGATGCAGGAATACCGGATTAATGCGCTACCCGTGGTAAACTCCGCTGGAAAATTGGCTGGGGTGCTGAACATGCATGATCTGTTGCGCGCCGGTGTGCTGTAGCCTCCACTTTCAGGAAATTCGCAATGCGCGATGTATTGAACAAGGCCGCTCGAATTCAACTGGTGATTTTCGATGTAGATGGCGTCCTCACTGATGGTCGCCTCTACCTGGCTAATGATGGCAACGAATTCAAGGCTTTTCACATCCGTGATGGTCATGGCATCAAAATGCTGCTTGATGTCGGTGTGGAGATCGCCATTATCTCCGGTCGCCATGCCGCCTCAGTGGAACGACGCATGAAAGATTTGGGCATTCGCCATGCCTGCCTGGGGGTAGACGATAAGCGCGTTGTATTCAACAATCTGCTAATGCAGTTGAACTTGACTGCCGATCAGGTCGCCTATGTAGGCGATGATTTGATTGATCTGCCGGTGATGACCCAGGTGGGTTTGGCGATCGCCGTGCAGGACGCCGATCCCTTCGTCAGGCAACATGCACACTGGCAAACTCCTAGCCGAGGTGGGCGTGGCGCAGCGCGCGAAGTCTGTGAATTGTTGCTGGAAGCGCGTGGCCAGTTGGCGGCGGCGCGGAGCCGCTATCTTTGACTGTGCCCCCCAGCATCACCGCACGCGGTATTTTTTCTCTGACAGTACTGGCGCTATTGGCCGGTTTGAGCTATGGCCTGTTGCAGTGGGTAGAATCCGGCTTGCGTGAGCCAGAACGCGCCAAGAGCCAGGAACCGGTAATGATTATCAACCACTTTCAGGCAGTGCGCCTCAACACCGCTGGGGTGCGGGAATATGTGGTTGAAGCGCCGCAACTGGCCCAATTGCCCGACAAACTCGGCGCTCGGATTGAATGGCCTGTACTGGACTGGTATCAGCTTGACGGCCAGACCCGTGAGTGGCGATTGCAGTCTGAGCAGGGCTGGGTCGCCGCCGACTATGAGACCGTGCGTTTGGAGGGTGCGGTCACCATGACCCGACTCGCCACGAGTGGCAAGCCGCCGGTGACTGTGACCACGCGCGATGTATTGATTCGTCCCGGCGAACGCTATGTTGAAACCGCCGCGCCGGCGCGGGCAATCACTCCCGGTGGGGAATTACGCGCCGTTGGCGTTCGCGCCTGGTTGGATCAAGAGCGGTTGGAACTGCTTTCCCAGGTAAGAGGTACTTATGACCCCCCCAAACCCTAAATTCATCTGGGCGCTGGCATTGGCGTTAACGCCCTTATTGGCGATCGCTCTGCCGGAAGACCGCAACCAGCCCATTCAACTGGAAGCCAGTCGCGGCCAGATTGACCAGAAGACCGGCGTCAGCACTTACGAGGGCAACGTCGTGATCAGCCAGGGTTCCATGCGGCTGACTTCCGACACCGCCACCATTTACGTCAAGGATGGCGGTTTCCAGCGTATGGAGGCTACAGGCAAACCGGTCACTTTGCGCTATCGGCCAACGGCAGACAAACCGGAAATTCAGGGAGTGAGCCCACGAGTCGAGTACGACGTAGTCAGCGCCAAGGTGATCATGAGCGGCGGCGCCCGGTTGACCCAGGGCCAGGACGTATTCACCGGCGACCGGGTGGAATACGATCTCAAGGACGACGTAGTGCGGGCGCGTGGCGCGGGCAAACAGGGACGCATCCAGTTCACTATCCAGCCGCGCGCCAATGAATCGCCCGCTAGGAAGCCGTAACCATGGCGCAACTGGTCGCCCATGAAATTGTCAAGCGTTATCGCAAACGAGTGGTGGTGGACGCCGCTTCGTTGACCGTCGCCAGCGGTGAAGTCATCGGTTTATTAGGTCCGAATGGCGCAGGTAAGACCACCTGTTTCTACATGATCGTTGGTTTGATTCATTGCGATGAGGGGCGGGTGCTGCTCGATGAGCGTGACCTGACTCATCTGCCCATGCATGCTCGTGCTCGCCTGGGTGTTGGCTATCTGCCACAGGAGCCGTCGGTGTTCCGACGCATGAGCGTTCTGGACAATGTGCTGGCGATTCTGGAAACCCGTCCCGATCTCACGCGGGCTGAACGTCGCGCCCGAGCTGAGGAGCTTTTGCATGAATTGCACGTCGGGCACTTGCAGGGTAACCCGGGCATCAGCCTGTCGGGCGGCGAACGCCGGCGGGTGGAAATTGCCCGGGCATTAGCGGCCAATCCCGCCTTTATTTTGCTTGACGAGCCGTTCGCTGGCGTCGATCCCTTATCCGTTCTGGATATTCAGCGCATTATCCGGCATCTTTCCGACCGTGGGATCGGCGTGTTGATCACGGATCACAATGTCCGAGAGACGCTGGGTATTTGCGATCGCGCCTACATTCTTAGCGAAGGCCGGATGATCGCCGAGGGCGATTCCACTGCGATCCTTGCTAACCAGCAGGTGCGCCAAGTCTACCTTGGCGAATCTTTCCAGTTATGAATCGAGATAAAATTAGGAATAGATTCCCTTTCGTCATTTCCCTAGCACAGAATGCGCAAAACCGGCTAGGATTATAGGTAGCTTCAGTTCAACGGATCGACGCCAGATCGTATTGTTATGAGACAGTCATTGCAGCTCCGCCTGGGTCAACAACTGACCATGACCCCTCAATTGCAGCAGGCCATTCGCCTCCTGCAACTGTCCAGTCTGGATTTACAGACGGAGATTCAAACCGTTCTCGATTCCAACCTGATGTTGGAACGCGCTGACGAACTGCCAGAACTGCCGGTGCAGCCGGAAACTCTGGCGGCCCAAACTGCAGCCGACGCCAGCTCCGAAACCGAAGTCGGCGCAGCCAGCACCGATAACCTGCCGGACGAATTGCCGGTCGACAGCGCCTGGGAAGACATCTACGAGTCCTATGACGGCGCGACCAGCTACTCGCGAAATGAAGACGATGAGTGGGATCCTTATGAGCGCTATACCGGCGCTAGCGAATCCTTGCGTGACTATCTGTACTGGCAAATGCGGCTGACGCCGTTTAGCGACCGGGAAATGGAGATAGCGACCGCGATTATTGATTCAATCAACGAATCCGGTTACTTAGCGGTATCTCTTGAAGAGATTTGCCAAGGACTGCGCGATCAGTTCGAAGTGACCCTCGAAGAAGCCGGGACGGTGCTCAAACAAATCCAGCACTTTGATCCCCAAGGCGTTGCTGCGCGAAGCCCAGCGGAATGTCTGCTTTTGCAGCTGGAAGCCCTGCCGGATGAGACGCCTTGGCTGGCCGAGGCCCGTCAACTCGTCGAACAGCACCTCGATCTGCTCGCTAATCATGATTTTAATGGTTTGATACGGCGGCTCAAGGTCTCGCGCGAGGCATTGCAGAGCATTGTCAGTCTGATCCAGTCATTGAACCCCTATCCAGGCGCTCGTCTGTCCAGTGAAGAACCCCAATACGTGACGCCAGACGTGCTGGTTTATCGGCAGCAGGCTGCCTGGCGTGTGGAACTGAATCCCGAGAATACCCCCAAATTGCGGATCAACACACGCTATGCGGCGCTGACCAAACGTAATGGCCAAAGCAGCGACGCCACTTACCTGAAAAATCACTTGCAAGAGGCGCGCTGGTTTTTAAAAAGCTTGCAAAATCGCAACGAAACCCTGCTTAAGGTTGCGACCTGCATCGTCGAGCGCCAGCGAGAATTTCTCGAACATGGCGACGAATACATGAAGCCGCTGATTCTGCGCGATGTGGCCGAAACGTTGGGCATGCACGAATCGACGATTTCGCGTGTCACTACTCAGAAATATATGCATACTCCACGAGGCATTTATGAGTTAAAATACTTTTTCTCAAGCCACGTCGGCACCAGTGACGGTGGCGAATGCTCTTCCACCGCCATCCGCGCCATGATCCGCAAATTGATCCAGGCGGAAAACCCCGGTAAACCGCTGAGTGACGATAAAATCGCCAAACTGCTCGGCGCTGAAGGGATTCAAGTGGCTCGGCGGACCGTGGCAAAATACCGGGAAGCGATGTCTATTCCATCATCTTCGGATCGTAAACGCCTCGTCTGAACTACCGGAGCGGTTTGCCCCGACCCCATCAACCGCAACCAGACCTGCCAGTCAGGAGTCCATGCCATGCAAATCAAACTGAGCGGACACCACATCGACATCACCCCAGCGCTGCACGATTATGTGCATGACAAACTGGAACGCATTGAACGGCATTTTGACAACGTCACCAGCGCCCAAGTGATTCTCAGCGTTGAAAAGTTGCGCCAGAAAGCCGAAGCGACCATTCATGTCGCCGGTAATGACATTTTCGCTGACGCCGTCGATGAAGACTTGTACGCTGCGATTGACGCCCTGAGCGATAAAATCGATCGTCAGATCAAGAAGCATAAGGAAAAACTGACTGAGAAACATCGCGGTGAAAAGGCGCGCGATTATTCCCAACCCGGATGAGCGTCACTACGGCGATGATGATGCAAGCGCTTTCTCTACTCACCCAGGAACTGGCTAATTCACCACGGACGCAACCAGCAATGCATATTTGCTGTACGAGTCAATCGGCGCTTTTACTCCAATCTGCACCGCGGAGGGAGCTATGAGCCTGGATATCACCGACTTGATTAGCCATGAGCGGATCGTGTGCGATAGCGAAGTGACCAGTAAAAAGCGGGTGATCGAGGTTTTGAGCGAGCTGCTGGCGACAGGAGAAGCAGATCTAACCGTTCGACCGATCTTCGACAGTCTGATTGGCCGCGAGCGTTTAGGAAGCACCGGTCTAGGCCAGGGGGTGGCCTTGCCTCATGGCCGATTCGGGTTGATTCAGCACGCGATCGGCGCCTTTGTCAAGCTCCGCAAAAGAGTGGATTTCGACGCCATCGACCAGCAACCCGTGGATTTGGTGTTTGGCTTGTTAGTGCCGGATCACTATACCGATGAACATCTCAAGATTCTCGCCTATCTGGCGGAGATGTTCAGCGATCGGGAATTTTGCCGGCAGTTGCGCGAAAGCGACTCAGATCAGCATTTATACGAGCGGCTCCGGGATTGGAAGCCGCCCGCGCCGCTGCCATGAACCGTTCGGCAACGGCGCAAACCATTTTCCAGGGACTGGGCGCCTTGCTGGATTTGCACTGGATTGGCGGTAAGTCTGGCGCGGAGCGTGTTCTTTGGCCACCGGTCGAAGTCGGTACACCCTTTTATGGATTACTGAACTGGATCCATCCGCCCCGCTTGCAGATTTTCGGCGCTGAAGAAAGCGCCTTCCTGAATTCACTGGAATCGACGGTTCGGGAAGTACTGGTTCGGCAGCTGCTAGGGCCGGCCACCGGGGCGATTCTGATTTGCGATAATCTGGTTGATCAGGCGGAAGTTTTGCGGGTTGGCGCTGACGCCGCCGGAACACCGATCTGGTCGACGCCGTCCGCGCCAATCGTGGTGCTGGAGCGGCTTTACCACTATCGACAGACGCTGGAATCATCTACCGTCATTCATGGTGAATTGTTGGAAGTCTTCGGGATGGGCGTCCTAGTGACCGGTGGTAGCGGGATCGGCAAGAGTGAACTGGCCCTGGAGTTGATCAGTCGCGGTCATCGTTTGATCGCCGACGACACACCGAATCTGACCCGAATCGCGCCTGATGTGCTGGAAGGCGTCTGTCCACCCACCATCCGGGATCTGCTCGAGGTGCGTGGACTCGGCATTCTCAACATTCGTCGCATGTTTGGCGACAGCGCCATCAAGCGCAATAAGCGGGTTCGACTGATCGTCAATCTGGTTAAGCAGGAAGAGATCGTTCCACCGGATGAATCCCGGCTGCGGGGATTGCGCGATACTCAAGTGATCCTGGGCGTAGGTATTCCGGTGATCACCTTGCCCATTGCGCCCGGCCGCAACCTGGCGGTGCTGCTGGAATGCGCGGTGCGTGACCATATCCTGCGCCTGAATGGCTATCAGGCGGATGAGGATCTAATGATGCGAATGAACGAAGCCATGGCCGAGGCCGTACCGAGCATGGCGGAGGCTGCGCCATGCGCATAATTATCGTCAGTGGCCTGTCGGGGTCGGGGAAAACCATCGCATTGCAGACCCTTGAGGATCTGGATTGTTACTGCGTCGATAATCTCCCCTTCAAGCTGATTCGGCCATTGGCGCAAGAGATTCTCGCCGCCAGCGCAACGTTGCCGCCTACCGTGGCGGTCGGCGTGGATGCCCGCAACTTTTTCGACGAACTGAGCCGGTTTCCCGCCATACTGGCCGAGCTGCGCGCTAACGATCTGAGCATCGACGTACTATTTTTACAGGCTGAAGAGGAGGTGTTACTGAAGCGCTATAGCGAAACCCGACGCCGTCATCCCCTGGATCTGGGCAGCGTCCCGTTGCGCGAGGCGATTCGTCACGAGCGGCAGTTATTGGAGCCGGTGGTGGCTTGCGCCGACCTGATCGTCGACACCAGCGACACCAATCTCTACCAGTTACGCGAATTGATCCGTAGCCGGGTGCATGACACGCCAGGGGAGGCCATGTCGCTGCTGTTTGAATCCTTTGGTTTTAAAAATGGAGTGCCCTCCGACGCAGATTTCGTTTTTGATGTGCGTTGCCTGCCCAATCCGCACTGGGAGCCGCAATTGCGTCCGCTGACTGGACGAGACCAACCGGTGATTGATTTTCTCGACGGTCAGTCTGAAGTGAGAACTATGGTTGATGATCTGCGCCAATTTCTTGCCGAATGGCTGCCGCGTTTTGAGGAGAGCAACCGAAGCTACCTGACGGTCGCCATCGGTTGTACCGGTGGCCAACACCGTTCCGTTTTCATCGCTGAAACGCTAGGGCGTTATTTCAGCGCGATGCGGCGCCATGTCATGGTCCGTCACCGGGAACTCAAATGATCATAGGTAGACAATGGTATTGAAACGGGAAGTCGTCATCATCAATAAACTGGGGTTGCATGCCCGCGCCGCCGCCAAGTTTGTGACGTTGGCGTCTCGCTTTGACGCTGACATCCGTCTGCTGCGCAATGGGCGCGAGGTGAATGGGAAAAGCATTATGGGGGTGATGATGCTGGCGGCGGCCTGTGGAACCCGGCTGGAATTGTGCGCGGGCGGTCCCGAGGCCGAACAAGCGCTCGAGCATCTGGAAGAACTGATTCTGCGTCGTTTCGACGAGGACGAGTGAGGGTCTTCCCATGCCTTTTTCACTGCATGGCATCGGAGTTTCGCGGGGATACGCGATTGGCAGGACCTATCTATTGCAACGCAATCAGCCGGAAATTACCGAGTACACGATTCCCGACAATATTGTCGAAGACGAAGTTCAGCGTTTTCTGAACAGCCTGGAAATCGCCCGGCGACAATTACAGGATATCCGGATGCGGGTTCCGCCGACGGCGCCGGGAGATGCTGCCGCTTTTATTGACGCGCATCTGTTGATGTTGCAGGACGCAATGTTTACTGAAGCGCCGATTCATTTGATTCGCGACCGTCATTGCAATGCCGAGTGGGCGCTCAAAATCCAGCGGGATTTGCTGATCGAAATCTTCGAGCAAATGGATGATCCCTATCTACGCACCCGCAAGGATGATATCGATCATGTCGTGCGACGCGTGCAGCGTGTTCTGGTCACCGAAGATCCAGCTTATCTGAGCGATCCTGATTATGCGGATCTGGCGTCGAGTCGGCTTGAAGGTCGGGTCATCGTCGCTGACGACATGACCCCGGCGGACACCATCCTGATGCAACATCAAGGCGTGCAGGCTTTTGTGACCGAGTATGGCGGCCCCTTGTCCCATACCGCCATTCTGGCGCGCAGCCTCGGTATTCCCGCGGTGGTGGGCGTGCGTAATGCCCGAGGCTATCTGGGGCATGACGAACCGGTGATTGTGGATGGCCGCCAAGGCGTGATCCTGATCGGACTGGATGAGCGGATTTTACGTTACTATCGCCATAAACAACGGGAAGAACGCCGGCAACAGCGTGAATTGAGCAAACTGAAGGGGAAGCCTGCGATTACCCGTGACGAAGTAACGATCGGTTTGTACGCGAATATTGAATTGCCCGAGGATGCGACTGCAGTGCGGGATGTGATGGCGGACGGCGTCGGTTTATATCGGACAGAGTTTTTATTCATGAACCGCGCAGATGCGCCTGACGAGGAAGAACATCTGGCGTCGTATCTGCATGTGATCAAGACCCTGGAAGGTAGTCCAATCACCATTCGCACCGCTGACCTCGGGGCTGATAAACAGGTGGATGGAGGGCGCGGCGGACCGGTGACGACCAATCCAGCCCTGGGCTTGCGGGCGATCCGCATGTGCTTGAAAGATTTAGGGATGTTTCGCCCGCAGTTGCGCGCTATCCTGCGCGCCTCCGCCCATGGGCCGGTGCGGATGATGATTCCCATGCTCTCCAATATTCACGAGGTTTTTCAAGTCTTGCGGTTGGTAGACGAGACCAAGCAGGAATTGCGGGAGCGCGGCTTGGCTTTCGATGAACGCTTGCCGATTGGCGGAATGATCGAGGTGCCGGCGGCGGCGGTGTGCGCCGCTCAGTTTGCCCGCTACATGGATTTTCTGTCCATCGGCACTAACGATCTGATTCAGTACACGCTGGCAATTGACCGGGTCGATGATGAGGTGAACTATCTGTTTGACCCTCTGCATCCAGCAGTCCTGACGCTCATTCATCACACCATTCGCTCTGGTCAGAAGGTTGGCATCCCAGTCAGCCTGTGCGGGGAGATGGCGGGTGATTCCCGGTACGCCCGGTTGCTGTTGGGCCTGGGTTTAACTGAATTCAGTATGCATCCCACCGGTTTGCTGGAGATCAAGAAGGTCATCCAGGATAGCCATGTCGGCGAATTGAAGGAAATCGCGCGCCGCCTGTTGCGGACTACAGACATTGAAAAGTATGCTGAGATATTAAAGGACATTGCGCAGAATTAGGCGACATCTATCCTTTCTGGTTCTTCAATGGTTCTTGTGAAATTGATGCTGCAATCGGTAGGTCGGGTACAGGACGTGCCCGACATGCGCGCTCCTGTCGGGCAACGCGATGCTTATGCCCGACCTACGGCGTGGGTTCCACAAGAATCCTCGAAGAGCCTCCTTTCTTTCCCTTTGCAGACTTCTTTGTCAATCGTAACCGATGCTACAAGTCATATTTTTTATTTTAAATCATTGAACTACATGATCCATCGCCGTACCGGGCATGGCTGGGCGACGCTCCTCAAGCGGTAACGGATCCAACACCGCCACAGTCAGCTGGTCATCGGTGAGGTATTTACGGGCGACTTCGCGCACTTGTTCCGGGGTGACGGTCTGGATGTGTTGTACATAGTCATCGAGCTTCCGCCAGCCCAATCCGACCGTTTCGAGAATGCCCAGCCGCATTCCCTGATAGAACAGCGAATCCTGCTGATAAACATCAGCGGCAATCACTTGGGCCACTACGCGCGACAACTCCTCCGGACTGATTAGCGCCTCGCGCAGTTTGGCGACTTCAGCTCGCAACGCTTGTTCCAGTTCTGCGCTGCCGTGTTCCGGCCCGGGATTGCCGGCCAACACAAACAACCCTTCCAGACGGTCAGTCGGACTGTAGCCTGTTCCGGCGGCGGCGGCGACTTGGGAGCCGCGAATCAGGTTGCGGCTGATTCGTCCGCTGTTGCCGCCATCGAGAATGCCGTCGAGGACATCCAGCGCGTAAGGTTCCCATTCCTCGGTAGCAGTTTTCAACGTCGGAGCCTTGTAACCCATAATCACATAGGGGACTTCAGCCGGGGTTTTGACGGTGATGCGCCGCTCGCCCAATTGCGGGATTTCCGCCGCCGGTTTGGGGGGCTGCAAATCGCCAGGCGGCAGCGGACCAAAGTGTTTTTCCGCCAGTTCGCGGACCTTGATCGGGTCTACGTCACCGACCACGATCAGCGTGGCGTTGTTCGGCGCATACCACTGCTGATACCAGCGCTTGAGATCATCGGGACTGATCGACTGAATATCCTGCATCCAGCCGATGATCGGGTTGCGGTAGGGACTGGTCACGTAAGCAGCAGCTTGAAAACGTTCGTGGGTCAGCGCCTCCGGCTGGTCCTCAGTGCGTAAACGCCGCTCTTCGGCAACGACATGAGCCTCCTTGGCGATATCCTCCGGTTTCAGCAGTAGGTGACGCATGCGGTCGGCTTCGAGGCGAAAGCTGAGTTCCAGTCTTTCCTTTTCCAGGGTCTGGAAATAGGCGGTATAGTCGCGGCTGGTAAAGGCGTTTTCGTCCCCGCCATTCGCAGCGATCAGGCGGGAAAATTCGCCGCCGGGCGCGTCGGGCGTACCCTTAAACATCAGATGTTCCAACAGATGCGAGATGCCGGTCAAACTGCTCGGTTCGTAACTGGAGCCGACCTTGTACCAGACCTGCGAAACAACGACCGGTGCGCGATGGTCCTCGCGGACCAGCACTTTCATACCGTTGTTCAGGGTGAATTCGTGAACCGGATTGGCGGCAACGGCCACCGTTGGACTAGCGACGGCGCACCAGAACGCGAGAGCGGCAAGGCGGTTTGTGAGCATGAGAGTCTCCGTGAATGAAGTCGGCTCTAAAGAAAATGTCCAGCCTTTTGGCAAACAATACGGTTAAGGGTTCAGGCGCGAGGGCGCAGCGAAAATCCGACCGTAATCCGTATGGTCGACAGGATAATCATAGATGCTGCGCTGATGCGCTATTTGGTGGCGTCATTTACAGATTACGTTGATGCGACAGTTTTTGGCGATTTGAGGTTCGTAATGAAACCTTGTTTTTCAACCGATTGGATTTTTTCGAAAAAAGTGGCGTATGTAATGATGATATTTGTTAGCCAATAAATTTTGGTCCGACATTCCGCATCTTCTTACTCGGAATTCGCATATCTACCTTTTACGATCTCTTGTCTCAGAATAGCTTGCGCGGCATCAAACGCCTCTTCAATTTCCACGAGTTGTTGCATGGCATCGACAGCCTGGCGTTGACGCGCCTGCATTTCCAGTTTCTTGCACAAGCCTTCTAAAAGCATCGCACCTACATTGGCGCTGCTGGATTTCAACGTGTGGGCGGCAATGCACAAGGCATCATGATCATCATCAGCAACGGCTTTTTTCAATTTTTCAATTAACTTTGGCGCATCGCGCAAATAAAATCCAATGAGGCGAGAAAACAGGCCGGGCGCTCCTCTGCGTTCCAGAATACGGATTTGTTCCAGCACCTGCTGATCGATCGGTTCTGCGGACTCGCCGGACGACCGATTCTCACTCCCTTCGCCCGCTAGCAAGTGAGAAGTCGAGGGAGAGGGTTCCAGGGACAGCTGCACGAGCGTCGGCAGCCAGCGGTTTAATATCTTGACCAAATTCGCCTGGGAAAAAGGTTTACTCAAATAATCGTCCATGCCCGCTTTCAGACAACGCTCCCGGTCACCGCTGACCGCATGGGCGGTCAGCGCCACGATCGGTAACCGGCCACGATCGGCCTGCTGTCGCTCTCGTTCGCGGATCAGCGCCGTCGCCTGGAATCCGTCCATCACCGGCATTTGGCAATCCATGAGCACCAGGTCGCAGGTTTGCTGCTCAAGCCAGTCAACGGCCTGGCGCCCTTGGTCAGCCACCGCGACGATGCAACCGGACTCGGTCAGCATCGCTTTCGCCAATTCCTGGTTGACCGCGTTGTCTTCGACCAGCAGTATGCGCGCTCCGCGACGAATCAGGGTCTGTTGGCACGTTTGCTGTGATGACGTGAGTTTCTTCCCATCCGGTTGAAGTAACTGACGCAGGCAACTCCACAACAGCGATTGACGCACGGGTTTGTGCAATTGACAGACTATGCCCGCCTTGTGCGCCTTGTCCTGAAACTCGCCTTCAAACATTGCTGACGTCAGTAAAACCAGCAAGGTATTGCATAATTCCGGTTGTTCATGGATGGCTAACGCCAGCTCCACCCCGGTCATGTCCGGCATCAGGCCGTCCAGCAAGGCGATTTCATAGGGATCGCCAGCGGTATGGGCTAACAACAGCTCATTGACTGTCGCCTGTCCGTCGGCAACGCAGTCACAGCGCATCTCCCACGCTTGTAATTGATGGAGCAGAGTCTCGCGGTTGGTCGCGCTGTCATCCACCACCAGAATGCGCACGCCGCGTAGATGGTCGATAGAGCCGAGGTGGCCCGTAGCGCGTTCGACAGGCCGCTGCAAAAACAGGTTAAAGGCAAAAGTCGAACCTTGGGTTTCCGTGCTCTGTACAGTGAGTACGCCGCCCATCAACTCTACAAGTTGCCGGGCAATGGCCAACCCCAGGCCGGTGCCGCCGTGCTGACGGGTCATGGATCCGTCGACCTGATCGAAGGCATTAAAAATCCGCGTTTGCGCAGTCTTGGGAATGCCGACGCCGGTATCCCGCACCTCAAAGCGCAATTCCAGGCCCGCATCGGTATCGCGCGGCGGCGCTGCCCACACCATCACTTCACCCCGTTCGGTAAACTTGATGGCGTTGCCGACCAGATTGGTCAGCACCTGACGTAAACGCACTGGATCGCCGCGCGCGACTAGGGGTTGCGGCGGCAGCGCGCAAATCAGCTCCAGTCTCTTGCGCTGGGCGCTATCCGCGAATAAAGCCGCAACCTCCTCGACCACCACGCGGGCATCGAAATCCACGTTGGACAATTCCAGCTTGCCTGCTTCGATCTTGGAAAAGTCCAGAATATCATTAATGATTTTCAACAAGCTGAGACCGGACTGCTGGATCAGTTCAGCAAAGCGCCGTTGCTGGGCAGGGAGTTCTGTATTGAGCAATAACTCGGCCATGCCCAGAATACCGTTCATCGGGGTGCGGATTTCGTGGCTCATATTGGCCAGGAACTGTGACTTGGCCTGACTGGCGGCTTCCGCGAACTCCTTGGCCTCGCTCAGTTCCTGCACCAATGTTTGCAACTCCTGATTGGCATCTGACAACTCTTGGGTGCGGGCTGCTACCTGTGCTTCCAGCCGCGCGTTGTAATGGGCCAGATCAGCATCGCGCCGCTGAATTTGCGCCAGCATGTCATTGAAGCCGTCCACCAGCGCGCCCAGTTCGTCATTGCTGTCGCGCTGCACACGCGTGTGGTAATTGCGCGAATTGGAGACTTGTTCCATGACCGCCCGCAGCCGCAGGATCGGTACGGAAATCACTCGCTGGAAGCCTGAAGCCAATACGGCCGCTAGTGATAACGACGCTGCGAATAAGGCGGCAATAATCCAGTAATAACGATGCAGGTTATCGGTAAGATCTCGCATGTCGGAGTACATTTCCAGGTACCCCAACAGCTGGTTGTCCTGCTTGATCGGCCATTTGACCATCATTATCTGACCGTCCACGCCGTTGAACATGATGACTGCCGACGACGGGTTCACTTCATCGCTACTTTGCTGCTCAAGCTGGCGATTCAGAATGTCATCGCCCTGGCGTAATTTCTGACGTTCCTTTTCCGTCAGGTCCGGCAGATAATAATCTGCCAGAATGCGCTCATCGGGGCTATCAATTGTTGCGTACCGGATATCTGGTTTGGCGCGCAGCACCCTCAGATTCTCCCCAGCGGCCTTAAGATCGTTGAACAGCAGCGCAGACGCGGTATTGGCGCTGATGACATCGGCCAGCGTCAGCAACTGATTCCGGGTCGCCTGGCGCAGGGTGTAGGTTTCATTAATCACCAGCGCCACCGCGACCGCCGCCAGCGCCAGGGCGTTGATCAGCAACATCATCGCCATCAGTTTGTATTTAACCGACAGATTGCCAAACGCTTTCATACGTCATGACCTTCAATTGCCTTCATCTACGATGATCGCCAATTTGAGCAGCTGGGAGCTGAGCTTGAGACCCGCGTGGCGCATAGCGGCCAGATTGACGATAAAGTGAATCCGCTGCTCCACTTCCACCAGACCAATGATGCCGCCCGCCTGAGCAAAATCTTCGATGTCGCTGACCGTCAACACCGGACGCTTGCCGAACGTCGCGAGCAGATTTTTCAAGCGTGGTTGCTGGGAACGGCTGATAAAGACAATATGGCAACCCGACCCATCTGAATGGGACGGTAATGCTTGCACGCTGACCGCATGACTCCCCACCGTCTTGCCGCGCAGGCTGGCCAACGCATCGCCAAAGGGATTGTCGTTGATGATACAGATATGCAGTGGCGCATCATCTCCTGTGAAGGCGCTCGGCGGCCATTCCACGAATTTGGCGAAGTTATACAGGTAGGCCGCCTTGATCGCATATTCGTCCGCCGCCAGGGCAGACGCCGCCAACGGCAGCCAGGCGATGGCCAGCAACAGGGTTTGCAGCGCCGCCAGAATGCTAATCCGCCCTGCTAGAACGACCATTTGATCTGGCCATAAACGCTGCGTTCGACCTCGACCGGGTAGGAAAATACTTCCTGGACAAATTCCAGGTGCTGATTATCCAGCAGATTGGCGCCGACCAGGGACAGTTCCCACCCAGGCTGAGGACGCCAGCCCAGACGCAAGGTCAGATTGAGAGAGGGATCGACCGAAACCGCGCCTAGTGGCGATATCGTCGGCACCGAACCCAGTTTGCTGGTATAGAGCAACCAAGCGTCCAGCTCCAGATCATCGCGAAGATCCCAGGAAGAGCGCAGCGACGCCTGGTTCAATGGACTCCATTGCCGCTCTTCGGGGCGTGACCAGAGATAGGTGTAGGTCATTTGCAACCGCCAGTGTTTCAGCGGGCGCCAGTCAGCGGCGACCTCGAACCCATAATTATCGTCATTGAACAGGTTGCGGAAATGGAGCGGCAGTACCAGATGCGGCGGCAATGGCTCTAGTTCGGGAAATGGCGCTCCCTGAACAGTGGCGAACAATTCGTCATAATCATTGTAAAAGGCCGTGACATCCAGCGAGAAATCCTGACCCCGCCAGGTGCGATAGCCGAGTTCGTAAGCAGTCAGCTTCTCTGAGTCAAAACCCTGATCGCCCAGTGTCGCGATCAGACCCGGCAGGCTGCCGGTAATTTCCGGCGGCAGCGTCATGGCATTAATCCGGGCGTCTTCTTCAACCCGCGACGGGGTGCGCACCGCCCGCGATACCGCGGCCCAAACCCGCTGGCGATCATCGGGTTTCCATAACAAGCGGATGCTGGGCTGGAATTCCCAACCGGTGTAGTCGTTGTGCTCCATTCGAGCACCCAACGTCAATAACCAGCGCTCGGTCACGGCAATCTGATCCTGGGCGAACAGGCTGAACAGTTCACTAGTCTGGCTCGAAGGCGTCAGCGTAATCAGCATGGAAGGATCAAAGCGGTCGTGATAGCGGCGGTAGTTCAGCCCCCACACCAGCTTCTGCTTTTCGCTCCACTGGAAATTGTGCTGGAAATCCACGTCGAAGGTATCCAGCCGGAAGGGGGCCAGCAAGGCGTCATGGTCTTCATACTGGTAATACGCCTGCAAGTTGATCCGCTCACGCTCTGAGTAGCGGCGTTCCCAGGTGGTTTGTAAGCTTCCACCATGTGCGTGAGTCGAGTCCAGCCGGCGCTCGGCATAGGGCGGCGTCAGGATGGGAACCACCACGTTTTCATCGAAGTCGCCGTCATAAATATCGCCCATAACGCTTACCGAATCGCGGCCTGTCGGTTGCCAGTCCAGGCGGAACCCGCCGCGCTGGAGGGTCCAGTCATCGCCGGCATCCCTCCCTTCGGGGTCGACAAAACCATCGCGGCGCGCCTGGCGGCCATAAAGCCGATACTGGGCGTTTCCCCCCCATTGGCCGCCATAGCGGGCATCGATGATGGAACGCTCCTCATTTCCGGCAGTAACGCTGACCACACCGCCTTGAGTAGCGCGGGCCGGTTTGTTGATGATATTGATCACCCCGTTGACTGCATTGGCGCCCCACAAACTGCCGCCGGGACCGCGAATGACCTCGATGCGGTCGATATCACCCAGCGGTAAATCCTGAATTTCCCAATACACGCCGGAAAAGGCCGGCGTATAAATGGAGCGGCCATCGATCATCACCAGCAGTTTGTTAGCGAAGCGCCCATTGAAGCCACGAATGCTGATCGCCCAGCGATTGGCGTCAATGCGGGCGACCTCCATGCCGGGCGCTAGACGCAACGCTTCGGCCAAGGTAGTGACGCCAGAGCGACGGATGTCCTCATTCGTAATGACGAAAACCGCGGCGGCGCTATCGGCCCAGGGTTGATATTGCTTGGCGGCAGAGATGACATTGACTTGCATTAACTCTTCAATGTCCAGCTCGGTCAGATCCGGCGCGGCGGCAGCGACTGGATGTGGCAAACTGCTTAATGCCAGTCCAGTGGCCAAGATCAGCGCGCCCCAGGTTTTGTTGTCAAAAGCGAGTTTCCGCATCATTCGATACCCTAAAACCGCCAATCCAGTCTGACGTAAACGCCGCGCTCCACTTCCGTGCTTGCGGAATTTGTGAAAGCCGAACCATATTCCAGATGGGGGCTGTCGAGCAGATTCTGTCCCACAATCGCCAGTTCTACATCCTTATACGGCTTCCAGCCCAGGCGGACGTCCAGCGTAGCGTAGCTGTCCACTGGCGGATCACGCAAAGCGCCGACCGAGCGAAACCACAGGTCAAATTCCAGGCGATCGCTCAAATCCAGGGTGGAGAACAGGGAGAACTGCTGCCGGGGACTGGAGCCTTCGGCGGCGCTCAGACTCAACACATCAATGCTGCCGTCATCCAGCCGCAAATTCGCCTGAAAATAAGTATAGGCGGCGCGCAACCGCCATTTTTCCAGCGGACGCCAATCCGTCGCCAACTCCAGTCCATAGGTATGGCCGCTCATCTGATTCACAAAGGTCAGCGGCAAGACCAGATGCGACGGCGGGGCGACTTCGAAGTAGGGCTGATCCTCGCGCACGGTGCGCAGGTCATCATAGACATTAAAGAATCCTGCCAGGTCCAGGGAAAAGCGGGGATGGGGATTAAATCGATACCCCAATTCGTAAGCGATCAGGCTTTCCGACAGAATCGCCGGATTGCCATTGACCGTCACCAGAACAGGAAAAGGTTGTGGATTTGCCGGGGTGTTAGGCGGAATCACCGACAAATCGTTGTAAAGATCCGCATCGGCCCGCGATGGCGTCCGCACGGCTCGCGAAATAGCGCCCCAAATCGTGTGTCGATCATCCGGCGTCCAAGCCAGGCGCGCGTTCGGCTGGATTTCAAAGCCTGTGTAATCATTGTGTTCAAACCGAGCGCCCAGGGTGAGGAATAATTGCTCCTCCAGCTTGATCTCGTCGTGAATGAAGGCGCTGAACAGGTTCAAATCCCGATGATCGGGAATGAGCCCCACGTAGGGTGAATTGCGGATGCGATCCTGGGTGAAGCGGTAGCCCAGTCCCCAGATGATGTCCTGGTCCTCGCTCCAGGCCAACCGGTGTTGCAGATCGAAATCAAAGGTATCCTGCGTCTGCCTACCTGTCGCCTCATCGCGCTCCATTCGGTCGTAATAAATCTGCGCCTCCAGTTCTGATGTGGCCGAAAAGGCATGTCGCCAGCGCGCCTGCAGGTTGCCGCCGGAAAAATCGGCCTGTTCGGCAAAGGTCGTGGTATAGGGCGGCGTCAAGGTGCTGAACGTGAGTGTTTGGTCGGCGTCGCCTTGATAAATATCGCCCTGCACGGTGATCGCATCCTGGTTCGACAGCGCGCCGTCAAGGCGAAAACCGGCCTGGGTGGATTGACTATCGTCCGGAGTGTCGCGCCCGGTGGGATCAACTTGGCCATCGCGTCGCCACGATTTGACGTAGGCGCGGGCCTGGAAGTCCTCGCCCCATTGCGCGCCGTAGCGCACTGCCCCAAAGCCGCGTTCTTCTGTTCCGCCGCCGACGGTCAATAAACCGCCCTGCGTGTCTTTGGCGCTTTTAGTGATGATATTGATGACGCCATTGACGGCGTTTGATCCCCACAGAGCCGCGCCGGGGCCGCGAATCACTTCAATCCGGTCAATGTCTTCCAGCAGCGTGTCCTGGACTTCCCAATACACGCCGGAGAACAGGGGCGTGTACACCGTGCGGCCGTCCATGAGCACCAGCATCTTGTTGGCAAGGCGGTTATTGAAGCCCCGGGACGTAATCGCCCACTGATTGGCGTTGATGCGCGCCACCTCCAGGCCAGGGGCCAGACGCAGAGCTTCGGCGATGCTCAGCGCCCCGGAACGGCGGATATCCTCGGCGGTGATCACGAATACCGCCGCCGCCGCCCGGGAAAGCCGCTGGGGTTTGCGGCTCACCGACGTCACCGTTTTTTGCATCAATTCTTCTAGACTCAGTTCCGTCAAGTCTTCCGGTTCATCCAGCACCAGCATCCTGCTGTAGGCACCGTTCGTGGCAACCATGCCCAATAAACTCAACCCCCATGCAAACCTGCGCAATGTTGGCATGATACCCTCTGACAAGATTTATATTTGTTATCAATTTCAGAAACTTTAATAAAAAAAAGAACCCAGTGGGCATCCGCTTGCGGTTCCCCGAAACAAGCATATCCAGGGAAAGAGTATAGTCTTCAGAAATCCTTGCGCAGATCCATCCCCGCATACAGGCCAGCTACTTGCTCGGCATAGCCATTGAACATCAGCGTATCGCGGCGGAAGAAGTCGCCAATGCGCCGCTCTTTCTTCTGACTCCAGCGTGGGTGATCCACGTTGGGATTCACGTTGGCGTAAAACCCGTACTCGCTGGGAATCTCACGGTTCCATGTAGTGGCTGGCTGCTGCTCGGTGAAGCGAATTTTCACTATCGATTTGATGCTCTTGAAGCCGTATTTCCAGGGCGCAACCAGTCGTAGCGGCGCGCCGTTTTGATTGGGCAGTTCCTTACCATAGAGACCCGTCGCCAGCAACGTTAATGGATGCATCGCCTCATCCATTCGCAGCCCCTCAATATAGGGCCAGTCCAGGATACGAGTGCGTTGGCCCGGCATCTGTTCGGGATCGAACAAAGTGGTGAATTCGACATATTGAGCGCTGGAGGTGGGCTGAAAGCGCGGCAGGATTTCTGCGAGGGGGATACCCAGCCACGGGATGACCATCGACCAGGCTTCGACGCAACGCAGGCGGTAGATGCGCTCTTCCGGTTGATGCGGTGCCAGAAAGTCTTCCAGCGTATATTGCCCCGGTTTCTCGCAATGCCCTTCTACCGTCACTGTCCAGGGTTCGGTTTTCAGGCTGCCCGCGTTTTCCGCTGGATCGGTTTTGCCCGTGCCGAACTCGTAAAAGTTATTGTAGGAGGTCACATCCTTATAGGGAGTCAGTTGGAGATCATTGTCCGCGGCCTGCGCAAGGCGGCTGCGCAAGGCGGGCGGCAACAACGCCACGGCGCCCCATACCGCAGCAGTTTTCATGAACTCGCGACGGCGCGCGTACAGTTCGGGGGGCGTGATCTCTGACGGAGAAATGTTAACAGGTTTCTGAATCAGCATGGTGCGGCTCCGGGTGATAGACTTCCTGTTTGTGACCTGTTCAACCCTTGCGAGTTGCGTTTTCATGACCCCACAACGAACCCGTCTGCTGCAACGCCTCGGTAAGCCAATGGTCTTTAGCGCCAGCCTGTTGCCGCTTACCTGGCTGTTCTGGCTCGGCTGGAGCGGTCAATGGGGCGCAAACCCGGTGGAAACATTGACGCATTTCACGGGTGACTGGAGCCTGCGTTTCCTGCTGCTGACCTTGGCGGTGACGCCGTTGCGTCGCCTAGGCGGCTGGAATGGATTGCAGCGCTTCCGCCGAATGCTGGGATTGTTTGCCTTCTTTTATGTTTGCCTGCACTTCAGCGTTTATCTGATTTTCGATCATTTTTTCGATATTTCAGCCATCGTTGCCGATATTGCCAAACGGCCCTATATCACAGTCGGTTTTGCCGCTTTCCTGCTGTTGATTCCCCTGGCGGTCACTTCCACGAATAGGATGATTAAGCGGCTGGGCCGCAACTGGCAGCGACTGCACCGGCTGGTTTATGTGATCGGGATACTCGGCGTGCTGCATTACCTGTGGCTGGTCAAGGCAGATATCAGCGAACCGTTATTGTACGCTGGAATTCTCGCCGGGTTGCTGGGGTATCGGTTATGGTGGCGGCAAACCCATCGCGGTTAGCATTCGACCCGCGACAAGGTGATGTTGATCAACAGCATTCCTTGAAATCCCGCGATTCGTCCGCATATCTGCTCCTGGCCTATAAACATTACGACTCAGGAGACCGTCCCCCATGACCGTCGAAGCCCATAAGGAAACGCTTGGTTTTCAAGCCGAGGTGCAGCAATTGTTGCGCTTGGTCGCGCATTCCCTGTATTCCCACAAGGAAGTTTTTCTTCGTGAACTGATTTCCAACGCCTCTGACGCCTGCGACAAGCTACGTTTTGAAGCGCTAACCGATGGCGCACTGTACGAAAATGATCCTGAACTGAAAATTCGCGTCACGTTCGACAAAGATGCGCGCACGATTACCGTGACGGACAACGGCATCGGCATGGATCGGCAGGAAGTGATCGACAATATTGGCACCATCGCCCGTTCCGGCACCCGCCAGTTCATGCAGAAACTGACTGGCGATCAAGCCAAGGACGCCAATCTCATCGGCCAGTTCGGCGTGGGTTTCTATTCCAGCTTTGTCGTCGCCGACCAGGTGACCGTGCGCACTCGCCGCGCGGGCATGGGACCAGAGCACGGCGTGCTGTGGGAATCCACCGGCGAAGGCGAATATACGCTTGAGAATATTGAGAAACCCACGCGCGGCACTGAGGTCACATTGCATCTGCATGAAGATGACAGCGACTTGCTGAATGAATGGCAACTGCGCTCAATCATTACCAAGTATTCCGATCATATCACCTTGCCGGTGATCATGCCGGTGCAGAAGTACAGCGAAGACAAGGATGCGCCGCCCAAATTCGAGGACGAGCGCATTAACCAGGCGGCGGCGCTGTGGGCGCGGCCAAAGAACGAGATCAAGGACGAGGAATACAAGGAATTCTACAAACACGTTGGCCATGACTTTGAAGAGCCGATGGCTTGGACGCACAATCGGGTCGAGGGCAAGCTGGAATACACTTCGCTGTTGTTCATCCCGAATCGCGCGCCGTTCGATCTCTGGGATCGCGAGCAGCGCCACGGGGTCAAGCTGTATGTGCAGCGGGTGTTCATCATGGACGACGCCGAGCATCTGATGCCGCGCTATCTGCGCTTCGTGCGCGGAGTGATCGACTCTAATGACCTGCCGCTCAATATCTCCCGCGAAATCCTGCAAAGCAGCAAAGTGGTGGACAGCATCCGGGGCGGTTCAGTCAAGAAGGCGCTGAGCCTGCTGGAGGACATGGCGGCCAATGACGCCGAGAAATACGGTAAATTCTGGAAGGAATTCGGACGGGTGCTCAAGGAGGGGCCAGCGGAGGATTACAGCAATCGTGAGCAAATCGCCAAGTTGTTGCGCTTCGCTTCAACCCATAACGATAGCACCGACCAGACTGTTGCCCTAGCTGATTACGTCGCCCGGATGAAAGAAGGGCAGGACAAAATTTACTATATCAGCGCCGACAGCTTCGCCGCCGCCAAAAACAGCCCGCATCTGGAAATTTTCCGCAAGAAGGGGCTGGAAGTCCTGTTGTTGACGGACCGGGTGGATGAATGGCTGATGTCCCACCTGACTGAATTCGATGGCAAGCACTTCCAGTCGGTAGCCAAGGGCGCGCTGGATCTGGACAAGATCGCCTCAGAAGAAGAGAAGCAGGAACAGAAGCAGGCCGAGGATCAGTACAAGGATTTATTGACGCGGGTCAAGGAAGTCTTGGGTGACAAGATCAATGAAGTACGCATTTCCTCGCGGTTGACGGATTCACCCGCCTGTCTCGTCGTGGATGAACACGGCCTCAGTCCGCATCTGGAGCGCCTGTTGCGTGATGCCGGGCAGAACGTACCGATGAGCAAGCCCTATTTGGAACTGAATCCCGGTCATTCGCTAATCACCCGGCTTAAAGACGAAGCCGATGCGACCCGCTTCAGCGACTGGACGCATCTGCTGTTTGAACAGGCGGTGCTGGCCGAGGGTGGACAACTGGAAGACCCGGCGAGCTTCGTCAAACGCTTGAATGGACTGCTGTTAGCGATGGGCTGATCTCATAACGCTTCCATGCCCCGCGTCTCCCAAATTGTCGGCATTCATCTCCCCCCTTTGAAAAAGGGGGGCCGGGAGGGATTGTACACGAGCGATGGGACTCAAATCCCCCCTAACCCCCCTTTGCCAAAGGGGGGGACTGAACGGTTATCCCGCATCACGTGGGCGCTGACCTGCATAATGCTGATCAACGGTTGCGCACACCTGGAACAAGCGAGCGGAGAAGCTGAACCTGCACTTGCTTTGGGAACGGGTGGCACGCGGCCATCTGCGCCGGTTCTCTCCAACGATTCAGGCTTTATCGAGGAACGGGCGCGGCAAGCCTATGAAACCGGTCGCTGGGATGTGGCTGAGGGCTATTATTTACAATGGATGCGCCTGAAGCCCGCTGATGACCAGCCCTGGTTTGAGTTGGGTAATCTGTACGCCGAACAGGGTCGGCTGGCATCAGCGGAACGCGCTTACCGGGAAGCCCTACGTCGGCGCGACGATGCGCGAACCTTGCATAATTTGGGGCTGACGCAGGTCAAACTGGGTGTAGGCGCCTTGCGTGAATCGCAACAACGCCTGCCGAAGGACGATCCATCGCGCCAGGAAACTTATGAGTTTTTACGGACGCTGCTGGAAACGGTATTACCATAGGATTGCCGAGGAGTGAACACTATGACGTACCAACACGTTTTATGCGCCGTCGATTTTTCCGACGAGGCGCTGAAGGTCGCAGAACGGGCCAGGGACATCGCTGGGAAGTATGGCGCGCGCCTGAGCCTAATTCATGTCGTGGAGGATGTGAATATCAGTCTGGGCGGCGGTTATGAACTGCTGCCGGTCTTGCCCGATCTGCCGGATGAGGCTCTGTTGCAGGAGGCGCGGGCTGAATTGGGCGGACTGGCGCAACGTCTAGGCATGGGCGATGTTGGCCTGTGGGTGGTCAACGCCATTTCCACCAAGGAGGGTATTCTCGGTGCGGTCCAGGATCACCAGATGGATTTGATTGTCGTCGGCAGCCACGGTCGACATGGGCTGGCCCTGCTGCTCGGTTCGACCGCCAATGCCGTGCTGCACGGCGCACCCTGCGATGTGTTGGCGGTGCGGATTTAATCGATGAGATTTTCAGGAGCGATCGAACAATGAACGATCGACAACTTCTGCAAAGAACTGCAGTGAAACCGATGGCTTTGACGCCCAACAAGCGAGTATTCTGGACGCAGAACTCAACATTCGTGACGACAACCGCTCGGCTTCACCCCGGCGGTCTTGGCCGACCGGTACGAACTGAACGGGATTGAACGAACCTCCAGCACCGGTGAAAAATTGAAGCTGGCGGTCGGAATCGAACCAACGACCGGCTGATTACAAATCAGCTGCTCTACCGACTGAGCTACGCCAGCGAATATTTACATTATACGAGTCTTTCTCCACGGATCAATCGGCATACTGCCGAAGACGCACCGGACGGCGGCGCGCGCCCCAGACACCCGGCTCCGCTTCAAACACTCCCACGCACGGCGCGCCACAGGCATTGCAACAACCGTCCGCTGTCAGATTCCATACGCCCAGCGTGTACCAGTCGCGCCCGATCAATTTTTGACCACACTGATGACAATAGGTGCTGTCGCCCTTTTCATCATGGATATTGCCCGTATAGGCATAGCGGATGCCGTTCTTCATGGCGATCCGACGCGCCCGGCTCAAGGTCGATGGCGGCGTCGGCGAGTGGTTCATCATTTTCCAGTCCGGATGAAAGGCCGTGAAATGAATCGGCACGTCCGGCCCCAGGTTTTCCATCACCCACTGCGTCAACGCTTCCAGCTCCGCATCCGAGTCATTTTCGCCAGGAATCAGCAGCGTGGTGATCTCGAACCACACCTGCGTTTCCTGTTTCAGATAAATCAGGGTATCAAGCACCGGTTGTAGGTGACCGCCACAAATTTTCCAATAAAACTCCTCGGTAAAGGCTTTCAAATCTACATTCGCGGCGTCCATGTATTTGAAAAACTCCCGGCGTGGTTCCTCGCAAATATAACCCGCGGTTACCGCTACTGACTTGACGCCGTATTCCCGGCAGGCGATCGCGGTATCGATAGCGTATTCCATGAAAATCACCGGATCATTGTACGTGTAGGCCATGCTGCGGCAACCCAGTTCATGCGCAACGCGAGCCAACTTCGACGGTGCGGCTTCATCCGCTAGAGTATCCATCTCACGCGACTTGCTCATATCCCAGTTCTGGCAAAATTTGCAGGCCAGGTTGCAACCGGCGGTGCCAAACGACAGGACCGGCGTACCGGGTAGAAAGTGGTTTAGTGGTTTCTTCTCAATCGGGTCGATGCAAAAACCACTGGAGCGACCGTAGCTGGTTAGCATGATTTGGCCGTCATGGCGCCCACGCACGAAACACAGACCCTGTTGTCCCTCGTGCAGCTTGCAATAGCGCGGGCAGACATCACACTGCACCCTGCCATCGTCCAGGACATGCCAGTACCGGGTGGGAAAGAAATCCGTCACGGAAGGAGTAGTAGGAATATTCATCTTCATGGTGGTTATCCCGGCCTTTGTGCGAAAAGGCTCTCGTCGTTTTCCAACCGGCGAAAAACCGGCTATTGATAAGGTTTTTTTGATCTTTCCGGTCAAATGACACTCTATACTTAATCAAAAGTTATCGTATCCGCATACTATGTTCTGACTACCGTATTGGCAAATTGATCCGGGAGGGCATCGTCATGCAAACCACACGCGCACCCGCAGTAGCGGGATTATTTTATCCGGCAAGTAGTACTGAACTGCACACGCAAGTGCAAAAATTTCTCAACCAAGCTCCACCAGCCATCGAATCACCCCCCAAGGCGATCATTGCACCGCACGCCGGCTATATTTATTCCGGCCCCATCGCCGCTTCCGCATACGCCCAACTCAAGGCGGCGCGCGGCATTATCACGCGCGTCGTGCTGCTAGGACCCAGCCACCGCGTCGGTTTCCGTGGGATTGCCGTCAGTTCTATGCAGGCGTTCGCCACACCCCTGGGCCCGATCCCCATCGACCAGGACGCTGTTGAGCAGGCGCGGAAATTGCCAGATGTTGGCTTTCTGGAACAAGCTCACGCCCAGGAACACAGTCTGGAAGTGCATCTCCCCTTCCTGCAAGAGGTGTTGGGTGATTTCAAACTCGCGCCGCTGGTGGTCGGCGACGCGCGTCCCGAGCAAGTCGGGGCGGTGCTGGAAGCCTTGTGGGGCGGCCCGGAAACGCTGATTGTCATCAGCTCCGACCTGAGCCACTATCACGATTATCAGACCGCCCGACAACTCGATAGCGCGACCTCCAAGGCTATTGAAACACTGCGCTTCGAGGATATCGGCTACGAGCAAGCCTGTGGGCGCAACCCGGTGAATGGCTTATTGTGGGTGGCGCGACGCAAGGGCCTGCATGGCGAAACCTTGGACCTGCGCAACTCCGGAGATACTGCGGGATCGCGTGACCAAGTAGTCGGGTACGGCGCTTATGCGTTCCACTGACTCGTTATCGCTTGAAGATCGGGCGGCGCTGCTGCATGTCGCCCGCGCTTCCATTCAGGAGGGTTTGCGCTATCGCCGAGCCTTGTCGATCAATCCCAATGATTACCCGGAAGCCTTGCGCGTATCGCGGGCAACCTTCGTGACTCTGGAAATCGGCGGTCAGTTGCGCGGTTGCATTGGCGCGCTGGCCGCTTATCAACCGCTGGTCCAGGATGTCGCCGTCCATGCTTACGCCGCTGCATTTGAAGATCCGCGTTTTCCCGAGTTGTGCGAGGAAGAATTTCCCAAGCTGGAAGTGCACATCTCGGTGCTGTCGCCGCCGGAACCTTTGCAATTCGGCTCTGAACAGGAACTGCTGGCGCAACTGCGTCCCGGCGTGGATGGACTGATTCTTCATTTTGGTCATCACCGAGGAACCTTTCTGCCGTCGGTTTGGGAGCAATTGACCGAACCGCCGGTCTTTCTGGCGCATCTCAAGCAGAAGGCCGGATTGCCCGCCCATTTCTGGGCACCTGAAATCCGGGTTGAACGCTATACGACGGAATATTTCGGCGATGCCGATGTGGCGGTTTCCTCAGCCTGAACACGGCGCAGGCGTTTGAGATCGGCGGGCGTATCCACATCCCAGCCTATCGAGAGTTCGTTCCAAACCACACCCGTTCGGCGCAACCGCCGACGGGTCGCCGCCATGACCGTCGAGCCACCCCAGGCAATGCCCCGGAACATTCCCGAACAGGGCCGCCGCCATCCGACTAGCACATACCCCCCATCCAGCGCCGGTCCCAGCACAACATCCGCCGTTCCAGCCACCAAGCGCTGCAAGGCATCCCGCAATTCCGGCGCGTTCAGCGAAATGCAATCACCGCCGATTAACACGCCATAATGGCCTTGAGAAAGAACCTGGTTCAGCGCATGGTTCATCCGTCGCCCCAGATCGCCCGCGCCCTGCCGGCGCAGGCGGACTCCGTATTTCCGTCGGCATGCAGCAAAAAAGCCATGCCCTACCCCCGGCGCGCACCACAATTCCACGGGGCACAGGCGAGCGGACATCGCGATGGCCAGGGTTCGATGCAGCAACTTTTTATACAAATGCGCCGCGCCAGGCGTACCGAGCTGTCCCGTTAACCGGGTTTTGACTTGTCCAGGAACCGGCGCCTTGGCGAAAATCAGCAGACGGGCATTAGGGAAGAGGTAGTAATCGCTCATGATCGGTAGTAGCTCCGGGCCAGCCGGTCGGGATCAGCGCCGAAGAAGTAGGCCAGCCGCAACTGCCACATTAGTAGAATGGTGCGGGCAATACCGTCCCGTTCCCAGCGCCGGCTGGAGGTTTGTAGGGGCTGGCGCAGGCAGACAGGACGTCCGTGCCGTTTCAACAACCGGCTTAGCGCGATGTCTTCCATCAGCGCGATGGACGGATAGCCGCCGATCTGTTCAAACAACGTGCGCCGGACAAAGATGCCTTGGTCGCCGGTGGCGATGCCAGTCAGACGGGAGCGGATATTCATCAGGGTTTCCACGACCCTCAGCGCCGGGTGGCGCCCGGACAGACGTACATCAAAACGGCCCCAACAGCGATGCGGATCGCTCAGACTGGCGTGAATCAGATCTAAGGCATCTGGCGGAGGAAGACTGTCCGCGTGCAGAAACCAGAGGATGTCCCCTTGGGCTTTGCTGGCGCCGGCGTTCATCTGCGCCGCTCTGCCTCTGGCGCTCATGATGACTTGATCCACCAAGGGTTTAGCCAGCGCTGCGGTTCGATCCCGGCTACCGCCATCGGCGACAATCAATTCACAATTCTGACCACGTAGTGGTTGCAGCGCTTGCAAACCGGCCACAATCTGCGCTTCTTCATTCAGCGTGGGCAGGATGATGGAAATGGCAGGCATCGTTTTTTTTTCCAGCGCAAGGTCTAGCCAACTGGGAGGAAGAATTGTATGATGAAGATCTTAAGTTAATCATGGGGCGGTAGCTCAGCTGGGAGAGCGTCGCGTTCGCAATGCGAAGGTCGAGGGTTCGATCCCCTTCCGCTCCACCAATCGAACATTCAAAGATATCTAGTGTAGTCCCGAAAGCCCGCCAAGTGCGGGTTTTTTTGTGTCTTTTAGTATTCATTCTGACGGTGCCTGGCAGCGCCATGATCAACCGCTACGGGTAAGGAGAAAAAAATGATCGATACCCCAAACCGCTTTCGAGGATGCCTGCTCGGTTTGGCGGTCGGTGATGCAGTCGGCGCCACGTTGGAGTTCAAGCCACGCGGCAGCTTCACGCCGATAACTGACATGGTTGGCGGCGGCCCCTTCGGCCTGCAACCGGGTCAATGGACAGACGATACTTCGATGGCGTTGTGCCTGGCCATCAGCCTGATTGAGCAGTGCAGATTTGACCCTGATGACCAGATGCAGCGCTATGTGCGCTGGTGGCGTGAGGGTTACCTGAGCAGCACCGGCGCGTGCTTCGATATCGGCAATGCCACGGTCACCGCCTTGCGCCGCTATAAGCAGGAGGGCAATCCATTAGCTGGCTCCGATGATCCTTACAGCGCTGGCAATGGCTGCCTGATGCGCCTCGCGCCGATTCCGATGTTTTTTGCCGCCGATATCGATGCTGCTGAACGCTACGCTGCCGAAAGTTCGCGCACTACACATGGCGCTGCTGAATGCCTGGACGCCTGCCGACTGTTCGCCCGTATCCTGGTGCGGGCGCTCGGTGGTCAGTCCAAAGAGGCCGTGCTGCTTGGCGATGCAGACACCTTCGACGGTCGTCAGCAAATCGCCGCCATTGCTCATGGTAAATACCGCGACAAATCGGAAAACGCCATTCGCGGCTCGGGCTACGTGGTGGAGAGCCTGGAAGCCGCCTTGTGGACGTTTGCCACGACCGAGAGCTTCGAGGACGCGATTTTGCGGGCCGCTAACCTGGGCGATGACGCCGACACCACCGCCGCGATTTGTGGGCAAGTCGCCGGCGCATTTTATGGCGGGGTGGGAATTCCGGTCCGCTGGCTGGAAAAACTGGCGATGGGCGAAACAATCGCCGGGTGGGCGGACCAACTTTACGCACTGTCAACAGTGCGAACCTAGAGCAATCGCGCTATGTGTTTTTCCTGACTCTTATCAATCTCTTGCAAAGCATGAGTGTTGTGCTTTGACAAGTTGATCTTCAGTCAAATCAATTTCTTAGATCGACATAGCGCGATTGCCCCGACGCTAATGCGTGAAGTAAGTCGCAGCAATCTGACCGTGCAGCGCCCCAAAGCCGACTTGCAACTCGTCGATGAATTCGTGCAGACCTTCGTGAGCCAGTTCTGGCACCGCGGCAGAGTTAAGCCGTTGCTTGAGCGCGGCGATGCCAGCGAGTGGCACAGTGTTGCCAGGAAGCTCCAACAGACAGACTTCCAATTGCTTCAGACAGCAGGCGACCGCGCGCGGGAAGAACTCATTTTGCAGCAGGAATTTCAGCACATCAGGACCGCCAACCCGTAACCGCACCTGCTGGCGATATATCTGGTAGGCGCTGAGCGATTTCAACACGCTCATCCATTGAATGCTCTCAAAGGGGTCCTGTTCCTCGCGTTCGGGTATGACCGCGCCCTGACTTTGTGACAGGCTGCCCTCTGTCGCCTCTTGCGTTTGGGTCTGCGACGCCGCTTGACCGGGGCGCGGCAGCAGATTAGCCGAACGCACATCCAGAATACGGGTCGTCATATCCGCCCGCTCCAGATGGCGACCCAACCAAACGAAATCATAGGCAGCGGTCTGGCTCATCGTGCCGGCCAGCATACCATTGATTTGTTGAACGCCGTGAATCACCCGGCGCAGGAATTCAAAACGGCCGCGCCGGGTCGGGACATGGTCGCGGGCGTAAATATACAAACTATTGATCTGCTCCCAGGCCTCCTGGGGCACCGTATCGCGGGTCGTGCGCAGGTTTTCGCGGGCGGAGGCCAGGCTGGAGATGATCGAACCGGGGTGATCGCGATCGCTGATGAGGAACTTGACCACCGTGTTCTCGTCGGCGAGCCGGTGCGGGTCCTTTTCAAAGAACAGATGCTCGGCGCCTACAATAAAAATCATGGGCAACCAGCCAAAGGTCGTATTGCGCGGTAAATCCAGCAACAGATTGGTATTGACATTGATGATGCGCGCGGTGTCTTCGGCTCGTTCCAGATAACGGGCCATCCAATAGATGTTCTGAGCAACGCGTGACAGCATGATTAGAAGCCCTCGGTGTCGACGATCCAGGTATCCTTGCTTCCCCCGCCTTGCGAGGAGTTGACCACCAGCGAACCCTTGCGCAACGCGACCCGGGTCAGACCGCCCGTAGTGACATAGGTGTTAGGGCCAGAAAGAATGAATGGCCGCAGGTCGACATGACGCGGTTCCATCTGGTCATCACACAACGTTGGCGAGGTCGAGATCGACAACGTGGGTTGGGCCATGTAATTGCGGGGATCTTTCTTGATCAATTCAGCAAAACGCTTGTGTTCGCTGGTCGAGGCGTGCGGCCCCACCATCATCCCGTAACCCCCTGATTCGTTAGCGGGTTTTACGACCAGTTGATCGAGATGATCCAGCACGTACTGCCGGTCCTTTTCTTTCATGCACAGGTAGGAAGGCACATTGGCGATCAACGGCTCCTGATCAAGATAGTATTTGATGATCTCTGGGACAAAGGCATAAACCACTTTATCGTCGGCAACGCCTGCGCCGGGCGCATTCGCCAACGCGACCTTGCCAGCGCGCCAGGCTCGCAGCAGACCCTTGACGCCTAATGCCGAGTCGGGTCGGAACGCCTCGGGGTCCAGGAACAGATCATCAATTCGCCGGTAGATGACATCGACCCGCTCCAATCCTTCGATAGTGCGCATATAGACGCAATCATCATCGCCAACTTCCAGGTCGCTGCCTTCCACCAGTTCCACGCCCATTTGTTGAGCGAGGTACGAATGCTCGAAGTAGGCTGAGTTGTAGATGCCCGGAGTGAGCACCACAACATTCGGATTGTCGCCAGGACGCGGCGACATCGAGGCCAGCATGTCGTAGAGACGCGGCGCATAATCGTCAACCGGGAGAATGCGTTGGTGCTCAAACAACTCCGGGAAAACCCGTTTGGTGACCACCCGATTCTCCAGCATATAGGACACGCCGGAAGGCACCCGCAGATTATCTTCCAACACGTAAATCGTTCCATCCTTGTCACGCACCAGGTCCGAGCCGCAAATATGCGCCCAGACGCCGTGGCGTGGACTGACGCCCATGCATTGCGGACGGAAATTGACTGACTGCGCAAGCACTTCCGCAGGAAATACTCCATCCTTGATGATTTTCTGATCGTGATAGAGATCATCGATAAACAAATTGAGAGCCTGTACGCGCTGTTTGAGTCCGGCCTCGGTGCGATCCCATTCACACTTGGGAATGATGCGCGGCACAACATCAAAGGGCCAGGCCCGGTCAATGCTGCCGCCTTCGGTATACACGGTGAAAGTGATGCCCAGCACTAAGATGGCCAACTCGGCAGCGGTCTTGCGCTCGTGCAACTCCTCATCACTCAAGGAAGCCAGATATTCGCACAGGGCTTGAGCGGCTGGGCGTGGCCCGGAACCGTTGTTAATCAGCTCGTCGTAACAACCGGGAGCAGCATACTGTTGCCAGTGGATGGTCATCGAGTTAGTCCTTAAATTCCTACATTATAAAAACCGACTAATCATCCATGGGAAAAAGCAACATCCAAGCCATAAATGTCTTCTCCGCTTAGATTCGTTCATTACGCGCATAGCATGATGCTTTATTTTAGGAAATCGCCTGATAATAGTGCGTTCTGTTTTGTTAACGCACTTATTCAGTGCGGCGTATGCCACAACTTGAGCTGGAACGTTGATAACATCGTTAGCGCAAGCCGTCAATTAAGTCATTTAACGCTGATTAAACCCCCCAGTATTGCTATTCGAACCCGGCGGCTGCCGCCACCACGGCGTTTGCGATTCCTGGGCGCGTTGCTGACGGAGTTGCTCCTGATAGCGTTGTTCAGCCAGATCTTGTTCCATTTGTTGACGGCGCATCTCTTCCAACTGCGCCTGTTCCCGTTGCTGCTGAGCCAGGCGTGCTTGCTGACGCAGATTCAACAGATTCGCGTTTTGTGGCATCGCGCGTAACCCACGACTGATGTAAGCGAGGCTTTCGTCCGGACGACCTTGGCGCAGGCTTTGTTGAGCGACATCGCGGTAGTAAGCAGCAATATTATCAATGCCCTGGAGCGCAGTGGGATTGCCTGGCTCCAGTTCCAGAACGCGCTGATAGGTTGACAAGGCATTGCTGCTGGCCGGAGCAGTGAACCGACGGCTGGCCATTTGTTGTTGAGCGTCGGCGAGTAATTGCGCGATTTGGGCTTCCGCCGTTACCGGGGCCGGTTCCCCGGACGGTTTCTCTTCCGGCGTTGTATCAGCAACCTCGCGCTGGTCGTCTGGCGAATTGACGGGTTGTTCGATGACCTGCGGGGGCGCATTCGGATCGCTTTCGGTTTCAGGAGACGCCGTCGCTGACGAGGATGCGGCAGCAAGATTTTCAGATGGCGGAGCGTCCGCCGGGTTGGCCAGAGGCTGAAGAGGCTCAGTCTGCGCTGGGAGCGACTTGGCGGGTGGCTCCATGATCGACCCGAGAGGCTGATAGGCAGGACTATCCTGGTTTTCGAACCATTGAATGGGGTCCCGCAGCGCCGGGATTTGCAGCAGAAAATAAAATCCGGTCGCGCAAACGACTGATACAGCGCCCAAGTAGAGCATGAAGTGGGCAAGCCAATTCAGAAAACGGGAACCAAGGGACAGCGATTCCGTCCCTGCATCAGGGACAGAAGCCGCTTCGGAAAGAGGGAAATCAACGGTATCGGGTTCCGGTTTCATAACTAATAAGCCGTACAAAAACTAACCTAATTGATTGCAAGAACTCGCTTGAGGGTCATTTTGCGGGCTATCGCTCAAAAGCAGACTCCTTCAGGAATAAACGACCCGAGCCGTCTCTTACAAATCATAGTGATTAATGGGGATTGGCAAAGCGTCCCAATGAGGTAGAATACAAGCATCTTCCGCATTTGCTCTATGCAACTCCTCCCGGAGAGGTACCGAAGCGGTCATAACGGCGCCGACTCGAAATCGGATGGGGGCTTAGCCGCCCCACGCGGGTTCGAATCCCGCCCTCTCCGCCAAATCAACGGCTTGTACGTTGCTGGCGTTCTTCCTTTTGAATGAGTTATTTAATCATAATAACTCTATTTGCGCTTCCAGAGAAAGTAGTACTTCAACTCAGTGACGGTGTGGGCTAGACTCAACTCGGTTGCAGCGTCGGCAAAATACCCCGTCGCGCATTAAAATTCATCAAGCGATTCAGAGGAGTGAACTATGCCAAAGAAAAAAGAGCCGACCGGAACACCGGTCAAAGCGGGAACTACGAAAACTGCCAACAAGGCCGAACCCTTGAAGACAACGCCCGCCAAGCCTGTAGAAGCCCCCAAACCGGCAACTGCGGAAAGCGCCGCCAAGCCCGCGCCTAAATCCACTGCTTCAGCCAAACCTGCCCCCGCCAAGGCCGCGGAGAAACCGGCGCCAACGCCTGCTACTCCCGCCAAGGCCGCGGAGAAACCGGCAGCAACGCCTGCTACTCCCGCCAAGGCCGCGGAGAAACCGGTAACTGCTTCCACCAAAGCGAAAACCGCCAAAACTTCCGCTGTCGAAACCAAGGTTCCAGCGTCCGGCAAGCGCGCCGATTCCGTTGTCACCGTCATCGTCGCCAAATACGATGTCGGCTTTGGCAACAACCTCTACATTCGCGGCGAAGGCGCTGACCTCGCCTGGGATGCTGGCGCCCCGATGAAAAACGTCGAAAATGATGTCTGGGTATGGACGACAAATGAAATGACTGAAGGGGTCATTTCGTTCAAGTTCCTGATCAATGACAACCCCGATCACTGGTCTGCCGGCGACAATCTGTCCGCCTCGGCTGGCGAAACGACAACCCTGTCGCCAGTCTTTTAAATCGCTTGCCGGGCATGTCGATGGCCGAAAAAACGGCGGTTGAAAAAAGCCCTCACCTCAGTCCCCCTCCCACGCGGAGGGGGTTATACCGTTTCCAATTCCCGTTGCAAACGCGCGAACTCCTGGCGCGAACGGACAACGCAATCCTCAATGGCGATCCCGGTAAAGTAGTTGCCAGTCAACGCCAACCGGCTGCCGGCCAGCAATCCGTCAACGGCCTGTGTTCGTTCCACATGACCTACACGCAGGGCAGGCAGCTGATTAGTCTTACTCACCACATTCGTCAACACCAGTTGATCATTCGGCAAACCGAGCACCTGGGCGATACAATCCCGTTTCCCCGCCTCATCCAACCGCCTTGGCCGGAAATGAAAAGTGAATCCCCGATACGACGGATCCGGGACGGTATCGCGGGAAACGACGGAAAGAAAAGGTTGATTGCGGCCAATCAACCCCGCTACCCGAGGCAAGTTCAATCGGGATTTGGGAATCGCCACGCCGACCGTTTCCACCGTTGCGGTCTCCACTTCCATGATCTGTTCGGTCAACTTCGGAAATCCAGGCCGGAGCAACCGGGTCGTTACCGCGACGGGGGTTGCCAGGCATAGGGCGCGGGCAGTGTAATCGCCACCATCAGTTCGAATGACAAACTGCTCGCCCTGGTTTTGCAGGTCGTTTACGGTACGGCCTAACTCGACGCGAAAGCCGGATGATCCCGCCAGAATATCGGCCAGGGTTTGTAAACCACCCGGCAAGGTAAAACCGCGTGGGACATCCTTGCGCCGGGGACGAGGGTTGAACAGGGCATCGGCGGGAAACTCATCGGCGGGTTGACAGACCACCGCACTGAAAGCCGGTTCGAACACCGTCGCATAATTGCGCGGACCGACGATATGACCGTAATATTCAGCAATGCCGCGTCCGGTCTTGATTAAACCCAGCAACCGGAATGGCGCCAGCAGCAACTCGGAGAAAACCAGTTGTGTAGGAATGCGGCGCACAGCGCCATCGGCAAACAGGCGAAAACCGACTTTGGCGCGGGGCCGCAAGCGCTCGAGCGCATGGAGCGATTCCAGGATCGCCAGCAGATTGCCGTAGGAATTGAATGCGCTATGCGCGCCCAGCTCCAGCCAGAAACCGTCCAGCGCGCCGGTAAAGCGATGCGAATGCAGGCATCCCCCAACCCGATGTTCCTGTTCCAGAACCCGCACGCTCCACCCAGCGGCGGCAGCATAATGCGCCATGCTCAGACCGCTGATCCCGGCGCCAATAATCAATAAATCGCTATCCGCCATGATGACCTCACGTTAGCCAAACCATGCTAGGTTCATCGACCCGGTTTTACGTACCATCGAAAGGGCTTATTACCACGAACCTGAAGGAAACGCCATGACCATCACCTCCTACTTTGCCAGGGATTTATTCCAGGGCCAGACCGTTTTCATCACCGGCGGCAGCAGCGGTATTAATCTGGGCATCGCTCGCAACTTTGCCGCAGTGGGGGCGAACCTTGGCATTGTCGGTCGCTCGCAAGCGAAACTGGACGCGGCGGCGGCGGAACTACGCGCGCTTGGGGCGCAAGTTTCCACTCATTCCGCCGATGTGCGCGACGCAGCGGCATTGGAAACCGCTATGCAGCGCTGCCGTGAAACACTGGGACCGATGCAAACCCTGGTCTGCGGCGCGGCGGGCAATTTTCCCTGCCCGGCTGAACAGATCAGTCCTAATGGCTTCAAATCAGTCATTGATATCGATCTACTGGGTACATTTCACGCCTGCCGGGCCGCATTCGAGCAACTCAAGGAGACGCGCGGCAATATCCTGTTCATCTCGGCGGGACAGGCCTTCATGCCTTATGCGTTCCAGGCCCATGTCGGCGCAGCCAAGGCCGGCATCGATCAGATGATGCGCAATCTGGCACTGGAATGGGGCCGGTTCGGCATTCGATGCAACAGCATCGCGCCCGGCCCGATCGAGGGCACCGAAGGCGTGCGCCGGCTGGTTCCCGAAGGCAGCGCCGATCGATTGAAAAAGATGATTCCACTAGGCCGCTTCGGTACGCCTGACGATATTGGCCAGCTGAGCGTCTTCCTCGCTTCGCCACTAGCTTCTTACATTACCGGTACGCTGGTGGTTGCTGATGGCGGGCAGAATCTGCCGGGGTCCGGGGCGTGGACGCAATTGATTATGGCGGAAATGGCGAAGGGGAAAGGCTAAAGACGAAGCACCGGAATCCGTGCCATCACGGCGCCAGCAGATCGCCGCCTTCCATCTGCAACACTTCCACGCGCCAGCCGACCAGCAACACACAACCGGTCTGGCGGCGATGCCCGGTATCGGTGAATTCGAACACGTACAGTCGCTCCCACTTCAACCGGCCATCATGATCACGCCGCAGCCACAACCGTTCCAGAGCCACAGTATCGTCCAGCAGTTGCACATTGCTCTGGCGACAAGCCCGGGAACTGGCGGCTTGCGCCTGTTCGCGCGCGCCCAGGCTGTCCCGCCAGAACAGCAGGGCGATGCCCACCACGAGCAGAAAGCCAATGAGAAACGAGAAACTCACAACAGCGGCTTCAAGCGCGCCAGGATGTCATCCCGCGCCTGAGCCAGCAACGATTCCCGATCCAGACTGTCAAGAATATCCTGCACGACCCGTTTGGGTCCGCTCTCGCCCCAGGACTTGCCCTGGATGAAGTATTGTTCAGCCGCTTTGCCGACCACATAAGTCCCATACCAGGCGACTGCGCCCTGCGCGCCCGCAGTCACCACGGTGGACAGACCCAGACTGACGCCTTTGAGGGCCGATGCCACCAGGTTCATGCTCCACACCGTGCCCATTAGAAACATCAGTTGGGTAAAGATGGTTTTCAGCAGGGCGCCAGCTTCGCCTCGATTAATCGGCAGACCATAGACCCGGCCAAGATGCACCACCATCGCTGCGTCGGTCGCTACCGCCGCCAGCATGTCCGCGATCGGAATCGGATTCAATGCCACCGCGATGCCTTTGCCCAAACAATAGTTGCGCACCACCTTCTCGGCGACCTCTCGGCGGATGATGACAATTTCCTTGGTCAACCGATCCGAGAAACGCCCGGCGAACAGTCCGGCATTGAGCGCCGCCATGGTCTTGCCTTCCGCCTTCAGAATGTCCCAGATGCGTTCGCGCAATCCGTTCACATCCGGTTGTGGCCGCCGTCGGGTCTCGGTCTCATTGCCCTCGGCGTCGACCAGAATCACGATGCGTTCCGCCGGTTGGGCGGAAGCGGTCACGATGTCCTGGGGCTGGATCAAACCGGTGGTGCGCTGGCGCAGCGTCTTCAACAAGGCGTCGCGGTCGGTTTGGTTATAGCGATCCATTTTGTTCAGCACCAGCACCAGCCGCTGCGCCACGCCTTTCACCTGCCGCAGGGCCTTGATTTCGGTGTCTGTGATATCGCCGTCCACCACGAACATGACCAGATCGCTGCGACTGGCTACGTCATGGGCGAGTTGCTCGCGCTCCTCCCCGGCCACCTCATTAATGCCCGGTGTGTCAATCAAAAATACTCCGCCTGCGTCGTATTCCTGCCAGCGGGCATGAGCGGCGCGGGTCGTCTCGCCATGCAGGGGACTGGTCGAAAACCGGGTCTCGCCGAGCAGCGCATTCAATAAAGCGGACTTGCCCACACTCACCCGACCAAACACCGCGATATGGATATGCCCCTGCTCGATTTTCTCCAGTAATACCTGGAGTTGCTGGTACTCATCGGCCAGCGCCTTGCGCACTGGCGGCGGCACTCGTTGATCGTCCAGTAGATCACGCAGGCTCTCGCGCGCCAATGCCAGATGGTCGTCGCCGTCAACCGGTCGTGGTTCCGGCATTGGCTTCTTCTTCCCGTTTTCGCGCCCAAACCAGTTGGGCCAAACGTTTTGCACGCGCTTCCAAATCTTCACTCAGGTTATCCTCGAACATCCGCAACGTCGGCCCGCTGACCAAATCGCCTCGACTTTCCAGAGAGCGGGCCACCGCCTTGCCCAGACTCTCGAAGACCAGTCCATACACCACGGCGTGCATCATGCCGCCTACCACTGTGCCAATACCCGGAAAGGCCTTAAATACATTGCCGACCAGCGCGAGCAGCAGGTTGAAATTGCGCCTGATCTGATTGCCGGCCAGATTCAGGAACCGTTGCGTATCCATCTCGCGCGCCGGCACTTCATACAGAGCGCACAACTCCTTGATCAGATTAAACCCCAGGTAGCCTTGAATCAGCACATCGGTTCCCGGACTCACCGCCGCCAGCGCCCCAAACACCGCCTTACGCGAATAGCTCTGGATAATCGTCTCGGCTTTGCCGCGCCGGTGCTCGGCCACGGCGGAATCGAGTTTCTGCTGGGCCAGCACGAACACCGCCGTGTCGCGCAGCGCATCCAGCACCTGCGGATCGGTATCCAGATAACGCTGCAAAGCGCATCGCAGATCCTCGACTTCCGGCTTGCGCTCGCGCAGGGAAGTTTCCTCGCGACCGTCATGGTAGATGCGGGTCACTTCCTCGACGCCGCCGCATTGCACCGGCGCCACTTCGACTTGTTCGCCAATCCGCTCAGCCAGGCGTCCACGCACCAGGGTCAATTCTGATTCGGTGAACCGATCGATTTTGTTCAAGGCAACGATCAGCGGACTGCCCAGATCGACCAACGTCCGCAACGCTTCATACTGATTACGGGTCAGATCGCCCTCGCACACATAGAGAATCACATGGGCGCGCAGGGCTTCGTCGCGAGCCATCCGGTCCAGACTGCCGTCCGCCTCATTCAGACCTGGCAAATCGGCCAGCACCAGACGGTCGCCCGCCGAACTGGTCCAGGTGTAGTAGCTCACTTCGCGAGTCGTGCCGCCGCAGACATCGACCGCAATATCGGTTCCCGGCAGCAGGGCGCGAATCAGCGAGGATTTGCCGGCGCTGATTTCGCCGAATATGGCGACGATGATTTCGCCCACCGCCCGTCGGCGCTGCAACTCTTCCAATTCGTGACGGATATCGTAAACCGGCACCCCGGCGGCTTCGCTGCGCTCCATCCGTTCGCGCAGCGTCGCCTCGTCCGGCGGCGGGGCCGGCTTACGGGGTTTTTCACTGGGACGGCCCCAGCGCAATACGCGCCAGACCGCGTAAGCGCCACCGCCGCTCAAGACGCACAAAATGAACAGATAAACGACCCAGAACGTCGTCGGCGCACGCTGCAAGCGCTCCCAGACTGACAGGCCCAGGTCGGTGATATACAGCACCAGCACCAGCAGGAACGCCACGCCCACACTGGCGCCGATCGCCAGTATCAAACGCACCGGCAAGAGCGCCCGAGCAGCGGGCGACAGCGGCAGCTTGGACAGTAAGGGCTTAGACAGCGACATCGGGCGGGAACAGGTCAAGGAACGGTTGCGGAATCTTCTGGATAGCGCGCCGGGCGTAGTCGAAGAACACTATGCCGGTTTTAGCTTGCGCCACTTCCCGACCACTGACTTTTTCCGTGACGCGGTAAAGAAAATCGCAGCCGTACTTGTTGAAATCGGCGAGCGCGATGGCGACAACCAGAGTTTCACCAGGGAACGCCTCGGATTTATACACCAGAGCGCTATCGGTCATGATCAGTCCAAAGCCGCCAATGCTCCCTTCGCTGAGACCGTAATGTTCCAGGAAACAAACGCGCGCCTCGTGCAGCAGACCCAGCATGGCGTCATTGCCCAAGTGTCCGCCATAATTAACGTCAGTGATCCGTACCCGTAGTTCGGTGGTAAATAAATAATGGGCTGGCAGTTCTAGTTTAATTCGCGCCATGCGCCGCCTCGATCTCGGAAGTCCGTTTTAATGATTAGGTGTGAAAGTCCGACCGCTTTATGCAACATTGCGGTCGCGGCGGGAATTGTAAACGATTATCGGTTAAATCACCCCTCCTGATCAGCCAGCACCGTGCAAACCACGCGGCGGTCGTTACGCGGCCCATCGAATTCGCAGAAAAAGATATTTTGCCAGCGAGACAGCCCCAACTTGCTGTCAATCACCGGAATCGTCTCCGACGGTCCAACCAACCCCGCCTTCAGATGGGCGTCACCGTTGCCGTCCTGCTGGTCATGCAGCCACACCCCGCGTGGAATCAGCTTGCGCAGCAGATTAACCACGTCCGTTTGCACACTGTCATCCCAGTTTTCCTGGATCATGGTCGCAGCGGTAGCGCCTTGGGCGTAAACCGACAGCAGGCCGTCGCGGACGCCGCTGGCCTTGAGCGCTGCCGCCACCTGTGGGGTAATATCAATCAATTCCTCGCGCTGTCGGGTCGACAGGTGAATGATTTGACGCATGGCCTTATCTCTTTATTATGACACTTGGAATACCGGCGCGATTCGGTTACTTGACTCGTTGCCACTGCTGCTGCTTGCTGAAGAACATCCATTTGCCGGTCACTTCCAGTATTTTACCATCCGCATTCAATTTGGCTTTACTAGCATAAACGCCGCCGTCCGCAGGATTGAAAATCTTGCCGCCGGTCCATGCATCGCCGTCTTTTTTCAGATCCCATAGAATCTTCATGCCCACTAATGGCTTGTCCTTCGACTCACCCTCACATTTGCTACAGGTTTTCTCTTTGGCGCCTTCCAGCAATTCCACGATTTTTCCAGTCAGTACGCCATTGCTTTCGGTGATTTCGACGATACTCTTGGGTTTGCCAGACTGGTCGTCGATGGTTCGCCATTGTCCCACCGGGGACTGGGGATCGGCGGCCTGAGCGGTCGTGAGCAGCAGCAGGCCACACAGGGCGCCAAGGCCGGTGATGAGTGCGATTTTTTTCATGGATATTCTCCTGGTTGGTTTGCAGGCCGTGGCAAAGCGCGGTCAAATTCAGTGTAGGCGGTAGCGGTTATGGTTGCCTGCACAATGACGGCTGCATAATGGAGCGAGGGCATGTTGCCGGTCGAATGGGGTTTGTTGCTATTGATTCTGGTTGCCAACGGTACGCCAGTTCTTGTCACGCGGCTCTGTGGCGACTGGGGCGGTCGCCCATTGGATGGCGGCTGGATACTGGCGGATGGACGTCGCCTGCTGGGCGATGCCAAAACCTGGCGAGGACTATTAGCCGCAATGCTGGCAACCGGACTGGGTGCAGTATTGCTGCACTGGCCGATAGGGGTCGGGATCATCATCGGCCTGGCCGCCATGTTGGGGGATGTGCTGTCAAGCTTTATCAAACGCCGTTTAGGTCTGGACTCCAGCAGTCAATCTGTGGGGCTGGATCAGATTCCCGAAGCGCTGTTGCCCCTGCTGGCGGTAGCGGAGACTTTTGCTCTGGGCGGGCTGACGATCGCTATGATCGTGGTGGGATTTGCAGTGCTGGAACTGACGCTATCGCCGCTTTTCTACTGGCTCGGCATCCGCAACCGGCCCTATTAAACAGACTCCTTTTGCTGGGCAGTGAAGCAGCGTAGCCGATGCAACGTGATTTCCGGCGGACAGTTGAAGCGTACTCCGACCACCGATGAACCCGAACCGACCGAGGTATAACCCTGCATGGTGTGATAACGCCAGAGACCTTTGCAAAAACGGCGTGGACAGTGAGCATTCGTCATCAAGGCGATCCCACCTGGCAGGCAGATCTGACCGCCGTGCGTATGGCCGCTGAGCATCAGGTCGAAACCGGCGTGAGCCGCCAGTCGATAGGGTTCCGGGGAATGGGAAAGCAGGATAGCGGCGGCATCGTGAGGAATCGCGGCAGCCGCCTTGTGGAAGTTGTCGACCTGATAGTAGTGCGGATCGTCAATACCAGCCAAATAGAGCGTCGCTCCGTCGCGTTCCAGCGCCACCGATTCGTTCAGCAGCAGAAAAATATCCAGTTGCTCAATCCCGCTGACCATCCGGATCGAGTCGTGGTTGCCCAGGATGGCGTAAACCGGTCCGCGCAGATGTGGACGCACCTCGGCCAGCGCCGCGATGATCGCTTTATAGGCGCCATACGTTTTAGCGCGAAAGTCGCCGGTGATCACACATACGTCATAGTCCACTGCTTGCAGGCGTTCGATCAAGACGGCGGGATAGGCGGGATGAGCATCCAGATGCATATCGCTCAAATGCAGCAGGGTAAAACCGTCAAACGCTACCGGTAACCGGGACAGAACGATGTCGTTGCGGCGGATCTGCAGCGCAGCGGCGTTGCGCACTCCCCGTTGGTACAGTCCCAAGCTGCGCAGTGTCAAGCGTATCAGCGTGTGTATCGAGTACCAGTTCTCGATGTGGAAGAAAGTCCGGCCCCGTCCGAAGATTTGCGTCGCATGTTCGGCCTCAATGCCAAGTCGTTGCTGCAAATGCACCCGGCCCAGGCGCTGTTCGAGTTGCCGGTATTCAGTGGATTCACGATCCAAAATAGCCGCCTTTAGAGCCGTTGCCGCATTACGTCAGTGATTTCGGCATCGCTGAGCGCCAACGGGTTGGTCTTCATGCTGCTGCCGCGTGAATGGGTGACAACGTGGGCGAAATCACTCTCCTGAATGCCATAAACATTTAAGCGAGGCAGACTCAGTCGCTCGGTCCATTCATCCAGCAAGGCTAACAGCGCAGCGTGGCCTTCTTCCAGACTCGGAAAATGCCGGCCATGCAGCAGATCGCCAGCGCGGGCATATTTACGCCAAGCTGGATTGTTGGGATCGCGCTCCCGCAGCGCCGCCAGGTTAACGCGGGTCGCGGCCCCAACCAGAGTGCCGCAGACTACGCCATGCGGGATCGGGAAGAATGCACCCAGAGGCGAAGCCAAACCATGCACCGACCCCAGGCCGGTCTGCGCCAGGCAAACGCCGGACAGCAATGCTGCATAGGCCATGTTTGCTTGTCCGGCAGCGGCGTTTTCTCCATTTTCATACCACGCGAACAAACCATCTCGCACGGCCTGCAAACCGCTTTCCGCCAGCGCATCCGTGAAGAGATTCGCTTTAATCGACACATAAGATTCCAGCAGTTGCGTCAATGCATCCATCGCATTGGCAGCGATCTGCGGCTTGGGACAGGACGCCAGCAGGTCAGGATCAAGCAGCGCGTATTCTGGAACCAGCTTGTCATCGCGAAAGGACTTTTTGAAGCCGTCAGGGCCACGCTGACTCAGGACGGCATTTTTAGTGGCTTCGCTGCCTGTGCCGGCGGTGGTCGGCGCCGCGATAAACGGTAGCGCCGGCCCTTGATAGGTTTTTTCCGGGCCGACCCCTTCCAGGTAGTCCATGACCGAATCGCCGACCTGCAATAAACCGGCGATGGCTTTGGCGGCGTCCAGGACGCTGCCGCCGCCGATGCCGGCAACTGCGGTGAACCCCTGGCCGTGAAATTCCCGAACTGCGTCATCCACGTTTTGCGGTGACGGTTCATCCGTGATCCGCACCTGCGCCCAGTCGATGTTGGCCTTTTCCAGAGCGTTCAACAGCGCTGGCCAGTGGGGCGATTCAACAAATGAGCGCTGGCCAGTAATCAACAGCACCCGGTTGCCGTACCGGGCGATCAGACCGGGGAGTTTTTTGATGCTGCCAGCGCCGAATTCAATGCGCGGCAAACGGGCAATTGAGAAAGGAGTGATCATAGCGGCGCTCCAAGAGATTTCATGAATTAAAACCAAAAGCACTATAAGCTATTTCTCTGGTCAATCTCAAAACGCCTGATGGGAGTACACCGTGAAACTGCTGGCCCTGGAGACCGCCACCGAAGCCTGTTCCGCCGCTGTGTGGGCAGATGGCGCTGTATTGGAGCGCTATGCACTGGCTCCACGCCGCCATGCGGCGCTCATTCTACCGATGATCGAGGCAGTGCTGGCGGAAGCCGGATTGAGGATTAATCAATTAGACGCTCTGGCAATCGGGCGCGGACCCGGCGCCTTCACCGGAGTCCGTATTGCGACAGGGATTATCCAGGGCATTGCCTTCGCCAGCGATCTGCCGGTCGCGCCGGTATCCACCCTGGCGGCGCTGGCCTTTGGCGTTACCCGGGAACCCGGTCAGACGCGAATCGCCACCGCGCTGGATGCTCGCATGGGGGAGGTGTACTGGGGAACCTGGATGATCGATGGCGAAACCGTAGAACTGCTGGGCCAGGAGCGGGTTTGCGCGCCTGCTCAGGTCACTGCTCCGCCAGGCGAATGGTTTGGAGCCGGGGCTGGTTGGGCCGCTTATTCCCAAACTTTGCTGCAACGGCTCACTGTAAGCGGCTGGCAGGGCGACTGCTATCCCCATGCTGGCGATGTGGCCCGCCTCGCCGCGGCTCCCAGCGGACGCAGTGAATGGCTGACCGCTGAGCAAGTGTTGCCCGTCTATTTGCGCAATCAGGTTGTGAGTCAGCTCCCTGCGGTATCCCGCTAAATCGTGTTGCGAATATTTGGCATTTAAGTATCATTCGCGGTAAGCTCCCTCCGCTGTAGCCAAAAAGACAAAAAGCATGACTACCTGGAGGATATGCCCATGAATACTGCGATAATTGCTGATCCTGCCCACAGTAAGGCGCTGCCCGACCTGGTGGCCAAGCTGCTGACCGCGCGTCAGGAAAGCCTGGTGCTTTATCAAAAACTGGCTGCGATGAAACCCTTTACGCTGGTTGATCCTGCGCGGCATCGATTGCGACGATTTCAGCAGGCGCTGGTGGATTATCTGGCGCTGGGGCCGTTCGAGGTCTATCAGGCGCTGGAGGAACAACCGGCGGATTCGCCGTATCGTCAGGCCCGCGAACTGGCCCGGCGACTTTATGCCCCCATTGCTTTCACCACCCAAGCTGCACTGGCCTTCCATGATCGCTACGACGGCGAATTATCGGAACCGGCGCTTGCACAACTGGACCAGGCGCTCTCGCAACTGGGTGAATCATTGGCAACCCGTATTGAACTGGAAGATCAGATTTTGGCTGCCGTTAGCCACAGCCTAACCCAATCTCGGGTAGCGGCTTGATTTTTTGTTAATAGCTTCAGTAACCCCTTAGCCAGGCCGGGCGCAACGACGTCCGGCCGGTCAGCGCTTCTCCCAGTTGCGCCAACAAGCGTTCGCGATCCCTGGGCAATTCACCCGCCAGCGCCAGGGCGTTGGACGCATGATTGGAACGAAACACCAGCGGCGCGAGCGGATTTAACCGCTCGATCAGCCGCGCCTGCTCCTCTAAAAGCGCGTGGTCATCCTGCTCCTGGAACGGTTCACGGAACTTGCGATGAAATTCGTCATGGATCATCGGATCCAGCATGAGTTGCAAGGTTGAGAGATAATCCAGCTTCACCTGGTTGACCAACTCAGCAGTGGCGTCGATGTGTTCCCGCCAGCGCGCCTGTCCGCCGAGACCAAGAATCACCGTCGCGGAGAGGGTTAATCCCGCCTGTTTGGCTTTGGTCAAACCATTTGCCATCGCTTCCGGCGTTGCACCCTTGGTAATGCGTTTCAGTAAATCTGCCGCGCCGGTTTCAATACCGTAATACAACAGTTTCAGACCGTTCTCGCGCAATGCCGTCAGTTCTTCCACTGACTTCTTCAATAGATTGGCGGGCAGCGCGTAACTGGATACGCGCTCCAGGCGGGGGAAGGCCGCGCGCAGCGATTCCAGCAGCACCAGCAGATGATCAGTCGGCGCGGCCAGGGCGTCGCCATCGGCCAGGAACACGCGCCGAATTCCGGGAACGGCTTGCGCCATAGCCTGGATTTCGGCCTGAACCGACGCCAGGGGACGAATGGCAAAGGTTTTGGTTCGGTACATCGAACAAAAACTACAGCGGTTAAAGCTGCATCCCAGGGTCACCTGCAAAATGAAACTGTCCGCCTCGGAGGGCGGTCGCCAAAGCGGCATGTCGTAATGGATCAACATCGTGAATTCTCGGGCTAATCCGCTATGGGCAGGATATCGGGAACAGAGATTCCGTGCTGCCGACAAGTGGCGGTCAAGGTATTCAGCAACAGACAGGCGATGGTCATCGGCCCTACCCCGCCCGGCACCGGGGTAATCGCGCCCGCGACTTCAACCGCCGAGGCGAAGTCTACATCGCCGGTCAATCGACTCTTGCCATCGGGAGTGGGAAGGCGGTTGATGCCGACGTCGATCACCGTCGCACCCGGTTTCAGCCAGTCACCCTTCACCATCTGCGCCCGGCCCACCGCCGCCACCAGGACATCCGCTCGCCGGCATTCATCCACTAGGTCGCGGGTGCGGGAATGGGCGATCGTTACGGTGCAATGCTCACGCAGCAGCAGGGCCGCCATCGGCTTGCCCACGATATTGGAGCGTCCCAGCACTACCGCCCGTTGGCCGGCCAAATCCCCAGCATGGGCTTTCAGCAGCATCAGGCAACCCAGCGGGGTGCAGGGCGCCATTGCGGTTCCACCGGTCGCCAGCAGACCCGCGTTGACCGGATGGAAACCGTCGACATCCTTAGCAACGGCGATAGTCTCGATGACCGTCTGCGGATCAATCTGTTGGGGAAGAGGCAACTGCACCAGAATGCCGTTGACCGCCGGATCCTGGTTCAATTCGACAATACGCTCCAGCAATTCGGATGAGGTCGTGGTGGCGGGCAACCGGTATTGAAAGGAATTCATACCCGCTTCCTGAGCCTGCAAGCCCTTGTTACGCACATAGATCTGGCTAGCGGGGTCTTCACCTACCAGGACAACCGCTAAGCCTGGGGTTAAGCCATACACCGTTTTGAGCCGGGCGACTTGCACCGCGATGCTGGCGCGGAGTTGGGCAGCGAAATTTTTACCGTCAATAATCGTGGCCGTGGCCATGGATTCTTCCCTTGATGGTTGAAAGCGTCCGCCAATTCTACTACAGGACGCTGACCTGCTGCCGTTATGCGGATGTCGAGGGGGCCTGAATTTGCTATTGTCTTGCTCGCCGTTATCCCTACATTCCGGGTCATGGCTATTCACTGCAGCAGTACGCAGTGCGTACCCTACTCTTGAATGATCGGTATCAACGTCATCGATGTAGGGTACGCACCGCGTACCTTGGAATGCAGGCTAAACAGGTTGCCAGACTATAATTCTCATCACATCAAACGATAGCTGTTAAATTCTGTGTAGCCCAGTAGGGTACGCATAGCGTACCTTTTCTCAGCGCGGGAAATCCTCACCTCCTTCCAGCGTGAACCGGACGAAGGCGGCTATGCTTTTTGTTCTCGCCCGGTAACCGTTCAGTCCCACCCTTTGGCAAAGGGGGTCAGGGGGAATTTTAGAGCCGTCGCCCGTGCGCAATCCCCCACCGGCCCCCCCTTTTTCAAAGGGGGGAGGTGAACGCTTACGCGGCAGGTTGGCTGAACGGATGGACATCCAGGCGCTGCTTACCTGATTTTCGCTTTGCCTTCGTGAATCCATGAATTGGGAGGAACCCCGCTGTGTTAACCGAAGCGCTGACCTTCGTTTCGATGGACTGGATCAAGCCGCTTGCCAAGAAACTGAAGGTAATTCGAGATGATAGAATCGGAGAAATCAACCGGATCGCTGACACCTTCGGCGATCCTAAAGAGCTGGCGCGCTTTTATGTCGAACCCAAATGCCAGCACCATAACCCGGCGGATTACCACGAGGACGAAGCATCCATCTCGTATGTAAAAACGCCGATATTCACCACCATCAACGACTTTTTAAACAGAGAAGTCGCCATACGAGACGGGCGCACTCAACTGTTTATTCTGGCCGACGCCGGCATGGGCAAAACCTCCCTGCTGGTCATGCTCAAGCTGACGCATCTCCTGGCGTTCTGGCCCCCAGGGTACGATTGCCTGCTGTTGAAACTCGGCTCCGATACTCTGGAGGTGGTTCGCCAGCACCCGAACAAGGCGAATACCGTGTTGTTGCTCGATGCCCTGGACGAGGACCCGACCGCCTGGGGCCATATCGAACAACGGCTGGTCGAGTTGCTGCACGCAACCACCTCCTTCCGGCGCGTCCTCCTTTCATGCCGCACGCAGTTTTTTCCCGAAACCGGAGCAGATCCGTTTGGCAGCCCTGGCCGGGTGACCGTAGGCGGTTTCATCTGCCCCATGCTTTTTCTTTCGCTCTTCGATGAGCGTCAGGTACACGAATATTTATCCAAACGATTTCCCGACCCTTGGCACTACGGACTAACGGGGTGCAGGCATCCGTCGTGGCTGCGCGCCGAGCAACTCCTCAGCTCCATGCGTTCCCTGCGCTTTCGACCGTTGCTCCTGGCCTACATCCAGGACCTGCTGGACGCCAACCGGACGCAGTGGGACGAGTACGCCCTCTATGAAGCACTCACGGAAACGTGGTTGCTGCGGGAAGTGAGCAAGCTGGCGAAACAAGGCATCAAGCTGACCCAGGAAGACCTGTGGACAAGCTGTACCGCCGTGGCGGTTCACCTGCAAGCACTTGGGAAGCGCGTGCTGTCCCAGGCCGAGCTACGGGGTTTGGTGGCCGGGTTGCCGATGATCGCCCATATTGAGCAGCTCGATTTTGGAGGGCGTTCGTTGATGAACCGCACCTCGGACCGCGAATATCGGTTTTCGCATTACAGCACCCAGGAATTCCTGGGGATTCATGCCCTCGTCGAGGGCCAGTTGGAAGTGGTGAAGGGGATTTGCCCGGCGGCGACTCGGGAACCGAAGCTGCGGGCCACGGCGCAAATGCTGGACTTCTTGCGTTGCTGTACCGATAAAGTTGATGGACTGCAATTGTTGAAGTGGCTGGATTGGAGCGACATTAAACTGAATCAGTTGGCGGGATGGCTCCGCTTCCAGGAACGTTTGCCGGGTGATGATACAGGCCCGGAGATGGTGGTGATACCCGCCGGTGAATTCCTCATGGGTTCACCTGAGGGTGAACCGGAGCGCCAAGCCGATGAAGGACCACAGCACACTGTGGTTTTAGCGCAACCTTTTGCGATGGGCCGGTATGCGGTCACGTTCGAGGAGTACGACCGTTTCTGTGCGGCGACCCGCCGGGATCAGCCGAATGACCGCGGCTGGGGCCGTGGGCGGCGGCCGGTGATCAACGTCTCGTGGGAAGACGCGGTTGCGTACTGCGCCTGGCTTTCGTACGAGGCGGGAGCATCTTATCGGTTACCCAGCGAAGCTGAATGGGAATATGCGGCGCGAGCGGGGACTACGACCGCCTTTTGGTGGGGCAACGAGATTGACCCGACTCGCGCCAACTATGACGGCAGATCTGCCTATCGAAATGGAGCGCGCGGTGCGTATCGCCAAAGAACTGTGCCCGTAGACGATTTCCAGCCGAACCCGTTTGGTCTCTATCAAGTGCATGGCAATGTCTGGGAATGGGTCCAGGATTCCTGGCATGACGATTATCAGGGCGCACCGACGGACGGTTCGGCGTGGGAGGAAGCGGGCAGCGGTCCCCGGGTGCTGCGGGGCGGCTCGTGGGACTACGTTCCGTAGAGGTTGCGGTCGGCCGCGCGCTACTGGCTCCTCCCGCGCCTCGTGTACGACATCGTGGGATTCCGTCTGGCCAGGACTTTAACCCTTTGATCTTTATTCTTTTACCCTTTCAGGGGTCCAGGGGGCGAAGCCCCCTGGTCGCGTTTTTTTAGGGGGTAGGGTATGGATGAGAAACTCGATCAAGGGACACCGCGCGCTGTGCAAGCCTGCCATGAACTGCTGGCCTGGCTTATTCCGTTGCTCGACCAGTTTCCGCGCTCGCGCCGGTTTACGCTCGGGGAGCGGCTGGAAACGGGCTGGCTCGCCGTGCTGGAAGCGCTGGTGGAAGCGGCCTACAGCCGCGACAAACGCGCCGCGTTGACTCGCGCCAACCTCCGGCTGGCGGTGAACCGGCATCTATGGCGGTTGGCCCTGGAGCTGAAGGTCATCAACCTGAAACGCTACGAACATGGAGCCAAGCTGATCGACGATCTGGGTCGGCAGATCGGCGGCTGGCTGCGGTCGCGGGACGCCGCGCCATGAAGCGGCTGGATGACTTGTGGCCGCAAGTGGTGGCGTTTGAAAATCTTTGGCTGGCCTGGCGCAAGGCCCGGCGGGGCAAGTCTCGCGCCGCTAGCGTGGTCGCTTTCGAGTTGGACTTGGAGGCCAACTTGCTGGCGCTGCGACGCGAACTGGAAACCGGTGATTACCAACCCGGCGTGTACCGATTGTTCACGATCTACGAGCGCAAGCCGCGCCGGATCGCCGCCGCGCCGTTCCGGGACCGGGTCGTGCATCATGCTGTGATGAACGTTATCGAACCGCCCCTGGATCGCCGCTTCATCCACGATTCCTACGCCTGCCGACGCGGCAAAGGCGTGCATGCGGCGGTGGACCGCTACCAGGGTTGGGCGCGACGTTATCGCTATGCCCTCAAATTGGATGTACAGCAGTATTTTCCCTCGATTGACCACACCATTCTCAAAACCACCCTCCGCCGCTACCTGCGCGATGAGCGGGTGCTGGCGCTGCTGGAGCAGATTATCGACGGTACTCCGGACGTAAGCGTTCACCTCCCCCCTTTGAATGATCTTTAAAAATTTAATCCGGTACTTCTAGCCCCACGTAGCGCAGTAGTTCCAAGGAACCTTGGGCAAACTGATTGAGGAAGCGGTCGATCTCGGTGCGGAGGGTGTCGAGGTCCTCCGCCCAGCGATGCAGGTGGGTCACGTCCTGGCGCAATTTGCGCCAGAGCTTTTCGATCGGATTACACCAGGAGGCATAGGTGGGTAGGGGAACGATTTGGATCGGCAGTTTCAGTTCGCCCCATCGTCGGATCGCCGCGGCACTCGGTTCCGTGGGCCAATTCGGTGGGCGATACCACGGCCAGCGGGTCTCTTGAGATTCCAAGGCCACCAGAAGGTCCGGATGGGTATGCACGGGCCAGTTATCCTGAATGACGTAGATACGCTCCGCGTCGGGATAGGCCCGGCACAGGGCCTGATAAAACATCACCAAAAAGGCGACGGTGATTTTGCTGGCGCGCTGATGAAAGACCGCACCGGTCAGCGCATTCAAGACCCCGAGCACCCGGGTGACCGTATTGGATTTCGGACTGCGCACCGCCTGGGCGTGCTCGGATGACCCCTTGGGTGCATAGGCATTCGCGACCGTCGGTTGCCGTTCCACCGTCACTTCATCCAGGTAGACCGTCACGACCCGCCCCGGTTGGGCCTGCGCCGCGGCGACCGCCGCCTGGACATCGGCCAATTTGGCATCATCGTCGGGATCAGGACTGCGGATGGCCGCCCGCGCCCGCTTCCACACAATGCGGGCGCGCCGCAGCACCGTATGCACCCCCGCCAGCGTCAAACCGCCCAGCCACGCACACGCCTGCTGGAGGCCCGCCAAGGTCCAGCGGGTCTGCGCCACGCCGCAGACCCGCGGATCCCGTTGACAAAGGTGTTGCAACTCCGTATGGGCCACCGCCGCCGTCGAATGCTGAGGGGGAAAAAGCAGGCTTTCGCCCGCGGCCTGGATGGACCTTCATGCCGGCGCTGCCGGTGGCTTGATAGCGATCTAACCAGTCATAAACCGTATCGGGTCGCCGCGGCCTTAACAAGCCATGTCGCGCTACGAATGCCGCCGGCATCCCATCGGCGATTTTCAACAGCGCGGCCGCCCGCTCGCGCAGATAGGGCTGACAGGCATGATCCCGCATCTGAACCAATTCCTGGCGTTCGGTCTCATTCAACACAAGCTGGCGTCGCGGCATCATCGGCTCCTCGGACAGGGGTAGAATCGCTCCCTTACTATACCGGATTAAATTTTTAAAGATCATAAAAAGAGGGGCCGGGGGGGATTTCGCACGGGCGACGGGGCCAAAATCCCTCCTTTGCCAAAGGGGGGGACTGAACGGTTACCTCCAGACCTACTGCCGACTGAACCTGTCTATTTCCCCGGCGACGACCTGCTCGCGCCGCTGGAGCGGCGTTGCGGTATTCCCATCGGCAATCTCACCAGCCAGTTCTTTGCCAATTTGTACCTGGACGCCCTGGATCACGGCATCAAAGAAACCCTGCGCACGCCGGCCTATCTACGCTATGTGGACGACATGGTGTTGCTGGCCGACGACAAACAAGAACTGTGGGCTTGGCGCGACTGGATCGCGGCACGGTTAGCGGAAATACGGCTGCGCTTGCATCCCGCCAAAGCCAAGGTCAGCCAGGTCCGGGAAGGGTTGAATTTGCTGGGCTATTTCGTGTTTCCCGAACGGCGGCGCTTGCGCAACGAAAACGGCCTGCGCTTTCGGCGCCGGCTGCGGGCTTTCGCGCAAGGCTACGCCGAGGGCCGACTGGACTGGGCCGATTTCGACCCCAGCGTGCAGGCGTGGATCGGCCACGCCCGTCATGCGGAAACGCTGGGGCTACGCAAAAGTATCTTTGCGGAAGTACACTTTCAGCGGGAACGGACCGAACGGCGGTCCCCGGGTGCTGCGGGGCGGCTCGTGGAACAACGAACCGAAGAGGTTGCGGTCGGCCGCGCGCAACAGGAACGACCCGCGCAACAGGAACAACAACGTGGGATTCCGTCTGGCCAGTCCGCCCACCAAGTCCCGGAGCCGCCGCGTTCACGGATGCGGCGGGCGTGGCGGGTGGGTGTCCATGAGTCCGTTTCCAGGACTCGCAGGGACGGGAGCGCCGAATAGCTGTGCCAGGGACCGACGGGGCGCGGGGCCGATGGGTTGCCGGAGGTCCCGCGTCCAATCTCGGCGGAACGCCTCAGGCGCGTTATGATACGGTTAATTCAAAATACAGCAATAAGCTTACGAGTCCAACAACATGAGCAGGGATCAGGTTTTTATCAGCTATAGCCATGCAGACAGTGACTGGCTCAGACGACTGCAAATTATGCTGGCCCCCTTGCGACGTCAGGGGATGCTGGACGTATGGGAAGATACGCGCATTCAGGTGGGACAGGATTGGAAAGCGGAAATTGAAAAGGCCCTGATGAGAGCCAAGGTCGCGGTGTTGCTGGTCAGTCCGGATTTCCTGGCTTCGGACTTTATCGTTAGACATGAGTTGCCGCCGCTGCTGGAGGCGGCCAAAAAGCAGGGTGCGACCATTCTCTGGGTACCGTTGCGGCACAGCCTGTACCGGGTCACCGAGATTGCCTGCTACCAGGCGGCTTATGACCCCGGAACGCCCTTGTCTACCTTAACGTTGGCCGAGCAGGATGCCGCGTTGGTGCGGATCGCGGAAGCGCTCATCGCCGTTGAATCTTCTCCCGCGTCCACTTCACCTCCTGAAACGCCAGAACCGGTCCGACCGCATCGAGTTGTTCTGCCTCCCGTCAAGTACATTCACGGCTGGTTGGCGGAGCGCGTGCAGGCACTGCAACAACAGACCGCTAAGGCGCTGGGTCTGCCGGTGGAGTTTTGCGATGATCTCGAAAGCGGCGGCCAAGGTCCGGTGATGGCCGTCATTCCAGCCGGGCGATTTTTGATGGGCTCCCCCGAGGGTGAACTGGAACGGCGAGACGAGGAGCGCCAGCACGAAGTCGAAGTCGCGCCATTCGCGCTGGGCAAGTACACCGTGACCCTCGATGAATACGATCGGTTTGCGCATGCCAAAGGGCGGGCGTTGCCCGCCGATCAGGGTTGGGGCCGTGGGCGGCGACCGGTGATCAACGTGAATTGGCTCGATGCAGTGGCTTATGCGGACTGGCTGAGCGAGCAGACGGGCCAGACTTATCGTCTGCCGACCGAAGCTGAATGGGAATACGCCTGTCGAGCGGGAACGACGACGCCGTTTTGTTTCGGGACCACGATCGGCACTGAGCAAGCCAACTACGATGGCAACTACATCTATGGCGGGGGACGAACAGGCATGTATCGGCAAAAGACCGTCGAAGTTGGCCAGTTTCCGGCCAACGCCTGGGGACTGTACGAAATGCACGGCAATGTCTGGGAATGGACCGGTTCCGAATACGACGAAAAGTATGGGGGCGCTGAGTTGCGCGGTGTCAGCGACCGCGATTCCGGCGGTCCCCGGGTGCTGCGGGGCGGCTCGTGGGGCATCGGTCCGCTGTGGTTGCGGTCGGCCGCGCGCTTCTGGGGCGTCCCGCGCTACCGGGGCTCCTCGTGGGATTCCGTCTGGCCAGGACGTTAACCCTTTGACCTTTTTGCTTTTACCCTTTCCGGGGGTCCAGGGGGCGTAGCCCCCTGGTCGCGTTTTTTTGCGGATGACCGAGGCAGAATTCCGGGCGGCGAGGCGCTGCGCCTTGGGCCTGATGCAAGAGAAATTTCGACCCGGTATTAACGATCATCGCGCATGACCCTGAAGGCGTCTATGCCGGCTCACGTCATTTCATCAACCCTGCCCTGCTTCATTGATCAGCAACGCCACCGGGAAGTGCTGAAGCGCCTCCCGCAGCCATAACGCCTCTTCGCCCTGCACCGTTTCCCCGGTCAGGGCATTATGCCAACACAGGCGCGAACCCGTAGGCGGCAGCACTCGGGTTTCATGCCAGACCGATTCGCCCAGGGGATATTCGCCGTCCTTGACCAAACTGCTCGGAAAGCGCGGCACAATAACCAGCGCTCGCCGTTCGCCCAATTCCCGGGCGAAGGCTACGACATGGGATTTGAGGCTGCCGATCACCGTTAATTTCTGGTAAGCGCCATGCTGGAACAATTCCAGCTCGCTCCGCCGCGCTTGCAGGGCGCGGTAGATCAGAAACAGCTTGATTCGCCCATCCTCGGGCGCCACCAACAATTCCGTGATCAACTGCAAAATGTTGCCAGCACGGTTTTGCAACGCCTTGAGCATCGCGCCACGCCGTTCAAAGTCGACCGGTCGACGATTATCGGGATCGACCAGACTCAAATCCCATAACTCCGTACCTTGGTAGAAATCAGGCAGTCCCGGTGTAGTGAGCTTGAGCAGGGTCTGGCTGAGGGAGTTGATGATCCCGTGATGCTGTATGCGCCGCTGGAATGGCAGGAACGCTTGCAGAAACGGATTTTCCTTGCCGGGTTGCATGACGCGCTCGGCAAAGGTTAACAAGGCGTCCTCGTATTGGTTGTCCGGCTCCAACCAGTTGGTATGCACCTTGGCCTCTCGGGTGGCCTTGATTAAATAGTCCTTGACCCGCTGGATGAAACCGGGGTAATCGGCCAGATCAAAGGGATAGGCGCCCAGCAGGGTTTGATACAGCAGGTATTCATCGTCATTCTCTGGAGCGCTCCAGGCGCCGATTTGCACCTTGCGCGACTGGTTGATTTCATGCCACTCCTGCAACTGATGTTCCCATTCCTCGGGTATTTCCGACAACACGTTCAACCGGGCGCGGACATCCTCGCCACGCTTGGTGTCATGAGTGGCGCTGGCGTTCATAGCATGGGGCCAGGAAGCAACCCGATGCTGATTGAAGGTGTGAAATTCATCCAGATCAATGCCGAATTGCAGGGGTCCCGCGCCGACCTCGTTGAGCGACAACAGCCGGTTATAGACATAGAACACCGTATCCTCAACGCCCTTGGCCATCAAGGGGCCGGTGAATTGCTGCAAGCGCATGATGAAATGCAGCCACTGATCCTTATCCTCAGCCGCCATGTGCTCATCGAATTCCAGGCGCAGGAACCGTTCGATGAAATTCAGTTCATTGCGGAAGTTGGGGATGTTCAGCCGGGCCTGAGCGATGACCTGCCGGATGTATTCCTGATCCGCCCGGCTGGAGCCGGTCCGACCGATGTAACTGCGATAGATCGGGAACAGCACCAGAATTTCGATCAGCGCGACCTGGAGTCCGTACAGGGTGAAATCGCTGGCGTAGCGGTAACGCTCGGAGATGCTTTTCAGCAGATGCGCCAGGTTGTCAATATCCCCCGCCAGATGCTTATCGACGATCATGCGCTTGTTGCTATCAATCAGCGCTTCGCAGGATGTGGTATTGCCGATAAACGAGCGATAAATCCGGGTGAACTCGGATTCGGACGCTGGTTGACAGAACAAGCCATTGATCATGCCGAGAAAATCATAGCCACTGGTGCCCTGACAAGGCCAGTTCACCGGCAATTCCTCGCCATGTTCCAGAATTTTTTCCACGACCAGATAGACATAGGGCGCTTGTTCGCGCAGGCGATGCAGATATTGCGCGGGGTCGTAGAGACCATCGATATGGTCGATGCGCAGACCCGTAATTTTTTCCTCGGCGACCAGTTTGAGGATCAATTCATGAGTAAAGTCAAAAACCTTCGCATCCTCGATCCGCAGAGAGATCAGGTCGTTGATGGTGAAAAACCGCCGGTAATTCAATTCCTCATTACCCACCTTCCAATAGGACAGCCGAAAGAACTGCTCGTTGAGCAAGCTGTCCAGCAAATCGAAGCTTTCGGGTTTGCCGACTTCGCCGTTGAAGGCGCGAATGTTCTGCTCGATAAACGCATGGACTTCAGGGCTGCCGTTCCATAGTTCCCACAACATCTGCTTGATGAAAGAAATCTGGTCGTAGCGCTCCCGCCCCTCTTCGCCGGATGGAATGTATTTGAGCAGATAAAGCACCCCCAGGAACTTGACGAAATGGGGATGGTTGCGCTCGAGCTGAGCGCGCAGCCGGCCCAGATCGTAGGTCAGTAACCGGTAGTAGGATTCGATGCGGATCGGGAAGCGGAAGTCGTAGTAATGCACCGCCAGTCCCTGCTCGCTGTAGCGCAATTGCAATTCGCCGCTTTCCAGGCAGTCGCCGTAGAACTTGCCCAGAAACGGGGCCAGCACCCGACCGCGAATGCCTTCGTAGAGATGATTCCAGTTGATGTCGAAAAACTCGTGATAGGGCGAATCCGGGCCATTCTCCAGTACGTCCACCAATAATTGATTCTGGCTGTCAAACGCCATGTGGTTAGGGACAATGTCCTGCACCCAGCCAATGCATTGTTGTTTCAAGACCTGGCTCAGCGCCTCGAAACGTTCCATGCCGCCCAGTTCGGGATTGATCGCATGGCTGTCCACGACATCATAACCGTGTTGACTGCCTTGGCGCGGAGTGAGGATGGGGGAGGCATAGATGTCAGAGACGCCCAGCTCCGCCAGGTAAGGCGCAACAGCAGCAGCGGCATCGAAGCCGAATTCCGGGGTAAATTGCAGGCGATAGGTTGCGACGGGAATGCGCATCATGGAATAAGGTCCTGTCGGTAGGGCATTCAGGAGGGAACGTCGCTGGCATAAACCGCGACGCTGTAGGGCAGTAGCTGAAGCACACCGGGAATAGCGCCATCCGCCAATTGTAGCGGCAGAGCAGAACCCTCGCCGCCCCAAGTGGGATCGGCGGCATCGAGGCGCAGACTCCATGCGCCAGCGCCAGGTTTGACCGTCACCGTGGCCGGTTCGGCAGCAAAATTCATCCAGGCGACAACTCGGTTGGCATCGCACCAGCGCTGCAATTCCAGTACGCCCGGTCTGATCACTGTCGCGCTCAAGCTAGCGTTATCAAGGCGAGCCAGCGCCGGCAGTTCCCGCCGCAGCCGTAACAGTTCGCGGTAAAAAGCGCGCAATTGGCCATGCCTGCCGGTGTTGCCGAGTTCCCATTGCAGTTTGGAGCCGTTGAACGCCGCTTCCGATTGCGGGTCTGGCGCTTCGCCTTTAGCATGAAAGGCAGCGAACTCTTTTTTCCGGCCTTCGCGCACGCCTTCGATCAAGGCTGTGTCGCCGTGGCTGATGAAATACTGGAATGGACGGGGTTCGCCATACTCTTCGCCCATGAACAACAGCGGCAGATAGGGTGACAGCAGTACCGCCGCCGCCGCCAGTTTCAGCGCGGGAAAGGGCAATAACCCGGACAATCGGTCGCCCAGCGCGCGGTTGCCCACTTGATCATGGTTCTGGCTGCACACCACAAAGCGCCAAGCCGGGCAGTCGCCGGGATCGTCGCCGTGAAAGCGCTGGCGGTGCGGGGAGTAGTCCCAGGCATAGACGAACGGCCGGTTGTAAACCTGCGCCAGTTGCTCCAGTGCGCCGAAATCCTCGTAATAGCCGTGGCGCTCGCCGGTCAGCACCGTATGCAGGGCGTGATGGAAATCGTCGCTCCACTGCGCGTCCAGGCCGTAACCGCCCACAGCGGGGGAACGAATCAGGCGCGGGTCGTTCAGGTCGCTCTCGGCGATCAGGTAAAAAGGCCGACCCAGGCGTTGCGCGCAACCGGCAGCGGCGGTCGCTAGTTCCGCCAGGATATGCCAGGCCCCGAAGTCGTAGATCGCATGAACGGCGTCCAGACGCAGCGCATCGCAATGGCAGGTCTCGAACCAGTAGCGGGCATTGTTGACTACATATTCACGAACGCCAGGACTGTGTGGGCCGTCATAGTTGACCGCGTCGCCCCACGGCGTACGGTAGTGGTTAGTGAAATAGGTTCCCAGTCCCCACAGATAATTGCCCTCGGGACCGAGGTGGTTGTAGACCACGTCCATGATGACGGCCAGACCTTCACGATGGCAGGCGTCGACCAGCCGCTTCAGTCCCTCCACGCCGCCATAGGAGTCTTGCGCCGCGTAAGGGTAAACGCCGTCGTAGCCCCAATTGCGGTCGCCAGGGAATTGGGCAACCGGCAGCAGTTCGATGGCGTTCACCCCCAATTCCCGCAATTCCGGCAGGCGGGGAATGATCGCGTCAAACGTGCCTTCCGGCGTAAACGTTCCGACATGCAACTCGTACATGACCCACTGCGGCAAGGGCGGCGGTTGCCAGTTGCTATCTGTCCAGGGGAAGGCATGATCGACCACGCGCGAGGGGCCATGCACACCCTGGGGTTGATGGTGGGAAGCGGGGTCAGGCCGGTCGGTTTCGCCGTCCCACTGGTAGAAGTACAATGCGCCGGGTTCAAGGCCGGTGACGGTGGCATGCCAGTAACTGCGCTCGTCGCAGGTCATGGGAATCAGACGGTCTTCGGGCGCGACTAAGTGGACGGCAGCCTGTTTCAGCAAAGGCGCCCACAGGGTGAAGGCGCATTGATGGTCGCCGAGATAATGGGCGCCCAGTTTGAGATGGTTCATGGGAATAATGCCTCCGTGGCTGTAGTAGGTTGGGTTAGCGCGCAGCGGTAACCCAAGATGATCAGAGCTGGGTAGGGTACGCATTGCGTACCCTACTGGGAAATCGAAATAGCCTTTTACTCCGACGCCGCACTGCTGGACGATCGCTGCAAAACCACCAGCGCCCGACCTGGGACGGGTACGATTGACGCTTCAGCGCCATAACTGCGACCGCGCTGCAAAAAGCGAGGCAAGGCCGTATCCATAACCGTCCGCCATTCTCCCGGCGCAAGATTTTCCGGCAAAGTAAATTCAATCGGTTCGTGATGGGCGTTGAACAGCAGAATGAAACTGTCGTCGATAATGCGTTCGCCCCGTCGGTCAGGCGTGGCAATCTCCTCGCCGTTCAGAAAAATGCCAATCGCCATGGTCAATCCGTCGTGCCATTGCTCCTCGGTCATCTCGCCGCCATCCGGGTTGAACCAAACGATATCGTGGACGCCGGAACCATGAATTGACCGACCCTGGAACCATTTGCGCCGACGCAGCACCGGATGGTCATAACGGAACGCCATCAACTCGCGGACAAACTCCAGCAGCGCCGCGTTTTCTTCGGGCAGATCCCAGTTCAGCCAGGACAGTTCGTTGTCCTGACAGTAGGCATTATTATTACCGTGCTGGGTGCGGCCCATCTCGTCGCCGGCCAGCAGCATGGGAACGCCCTGGGACAAAAACAGCGTCGCCAGGAAATTACGCTGCTGGCGCTGACGCAGGTTCAGAACCACCGGATCGTCGGTCTCGCCTTCAGCGCCACAATTCCAGGATCGGTTGTGGCTTTCCCCGTCGCGGCTGCCCTCATTATTGGCTTCATTGTGCTTTTCGTTGTAACTGACCAGATCATGCAGGGTGAAGCCATCATGAGCGATGATGAAATTGATGCTGGCGCTGGGGTTGCGGCCATTGGACTGGTACAGATCGGAACTGCCGGTGAATCGGAAGGCAAATTCGGCCAACCGGCTCGGTTCGCCGCGCCAGAAGTCGCGCACCGTATCCCGGTAGCGGCCATTCCATTCCGACCACAGCAACGGGAAGCCGCCGACATGATAGCCGCCTTCGCCCACATCCCACGGTTCGGCGATCAGCTTCACGTCGGACAGCACCGGGTCCTGATGGATGATGTCGAAGAACGCGGCCAGCCGGTCAACGGCGTACAGTTCTCGCGCCAGCGCCGAGGCCAGGTCAAAGCGGAAGCCATCCACATGCATCTCCAGCACCCAGTAACGCAGGCTGTCCATGATCAGCTTGAGCACTTGTGGATGGCGGACATTGAGCGAGTTGCCGCAACCGGTGAAATCCATGTAATAGCGCGGATTATCCTCGACCAGTCGGTAGTAAGCGGCGTTATCCACCCCGCGCAGGGTCAGGGTCGGCCCCATCTGGTTGCCTTCGCCGGTGTGGTTATAAACCACGTCCAGAATCACCTCGATGCCAGCCCGGTGCAGCACCTTGACCATTTCCTTGAACTCGCGCACCTGTTGACCCTGGGCGCCGCTGGCGCTGTAACCGGAGTAGGGGGCGAAGAAATTGAGCGAGTCATAACCCCAGTAATTGCGTAGCCCAGTGCCTGCCAGGTGGCCGGGATGAGCGAGATAATGATGCACGGGCATCAGTTCGACTGCCGTTACATCAATGGAACGCAAATGCGCGATGGCGGCGGGATGGGCTAGGCCAGCGTAAGTGCCACGCAACGCCTCGGGAATTTCCGGATGCAGGCGGGTGAAGCCCCGGACGTGCATTTCGTAGATCACCGTCTCGTGCCAGGGCGTGCGCAGCAAAGCATCGCCTTCCCAATCGAAATGCGGATCAATGACCACGCCCTTGGGCATCAATGGCGCACTGTCGCTTTCGGAAAAGGCTAGGTCTTCATCGAGCTGTTCCCACGGGTAACCAAAAATCGCCTCTCCCGGCTGAACATCGCCGTCGAGCGCCTTGGCGTAGGGATCGATCAACAGTTTGTTGGGGTTGAAGCGGTGGCCTTCGTGCGGGGCGAAGGGGCCATGCACGCGGAAGCCGTAACGTTGTCCCGGTCCGATACCCGGTGCGTAACCATGCCAGATAAATTTGTTGACCTCTTTCAGCTCCAGCCGGGTTTCCTGGTTGTTGTCGTCAAACAGGCATAATTCAACCTGTGTGGCGTTTTCGGAAAACAGGGCAAAGTTAGTGCCTTGGCCATCCCAGAAAGCGCCCAGTGGGTAGGGTTTTCCAGGCCAGATCGGTTGCAACATGCTGTTTCCTGATGAAGCGGCTTTGCAGCCAGATTTTGAAATTATAGCAGCTTATCCAGAACCGCTTTCGGGACACAGGCGTTTGGTCACGCATTTCGCCACGCCGGAACTGCTCGAACAGGCCCGGCAAAACGGCATTGTTTCCGCATCGAGCCGGGTGCGCAGACTGGCGCGCCAGACCGTCCGGGCAATCCCGGGAATGCCTCGACTGTATGCCGCCAGCCGGTTTAGAAAATCACGGTCAACCATGGCGGCTTCATCCGGGCTTTCGACAGGCGGCGGCAGAACATACTTACCGCTATGGGCCTGGCGGAATGCCAGCAGCGGCTTTTCCGCGCCCTCCGCCAGTCCTTGCAAATAGAGAGACAGGCGCTCTTGATCGAAAGCCTGCAAGGTCAGCGTCCGCGCCCGGCAATTTGGCCCGGCCCGGCGCAGAAACGCCCAGGCCCAGCTGTCGCAGCCGATGATACTGCGTCCCAGACTGCCGGAGCAGGCTTAGCGGAGAAATTGACGCACCAGACCTAACCCAGCGGCATGGCGCAAATAGACCCGCTCCAGCGCCGGCAAAACCCAATCCCGTTCATCGGTTCTCTTGGCAGATAACCAGTTAAGATCGTTAGCTAAAATCTGTTCTGGAGTCGGCGGCTCCAGGATGCACCACTGGCATTGTTTCGCCCATTGGCGCAGGATCCACTCAACGCCGCCATGCGGCGGCCCCACCACAAAAACGGTCAGCCGGTTAGGTTGCAGGTTGATCAAATCGTCTTGTAAAGCGTCATTCAGAGCCGCCGCCGCGTCGCGCCAGTCCGGGTCAGGAACGATCTGCATGAGTTGTTCGTCGGACAACACCTCTAACCCGTTGACTCGGTTAATTGTTTCCGAATCATCATCGTCGTGACGGGGGCGTCTACCCAAGGTAGCCCACCAATTTTCAGTAACAACATTCACCGACATGGTTGGGGGACGGTAATCGGCAAGGTTGATCCATTGCCAAAGTGGCGGCGCTTTCTGATCGCCATCGGAGTTGGTTGCCATATCGTTGTTTATTCCAATCTGTTCGCCCACGCGGGGCGCGGCCTTCCCCGCTGATGGAGCGCCGCGAGGATGATCCGCTTAATCCGCGCGCCCACGCGGGGCGCGACGCCAGACTGGGCCGCCCTGGACGGTCACGGTGCAGGTTTCAATCCGTGCGCCCACGCGGGGCGCGACCCAAAGAACAAAAACTTGGACGCACACACATCCCTGATTGTTTCAATCCGCGCGCCCACGCGGGGCGCGACTTCAGCAAACAGGCATCACAACGCCTAGGTTCATAATCGGCGGCCGGCGTTTGGCCTTCCTCAATCATCCGGCGGATGTGCTGAACCGTTTCGATGGTCAAAGCCCGCAGACCTGTATCGAAAGCCACGATTCGACGCCGGCGGGTTTTGCCATAAAAGAGCGCGCCCTCCGGAATCCGAGTATCCAGCTGCGTATTTCATGGGATGACGGCAGGTCGTTTCACGGGATGACGGCAGGTCGTTTCACGGGATGACGGCAGGTCGTTTCACGGAAGGCGGCAGGCCATTACACGGAAGGCGGCGGGTTGTTTCGCCAATGAGCAGCGACGCAGGTTAACAACTTGTAGGCTGGTTCCTTTTTTTCCGAGGAGGAACTCATGCCGACTGAGAGGTTATCCATGCGCAAGATTCAAGAAGTGCTTCGTTTGCAGGCGGCGGGCCATAGCCAACCACAAATTGCCCGGAGTTGCGGGATCGGCCGTAGCACGGTCGGAGAGTATCTGCAACGCGCCCGACGAGCGGGCCTGGGTTGGCCCCTGCCCAAGGGCATGATGGCCGATGAATTGGAACGACGGTTGTTTCCGCCGCGCCCCGCCGCTGGGTCTGCGGATCGCGGAAAACCGGATTGGGCCACCGTCCACCAGGAATTACGCCGCCCCGGCGTCACCTTGTGGCTCTTGTGGGAAGAGTACAAAGCCACGCATCCCCAGGGCTATCAATACACCTGGTTCTGCCAGCAGTATCGGGCTTGGGTGGCGCATACCGATGTGGTGATGCGCCAGACCCATCGGGCCGGTGAGAAGGTGTTTGTGGACTACGCCGGTCCCACCGTGCCCATCGTGGGACCGCATCACGGGTGAACTCCGCCAGGCCCAAGTGTTTGTTGCGGTGCTGGGCGCCAGCAATTACACCTATGTGGAGGCGACCTGGACCCAAGGACTGGATGACTGGCTCATGGCGCATGTCCGGGCCTTTGCATTTTTCGGCGGTGTCCCGGAAATTGTGGTTCCAGATAATTTGAAAACCGGCGTCCAGACGCCGCACCGCTATGAGCCCGACCTCAACCCCAGTTATCTGGAGTTAGCCGCCCATTATGGCGTCGCGGTCCCCGCGCGTGTCCGAAAACCGCGTGATAAAGCCAAAGCGGAAAGTGGCGTGCTCGTGGTGGAACGCTGGATTCTGGCCCGCTTGCGCCATCGGACTCTGTTCAGTCTCGACGAACTCAACACGGTCATCCGCGAACTGCGCGACGCCCTCAATCAGCGCGCCTTCAAAAACTCCCCGGTTCCCGTCAGCATTGGTTTGCAACGCTGGAACAACCGGCGTTGCGTCCTTACCGGCCGAACCCTACGTGTTCGCGCAATGGAAAAAAGCGCGCGTCAACATTGACTATCACATTGACATCGAGCGCCATTACTATTCGGTCCCCTACCTCCTGGTGCGCCAGGAAGTGGAGGTGCGCCTGACCGCCACCACGGTCGAGGTCTTCCATCAACGTCAGCGGGTGGCTTGTCATCGCCGCCATCCGCAGCCTGGTCGCCATACCACCGTAACCGCCCACATGCCCAAAGCCCATCGGGAGTACGCCGAATGGACGCCCGAACGGTTAGTGCGCTGGGCTCACCAGACCGGCCCCCACACGGCGACTCTAGTGGGCTGACACAGAAGTTTTGACAGGTTCAGAGGTTTCTGGGTCCACCGGGGTTTCAGAAGATTTCAAGGGAGGATAGAGGCGCTTGAGTTTGACCCGGGCCAAGTCGGTGCCGAACTGCCAGTGGATTTTGGTCTGACGTAGGTTGCGTGGGCCTTGCCAAGCGGCGATTTCCTTCCGCAAAGTTTCGAGGTTCGCAATGCGGCGATTCAAACACTGGCCGGCGAGAACAGCGAACTCACATTCCGCCATATTGAGCCAACTGCCATGCTTGGGGGTGTAATGAAATTCGAGCTTGCGGGTGATCCGGCGGGCTTCCTCTGGAGAAAAGACACTATACAAGGCCGCAGGAGTGTGGGTATTGAGGTTATCCACGACCAACCGGATTCGCTCCGCCTTCGGAAAGTACACATCAACGAGTTGCTGCATTTGCTGGGCAAAATCGCGTTTGGTGCGCTGTTTCGTGACATTAACATGACGCCACCCGCGCAAGGGGTAAATGCTCATTAACTGCAGGCGGGAACAATCAAGCCGCAGCAGCTTGGCGAATCAAATCCGTGAGCGGGGGGATCGTGTTTTGACCGGACACCCGATCGTACAGGTATTCCCAGAAGGAGAGACCGTGTTTAACGCAGGTCTTCTTGAGACTGAGGAAGGTGTCGCGACATCGTCGTCCGTCCTCGCTGCGGGTGCCGGCGCTGATCTTGCGTTTCTTCACCATATCCCGGATATCGTTCTCGCTGCGGTTGTTGTGCAGCGGTAATTCCGGGTAATCGAGCACCCGGAGCAACTCCTCCCGGTTGCGTTGGAAGCTCCGCAAAACATGGTTAAGCGGTTCACAGGCGGTGGCGGTCGCGCACAGTGTATCAAACTGGGCATTGATGGCGGCTTTCGCTGCCTGGGTGGGTGATAAGCGGTAGGTTGCCAAGTTCCGATAGATCGTCCAGATCTGTTCTTGCACGTCATCAATGGCGACCCGATCCGCTTCGTTCAGCGGGAGAATCTGTTGCAGAGGACGTTCCGCATGCACCCAGCACAAGGCGTGGGTGAACAGGGCAAATTGCCCGGCGTCATCGCTGAGCAAGCGCAGATCCAGCGGAAACCCCTGCGCGGCCAGCCCGCCGATGAGCGCGCCTTCCGTGACGAGGGTCATCGCCCGGGGCTATCGACCCGGTTCCGCCGCAAATAGGCGGCCCACGCTTGGGGTCGGTCGCGACGATCGGGCGTTGCGCCAGCCGTTCCCGGTGGCCGGCCGCCACGCCATGGTCGGCCATGTACGCTAGGGCCTCGGCATTGATTTCATAGCGGCGCTCGGTCTGCAAGACCTCCAGGAAGTTGATGCGACTCTTGGCATCGGTGCTGGCAAAGCAGGCAAACCACTCATTACCCAAGTACGTGCAGTAGCCGTTTTGCCCCTGATGGCGGGCGCCGGTATCGTCCGTTTGGACGTAGGACGAAACAGTCAAGCCGACTGCCTTGATTGCGTCCTTTTCCTGGTGAAAGTCGTCATAACCTTCCGTCAGCAGACGATTCAGTTGCCCCGACGAAATCTCAACCCCCATTCCCGGACTTGGGCTAGCAAGACCGGTTGGGTCACATGGGCTTGATAATATTGATGCAAAACATAAGTCACGAACTGGGGCCATAGTGCCCACCCCGCACCACGACCGGCACGGACGCCGTGACGTATTCGCCGGTAGGGAACCGCCATTGCTCCAACTCATAGCAGGTATTATGGAGTTCAATAACGACATCCTGGACGACATACCGCCGGTAGCCTTGGAACCGCGCCCCGAGCGGGAGGCCCTCCAGGATCACCCGACGGGTTTCATGAATGACGAGTTCGGCGGTCTTGGCCCGCTGGGGACCTCGACGAGGCGGTTCCTCCGTCCCGGGATTGAGCGCCGCCTTGACGGCGGCTTGCAGCGTGTTCGGCTTTAACTGCGGACGGGGGGGACCGCCCTGCAACCGCCGCAGTTCATCCTCTAAGCGTTGAATATGCGCTTGCTGCTCGCCAATCACCTGCAACAGACTCCGCACGACCGGGGTCTGGTCGCTTTCAGCGATCTCGGGTAGCGTTAGGGTGAAGGAGCGGTTTTGCATAGTGATTAGTGTAGCTTATTCAACAGCTATGTCATAGAACTACCTGCAACTAATGAGTATTTACCGCAAGGGTTGTACGAATAGAAATAAATTGGCGGTGCCTTCGCGTTTGTATTCACAGTCATAGCGCGCCGGTTGACCCGGGCGGGCGGGTTGAGGACAGCGGGTTTCGCTGGTCAATTGCACCGGACTTTCATCGAAGCACACTTGGGGGTATTGAGGATCATCGGGTTCGGCGTACAGGTCCAACACATCCTCCATATGCCAAACATAATCGGGACTGACACTGGGAATACACCATTCTTGACGTTGCCAGGGTTTGAGGTCGTTTTTTTAAGGATGCGCCGCACACTCTCACGGGAAATGGCTTCGATGGGCCGGAGTTCCATGAAGCGGTCCGCTAACAATTGGAGAGTCCACTGACAACGGCCAGCGGGCGGGGTACTACAGGCCAAGGCGACCAGAAAGGCGGCCTGTTTGCCGGTCAAGGCCGGGGGCAAACCGACTCGTGGCCGCTCGCTTAACGCCGCCAGCAACCCTTCGTCGACAAACCGTTGACGGGTACGATGAACGGTCGAAATCCCAAGTGAAGGCTTTGGGCAATGGCCTCATCCGTCGCCCCTTCCGCAGCCTGCAGCAACACATGGGCACGGGCAACCTTGCGCGCCGCTGCCTTGCTTTTATGAATGACCTTCAGCAGGTCTTCCCGCTCCTCTTCAGTTAGATCAACCAGATACTTGTGGGCCATGGTGATTCCTCCTGTTGATCTCAACCATAGGGCACCCACCGCTACCTGTCAAAACTTCTGTGTCAGCCCACTAGTGGAACGTATCCTGGCCACGCGGCCCCATCCTCAGCAGGGCTACCGCTCGTGCTTGGGCATCTTGCGTCTGGGCAAAGCCTATGGCGCCGACCGCTGGAGGCCGCCTGTCAGCGCGCGTTAGCCATTGGGGACTGAGTTACAAGAGCATCGAGTCGATTCTCAAGCATGGCCTGGGACCAGCAACGCCTCCCGGATGCGGGGACTTCGCCACCGCCCATCCCTTCGACCGCGACCCACGCGAACGTGCGCGGCGCACGCTATTACCAATAACCCAGGAGCCTCCGCCATGCTGAAACAACCCCTTCTCGATCAACTGCACACCTTGAAACTCAGCGGCATGCGTCAGGCCTTGCACGAGCAACTCCAGATGCCCGATAGCGATCAGCTCAGCTTTACGGATCGCTTGAGTCTCCTGGTTGATCGCGAACTGACCGAACGCGCGAATCGTCGCCTCCAGTACCGCTTACAGCAAGCCCGTTTGCCCCAGCAAGCCTGCCGGGAAGACCTGGATTACCAACATCCCCGGGGCCTGGATAAAACCCTCATCCAGCATCTGCTCGGTGAACGCTGGCTTGTGGAGCATCTCAACTGCCTGATTACCGGCCCACCGGCGTGGGGAAAACATGGATTGCTTGTGCCTTGGCTCAGCATGCGTGTCGTCTGGGCTATACCGCGCGCTATGTCCGTTTGCCCCGCTTGCTCCCTGAACTGGCGTTGGCCCGCGCCGATGGCCGCTATCCCAAGCTGCTACGCGAGTACGCTAAAGCACACGTGTTGGTCATCGATGACTGGGGCTTAACACCGCTCACCAGCGAGGGCCGCCGTGATCTTCTGGAAATCCTCGATGACCGGCATCACCGTCAATCCACCCTCGTGACCAGCCAGTTGCCCGTGGCAAGCTGGCACGCCTATCTGGACGAACCCACTCTGGCTGATGCCCTCCTCGATCGGCTCGTCCATAACGCCTACACCCTCAACCTGACCGGAGAATCCTTACGAAAACGTAAAACCCCCTTGACGAACTCCATCACGGAACAGTAAACACTCATCCACTGCGTCGCTGCGCTCCGACCGAGTGAAATACGCTGCCGCCTTCGACTGAACTCGCCGGCCGTCATCCCGTGAAATGGATGGCCGGCATCAGTGAAATACGCATCCAGCATCTCCGGTATCATTCGGTTTCCGTAATTCGGCCAAGGCCGGCAATCCACCACGGTTGATCCGCCACCCTTCAACTTTGGCGTAGAACGCCTCGGTATCCAGAAAATCCGCATCAACCAGGCAGGAGAACAACATGCGGGTGAAGAACGCTAATTGGAAAATCGTTCGATCCTTACGGGGGCTCATCAGCTTTGGTGGACTCTAGCGGTCAGGTAATTGAATCTCTTCCCGCCATGCCGAAAGCAGATTGGGAATGCTCGCCGCCAGTCGTTCCTTCAAGGCGCTGCGTCCGCCCGGATCGTATCCGTTGGCCAAGCCGGCATGATGTCCGGCGATGCAGTACGCCAACACACGTCCCAAGTGCAGCAGCCTGAAGTGCTCAACGGCGACTTTAGCGCCTGCCGTGGAATGATCCATGCGGCCATAATCACCGGTCAAACGTCCCTGGAACTCGTTTGTATATTTGCCAAGATCATGCAGTAATCCGGCAACCAGCCCCATGTCTTGAGCAGCAAAGCGTTCAGCAAAATTCGCGGTAAGCCGCCCAACGGCGTTGAGATGATCGCTGAGTAACTGCCAATCGTCTTGATTCATCGAATCTGTTGAATGTGCGTAGAACATGAATACCTCACATAGTTTTTGAAAGCTGACAAACCCGGCAAAATCGCCATAATGGCTTTTCAAATCCCAGTTTTGGAGAGCACCGTATGAACAAACTGATTATTTTCGATACGACCCTGCGCGATGGCGAACAAAGTCCGGGCGCGTCGATGACTAAGGAAGAGAAAGTCCGCATCGCCAAGATGTTGGAGCGGATGAAGGTCGACGTCATCGAAGCGGGCTTTCCCATCGCCAGTCCCGGCGACTTTGAAGCAGTGCGAGCCGTCGCTCGGGCGGTCAGGGACAGCACGGTATGTGGTCTGGCGCGCGCTTCCGAGGTGGACATCGACCAGGCCGGAGAAGCGCTGAAAGAGGCGGCAAGTTGTCGCGTCCATACTTTCATCGCCACCTCGCCGATTCACATGAAAATGAAGCTGCGGCTGGAGCCGGATCAAGTGTTGGAACGCGCGGTTGAAGCGGTGCGCCGCGCCCGGCGCTGGACCGATGACGTGGAATTCTCCGCCGAAGACGCGGGCCGTTCGGAACTCGATTTCCTGTGCCGGATCACTGAAGCGGTGATTGACGCCGGCGCGCGCACCATCAATATCCCTGACACGGTCGGCTACAACGTCCCCGAACAGTTCGCCCACACCATCCAGAGCCTGCTGGAACGGGTGCCGAACGCGGATAAAGCCATCTTCTCCGTACATTGCCATAACGACCTGGGCCTGGCGGTGGCTAATTCTCTGGCGGCGGTCATGGCGGGGGCGCGGCAGGTGGAATGCACCATCAACGGTCTGGGCGAGCGCGCGGGCAACGCCTCGCTGGAAGAAATCGTCATGACCGTGCGCACCCGGCGCGATGTGTTTAACCTGGAGACCGGCATCGACACCACGCAAATCGTGCCCGCATCCCGACTGGTCGCCAACATCACCGGCTTCCCGGTGCAGCCCAACAAAGCCATCGTCGGGGCTAACGCTTTCGCCCACGAGTCCGGCATCCACCAGGACGGCGTGCTTAAACACCGCGAAACCTATGAAATCATGCGCGCCGAGGATGTCGGCTGGAGCGCCAACCGCATGGTCATGGGCAAGCATTCAGGCCGCAACGCCTTCCGCACCCGGCTGGAGGAACTGGGCGTCAATTTCGCCACGGAGGAAGAATTAAACGCCGCTTTCGCCCGCTTCAAGGAACTGGCCGACAAAAAGCACGAGATTTACGACGAGGACTTGCAAGCGCTAGTCACCGATGCCTATCTGACCGCAGAAAACGAGCGGGTGAAGTTGCTTTATCTGCGTGTTTGTTCCGAAACCGGCGAGACGCCCAAGGCGCAAGTCACTTTGTCCGTGGATGGCGAAGAGCGCAGCGCGACCGCCGAGGGTGGCGGGCCGGTGGACGCCGCATTCAAGGCCATCGAGAGCATTTTGCAAACGGGCACGGACTTATTGCTGTATTCGGTGAACAACATCACCAGCGGTACCGATGCGCAGGGTGAAGTGACCGTGCGGGTCTCCAAGCAAGGGCGCATCCTCAATGGCCAAGGCGCGGACACCGACATCGTGATCGCTTCGGCGAAAGCCTACGTGAATGTGTTGAACAAAGTGCTGCAACCGATTGAACGGGCGCATCCGCAATTGTTGTAATGGCTGTAATGACTGATAAACGCCTCTACCTGGAAGCTCTGGACATTCCGTTGTGGCTGCCGCGAGCCAACCACCCCGGCGCTGCGCGCCACTCCTCCTTGACCAAAGAGGGGAATTCAGAAAATGACATTCTTCGCCCGGTGGAGGAGAGCTTGAAGACGCAGGCATCCGATGCCCCTCACCCTGTGGGAGAAGGATTGGGGGTGAGGGCGGAGACGGGCGGAGGAAACCCGGAATTGCCTCCTCCCGATGACTGGAATCCACCGATAGACGACAATTGGGAGCCGGTTTTTGAACTGGACGCCGACGATATCCCGGATGCGCCTCCTGTAATGAGCCGCGAGGCGCGCATCGCTCGGATGGACTGGGAGGAGTTGATCACCGAAACCCGCCAATGCACCGCCTGTGAATTATGCGGAACCCGCACGCAAGTCGTATTCGGCGTCGGCGATCATCAAGCCGAATGGCTGGTCATCGGCGAAGCGCCGGGAGCCGATGAAGACCGACAGGGCGAACCTTTCGTTGGACGAGCCGGCAAGCTGCTGAATCCCATGTTGTTGGCGATTGGCCTGAAACGCGAGCAGGTTTATATCGCGAATATTTTGAAATGCCGTCCGCCGGATAACCGCGAACCGACGCCGATGGAAGCGGCGAAATGCCGCCCGTTCTTGCAACGGCAAATCGAACTGATTCGACCCCGCATTATTCTGGCGGTGGGGCGGGTCGCGGCGCAGAACCTGCTGGAAACCGACACGCAAATCGGCAAATTACGCGGTCGCGTCCATCGCTTTGGGCCGACGCGCATTCCCGTAGTGGTCACCTACCACCCGGCTTACTTGTTGCGTTCACCCCGCGAAAAACGCAAAGCTTGGGATGATCTGCGTTTAGCCCGTCGCACTCTGGCGGCTGAACCGCCTGCTCCAACCGGAAAGTTTGCCGATTTATGAGCGCATTACCCAGGATCGCACCGCGAGAACAGGCCAGCGTCAGCCAGTTCCGCAAGATGCTCTACGCTGATTTGCGGGAAATTCTCGCGATTGAACGACGGGCTTATGACTTTTGCTGGACCGAGACCATTTTCCGCGACTGCATCCGGGCTGACTATCACTGCCGGGTGCTGGAAGTACCGCACAGCTTCATTCAAGCCTACGGGGTCATGTCGACTGCCGCCAACGAAGCACATATCTTCAATGTGTGCGTACGCCCGGAATTGCAGAGACGCGGCCTAGCGCGGCGGATGCTCGATCATTTGCTGGAACGAGCGCACACCGTGCAAACCCAAACCGTTTTCCTGGAAGTCCGCGCTTCCAACGCCGCCGCATTGCGGCTCTACCAGTCCGCCGGTTTCTGCGAAATTGGCGTTCGGCATGGCTACTACCCTGCCGCCAAAGATCGGGAAGACGCCATCGTGATGGCCAGGGAACTCTGACGGATCTTCCCCAATTTATTAGGCTGAGGGGAAGACCAGTCGGTGATTATCCATGCGGTGGAAGAGTCGCGCCGCATCTTCGAACGGATGATGAGCTACATCATCTACCACATCGCCATGAGCATCGACATCATGGTGTTCGTGGTGTTGGCCAGCATCGACAAGTTTCGCTACTCATGCCGGGGCATTCCTCGAACACACCAATGCCTCCGCGCAACCCGCGTCTGGAGCGTAGCGTTTTTTCATCGTTTCCCCTCGCCCACAAGCGGGTAAGGGGGGCTTGGGGAGCGGGACTCAAGAGGGCAGATGGCCGACCGCTAGATTATCGATCAGCCGCGCCCGACCGAGCCAGGCGGCGGCGAAAATCCGTAAATCAACCGCCATATCTTCGGGAGTAGGCCGTTGCAGGGTCTCAGCGTGACGGATTTCAAAATAATCGGGGCGGAAGCCCACCGCCCTGAGTTGCGCCCTGGCGTCCTCCTCCAAAATCGCAACATCCCGTTCGCCCTGTCGCCAGCGCTCCGCTGTGGTCTGTAACATGGCGTACAGGGTGGGAGCAACCGCCCGCTGTTCGGCAGACAGGTAGCCATTGCGCGAACTCATCGCCAAGCCATCCTCTTCCCGCACGGTAGGCACGCCGACAATCTGGATCGGTATATTCAGGTCAGCGGTCATTCGGCGGATGACCATCAGTTGCTGCCAGTCCTTTTCGCCAAATACCGCGATGTCCGGTTGCACCATATTGAAAAGCTTGGTAACGACTGTGGCGACGCCCCCAAAATGGATGGGGCGGCTGGCTCCGCATAGTACGGTGGTGAATCCCGGCACGATCACCTGAGTCATGTCCTCCAAAGGGCGCGGATAAATGTCGGCCAGGTCCGGGGCGAACAGCAGGTCGAGTCGAGCTTCCTCCAGCTGACGGCTGTCCTCGTCCAGGGTGCGCGGATAGCCCGCGTAATCCTCATTCGGCCCAAACTGCATTGGGTTGACAAAGATGCTGGCGACGGTGCGCGGCGCGCATTGCCGCGCCCGTTCCACCAAGCGGATATGCCCACGATGCAGATTGCCCATGGTGGGCGCGAAAGCGACTTCTTCACCGGAGCGCCGCCAGGCGGCGACCTGGGTGCGCAGTTCGGTCAGGGTATGCACAGTCCGCATGAAAAGCGCTCCTCAACAATCAGGCAATGCAGTGCTCGGGGCCGGGAAATTCGCCGGTTTTGACCGTGCGCACATAGGTTTCCACCGCCGTTTGCAAGCTGTCGCAGCCGGTCAGAAAGTTCTTGGAGAACCGGGGGCGATGGCCTTGGGTGATGCCCAGCATGTCGTAGCTGACGAGCACCTGGGCATCGCAATGCGGGCCAGCGCCGATGCCGATCAGCGGAATCGCCAGCGCCTCGGTCAACCGCGCCGCCAGTTCCGCCGGGATGCATTCCACCAGCGCCACGTCCGCGCCAGCATCCTGCAAGGCCAGCGCTTCGTCGATCATTTGCCGGGCGGCGGCTTCCTCGCGACCCTGCACCTTGTAACCGCCCAGTTTGTGGATTGACTGCGGCAACAAACCCAGATGGGCACAGACCGGGATACCGTTGCGGCTGAGTTGGCGCACGGTGTCCGCCAGCCAGCCGCCGCCTTCCAGCTTGACCATCTGCGCGCCGCCTTCCTGCATCAACCGGGCCGCGCTGTACACGGCTTGTTCGACCGTGGGGTAGCTGGCAAAGGGCATGTCCGCCATGACCAAGGCGGTCTGACAGCCTCGCGCCACCAGGCGGGTATGATAGATCATATCTTCCAGCGTCACTGGCACCGTGGTGCGCTGCCCCTGAATGACCATGCCCAGCGAATCGCCGACCAGGATAACCTCCACGCCCGCCGTCTCCAACAACGCCGCGAAACTGGCGTCGTAGGCAGTCAGCACCGCGAATTTTTCCCCGTCGCGCTTCATCTTTGCCAGGGTCGTGACCGTAATCGGCTTGCGAGTCGATGCGTCTTTGTACATGGCGTACTCTACATGGAGCCATCCGAAATGACGAATGGAGTCAGGATGGCGGGTTTAAGTAAGGTTTCATTGGAAGTGGCTTTGGCGGCGTTATCGTAACCGGTTCGTTTGCAATGTCCAGACGCACGATGCTTTGAGACGGACAATTTCTGAGTAGCATCGTCAACTTTCCCTGTCCGATGATCGTCAAATCAGGCGCAATGTCATACAAGGGATACAAAACGAAGGCGCGTTGATGCAGGCGAGGATGCGGTAAGGTCAGTCGGGGATCGTTGCGGGTGATGGAACCGTAAAGTAGCAGATCCAGATCCAGGGTGCGCGGCCCCCAGCGTTCAGCGCGGATTCTTCCCTGGGCGTTTTCCAGCGCCTGGAGCGCGGCCAGCAAGGCATCCGGGGTCAACGTGGTTTCCAGGGCGGCGACGGCGTTGAGGTAGTCGGGTTGACCCGATGGCCCGCCGACCGGGGCGGTGCGGTACCAGGGCGAACACACCGTCAACCGGCTGACGGGGAGGGTGGCCAACCCCTGAAGCGCGCGTCGAACCTGGTGCGCTGGGTCGTGCAGATTGCTGCCAATGCCGATGTAGGCCCGTACCGACGGCATAGAGGTACAAACTTTTCGCAGCGTGGGGCCAGTCAGGCGTCGGACCCTGGCGGAGGCGCTGACTGATCCTGCTGGGCTGACCGGGGCTTGCGGCGGCGGCGCGGTTTACCCTTTTTCGCCGGGGCGCGAGTCGCAGGTTGCGTGGCCTGGATTCGTTCAGCCTCGCTCATTCCTAGAAACCGGGTCCACCAGTCAGCCAGTTCCGCCGCCTGTTCATCGGCGTCGGCGCGCAACGTCAGAAAATCATAGGCCGCTCGGAAACGAGGGTGGGTGACCAATCGCAGCGGTCGCTTCCCGGTAACTTGCGTCAGTCGCGGTTGCAACTCCCAAATTTCCCGCATCGGCAGGCTATAGCGGCGCGGCAGGGCGACCCGCCGGCTCTGCTCGCGGGTGACGATGTCGGCGACTTCCTGAAGAATATCGTGATCGCCCAGTCCATCAGCTTGCAGACGGCGCATCTGCTCGCGCATCGGCTCCCAGAGCAATGCGGCGAACAGGAACGCCGGATTCACTGGCTTATCGTCCGCCAGTCGCTGATCCGTATTCGCCAGGGCGCGGATCAGCAGGGTTTTCGGATAATGCTGCTGCTGGTGGCCCAGGCAACGCTCGGTGGCCGGAAACAGCCACCCAAACAGCCGGTAATGACGCAGTAGTTCAAAGGTCTGAATGGCGCTACCGTTCATGAACAGCTTGAGCATTTCGTCGAACAGGCGGGCCGGCGGAATTTGTTCCAGCAGGTGACCCAGACGGTGCAAGGGCGCTTCGGTGGCCGGATCGAGTTGCAGTCCCAGTTTGGCGGCGAACCGCACCGCGCGCAGCATCCGCACCGGGTCTTCGTGGTAGCGCTGCACCGGGTCGCCGATCAGGCGAATCAATCCGGCTTGCAGGTCCGCCATACCGCCTACATAGTCCAGCACCGCGAAATTGGCGATATCGTAATAAAGGGCATTGATGGTGAAATCCCGCCGCCAGGCGTCTTCCTCGATGTTGCCGTAAACATTGTCGCTGAGAATGCGACCATCAGCGGCGCGCTCCACACCGGAGTCTTCGCCTTCTTTGCTGCGCGCGCGAAAGGTGGCGACTTCGACGATCTCCTGACCAAAACGCACATGGGCCAGCCGGAAGCGGCGACCGATGAGTCGGCAGTTACGAAAAAGTTTATAAATCTGCTCAGGACGGGCGTCGGTGGCGACGTCAAAGTCCTTGGGTTCGCGCCCTAGCAGCAAATCCCGCACGCCGCCGCCGACCAGGCAGGCGCGATGCCCAGCGTCGTGCAGCCGGTACAAGACCTTGACGGCGTTGGCGCTGATGTTGGCCCGCGAAATGTTGTGTTCGGGACGGGGAATGAGAATTGGCGGTGAATTTGGGTTTCGGGATTCCAAGGAATATGCGCAAGCTCTTGTCTGAAGTCAAAGCGTGCGTATAATACATCTTTCTCTTCAAGACGCCAGTCAGCGATTTTGCTCCCTTCGTCTAGTGGCCCAGGACACCGCCCTCTCACGGCGGGAACAGGGGTTCGAAACCCCTAGGGAGCGCCATAGCACAATCAGCTCAAGCTGAATGAAAAACAGCAGCAACTGTTTCAGCAGCCGGCGGTGAGCGCGCTCTACCCGGAATACTATCTGATCAAGATCAACCAGTTTAACGATGCGGTGAAAGACCCGCTGGATGAATGGATTTACTTTCTCAAGCATGAAGAAATTCAGGAGCATTTTACAGCGTGCGGGTTACAAGCGGCGCGAGAGAAGCTGGATGTGTTGAAATTATCGCCCGAGGAGCGGGCGGCGTATGAGCGGTATATGGAGGATTTGCATTATCAGGCGAGCATAATTTGAACGGTTCGATAGGCGAGATTATCGTTTTACATTTCAAGGAGTAAGCATGCTTGCAAATTATGAAACTGATATTATTGCCTGGTCTCGTGAACAAGCTCAGTGGTTGAAAGCCGGTCGGTTCGACCAATTGGATTTGGAACATTTAGCGGAAGAAATTGAAGACGTGGGTAAGAGCGAACAGCGGGAGCTTTCCAGTCGGATGGCTGTGTTGCTGGCCCATCTTCTCAAGTGGCAGCACCAACCTGAGCGCCGGGGCGCGTCATGGAAAATCACGATTCGCAATCAACGGAAAGGCATTATCCGTCGTTTGAACAAAACGCCTAGTCTGAAAGTAGATTTGGCGGATGCGGATTGGTGGGAAGGCGTATGGGAAGATGCAACTGCACAAGCGGCTCAGGAAACCGGATTATCCAGCTTCCCTGAAGACTGCCCCTGGTCTTCCGAACAGGTGCTGGGACTGGACTGGCTACCGATGTAAGCGAGCATGCGCCTGTTGAAAATCGTCAATTCCGGGCCAGCGAAGGCCCGCACTCAATGGCCATCCTCCAGCCACGGGTTGATCGAAATCCAGCCAACCGGCTTTCCTTCTTTTGCCGATAGCGCCATCACGATGTCCTTATTTCTGCCGCGCAACGGCAGGTAGAGATAATCCGTCAACACGCCGCCATGCTGCTGGAGAAAGGCGTCAAGCGCTGCCTTAGCCTGGGGATTCTGCCCGGCGATTTTCGCCACGTCGAGACTGCGAGCACCCAGTTTTGTAAGGTCGGGTTGATAAGGTTCATAGAATTCGGCCCGATATTCCAAGTCCTTTTCGCCTTTCAGCAACACACCAAACAATAAATCTTGCCGTTGTTGCGAGTCGTCGGGCAGATGCGCCTGCGCCAGGAGCGGGCCGATGCCGAAGCGGCGCTGGAGTTCCGGGTATTGCAGCTTGTCGAAGTCGATATCGGCGGCGGGAATCGAAGTAAACCGGTCGATGCCGAACACCACGAACGCCGGGCGCTCTTGGTAGATGATGGTTCCGCCGTAGATCAGCGCGCCGAGCTGAATGAGGATGATGCAACTCATATCGAATTTCAGACTGGGCTTGCCGGGTTTGAAGACGATTAGGGTCAGCAGTGGCCCCAGGACGACATCGACGCCGGCCAGAATCCGCAACACCTGCCAGCCACCGTCAATGGCGAAGTACGGGGCGGGATACCAGACGAAAAACATGAGGCCGAGGAAGATCAGAAAAATCGTGATGCTGGCGGTCAGGTGCAGGGCGAAGGCGTGTCGTTTGGTCATCGGGGTGGGGACTTCGTAAATGGTTACTTTTTGCAGTGGATGGTATGTCGCGAAGCGCGGAGCTGATCCAGATTCTCTTCCCAATGCACTTTTCCTCTTAGCTCCAGAAGCTGACGGCGTTTCAGCAGCTTGGCGTACTCGGCCAGTGCGGTATTGACCGCCGCTTTTTTGGTCCCGAAGCAGCCAAGCTGCTGAACCTGGTTCAGAAGGCGTTCATCAAGTTCGATCATTCTCATGGGCTATGAAGGGTGGTTTTTAATGCACAATTATAATACTAATTTTTGTCAAATAAAAAATTGTTGGTTCTTCGATACTTTTTGTGGAATTGATGCAGCAATCCGTAGCAATCTGTAGGTCCGGCACCGGACGTGCCCGACATAGGCCTTCTTGTCGGGCAACGCTACGCTTTTGCCCGACCTACAGTGTGAGTTCCACAAGAACCCTCGAAGAACCAAATTGTTTTGATGTGCATTGATGAGCAGGAGGCCAAGTTATCAATGACTATAAGACTAACGATCAACAACAAAGAGAGGCTCGCCTGACCTTATCGGTTTTTTCCTATAAAAACAACAGGCAATAAAAAAACCCCCGTTACCGGGGGCTTTCGTTTCTACGTTAGCTGGGAATCAACGGCATTGAGCCGGGGCATACTTGGCCAGCAGTGCGCCCGTCGCCGCAGCGGCCAGACCCTGGTTGGTGGCAGTCGCATTGGTGGCGCTGGCGCAAGCCCAGTCGACCGTGCCAGTGGTGCCTGCGCCGAGCGCTGCTGCCAGTGTTACAGCGGCGCCACCAGCCTGAACATAAGGTGACAAGATCACAGTGTCTGAGCCGGCGGCAATACCTACGTTACCTGCATTAAGTAAAATGGTGATCACGCCTGTTCCGGCAGTACCCAGCACGGAGGTCACGTATTTGCTCGTCGCACCAGCGCCAGCAGCCTGAGCATTCCAAGTGGCTATGGCTGCGTTCAGATCGGCGATCGTGGTCGCATTTTGGGCAACTTCCAACTTCAGCGGCTCCGCGATGCTCAAGCCTTCCGTGACGCGGGTGCGGATGGTGTAATCCTGATAAGCCGGTAGAGCGATCGCGGCCAAAATACCGATAATAGCCACAACGATCATCAGTTCGATCAAGGTAAAGCCGCGTTGGAACTTATTCATGGGATAACTCCTCAATTTACTTTCAGAAAAAACCCGGTTTTGGGTTAGGAAGTTGGGGGGATACGCTTGCGATCCCTTCGCGTTTGTCTGTTGCAGCCAGTGTGCCAGAATCGAAAACCTCCGTTATTTTTTTCTAATCTAATAAAAAATAAAAAGAAAAAATTAAACATTCCCCAAGCGGCATATCTACTCATTCCATAAGGGAACTTTTTGTCGGAAGCGTACTGACTTCAAAGGGCGCAGGTTGACGTTTTTGGTCAGGAGAGATGGATGGAGGGCTTTAGCGAGAACAAATTACTATCCATAATGAACTGCCCGTGAGGTAAGCGTTCACCTCCCCCCTTTGGAAAAGGGGGGCCGGGGGGGATTTCGCACGAGCGACGGGGCCAAAATCCCCCCTCACCCCCCCTTGCTAAAGAGGGGACTGAACGGTTACCCCGTGAGTACGAAAACAACTGACCAAAATTTGCATCGAAATATTGATAGCGTATAAGCTATCAAAATGATTCCTATCGTTGTTGATGCCAATGTCTTTGTCTCAGCGCTTCGCTCGGAGGGTGGCGCTTCGCGTGAGGTACTCCGTCGAGCGTTGCACAGTGTTTATCAACCCCTATTTTCCAATGCGCTCTGGTTGGAATACGAAGATTTGCTGGGACGCAACGTCTGGTCCGAGGCCACCACGGCAGAGGAACGCCGGGAAGTACTTGCTGCGCTGGCGGGTAGCGGGCGCTGGGTCAGGATTTACTACCTCTGGCATCCTAATCTGCCTGACGAAGCAGATAATCACCTCATCGAACTAGCCATAGCCGGGGGCGCTACGGCTATCATCACCCACAACACACGGAATTTGTTGCACAGCCAATTATTCTGGAAAAGCTTGTCCATCCTAACGCCTGCTCAATGCCTGGAGGCACTACGATGAGTACCCTAACGATTCGTCTACCGAACGATACCCATGATCGGCTCAGACAACTCGCCGCCCTGCGAGGCGTCAGCCTTAATAAACTGATGGAAGAAATCAGCATCCAAACCTTATCCAGCTTTGACGCCGAGACCCGGTTTCGCGCCTTGGCGGCCCAAGCCGACCCACAACGGGCGCTGGCGATTCTGAACCGGCTGGATGAGCAGAATCAGATCACGCGCTAATATATTTGCGTCAATGATCAATGGCGAATCTGTTTTAGCCACATTCCTATAGACTATATCGCTTAACATAATGAGAATTCATATAAAATACTGAGGATTTTTCCACCATGCGCAACCGTTCTTCATTGCTTACCCCTTTCCTTGCCATCGTCCTGCTGCTTGCCTCGGGAATAGCCGCCGCCGTTCCCGAAATCCAGCACTGGCGCACGGCCAACGATGTGCCGGTCTATTTCATTTCGGCCCGGGAACTGCCCATGGTCGACGCGCAAATCCTGTTCAACGCCGGTTCGGCCCGCGACGGCGACCAACCGGGACTGGCGCGACTAACCAATGCTTTGCTGGAAGAAGGCGCGGGCGACTGGTCGGCGGATGACATTGCGGATCGACTGGATCGTGTCGGCGCACAGTTCAGCGCCAGTTCGCAGCGTGATTCAGCGGTAATCTCATTACGCAGCCTGACCGATCCCCGCTATCTGCAACCGGCGGTGGAAACCGTGGCCCGGTTGATCAGGGAGCCGGCCTTTGCCCCGGAGGCGATCGAACGGGTTCGTCAACAAATGCTGACCGCATTGCAAGAACGCGCCCAATCGCCCGGCGCTATTGCTCAAGACGCTTTCTATCGCGCGCTGTATGGCCAACATCCCTATGGCTCGCCGCCAGAAGGCACAACCGCCAGTCTGAAAGCGCTCACCCGCGCCGCGGTCCAAGACTTCCACCGCCGCCATTACACCGCCGCCAACGCCAGGGTTGCGCTGGTCGGCGATCTGGATCGACCCGCTGCCGAGCGGTTAGCCAACGCGCTGGTCGGCGGTCTGCCTCCAGGCGAACCGATTCCGCCGCCGCCCCCTGTCCCTGAAGTGACTGCCAGTCAGACGGTGCGCATTGCCCATCCCTCCGCGCAAAGCCATATCCTGATCGGTCAAATAGGCGTCAGTCGCGCCGATCCCGATTACTACGCACTCTATTTGGGTAACCATGTTCTGGGCGGTAACGGGCTGGTTTCGCAGCTATCCCAGGAAATTCGCGAGAAACGCGGCCTTGCTTATAGCGTCTACAGCGCCTTTTCGCCGATGCGCCAGGCCGGTCCCTTTCTGATCGGTCTGCAAACCCGCAACGATCAAGTCGATACCGCGCTGGAGGTTGCCAAGACCGCTCTCCGCCAGTTCACTGCCCAGGGTCCCGAGGCCCAGGCGTTGGAAGAAGCGCGGCAGAACATTACCGGCGGCTTCGCATTGGATCTTGCTGGCAACCGCAAGCTCGCCAACTATCTGGGAATGATTGCCTTTTATGGATTGCCCCTGGATTACCTGCAAAACTTCGTTAGCGTTATGAACGATATTACTTTGGATCAGGTCACGGGCGCCTGGCGACGCCATATCCAGCCCGACCGGCTCATCACAGTCATCGTCGGTGGTGGTCAGGACGCACCCGATTCGTCAGATCGTTAACCGGAATAAGAGTCATAATCAAGATGAAAATTCTGATCTTATCGCTCATCATTGCATTCCCGACCAGCGCGCTGGCGCAGAGTCGCCTGGAGCAACGCGTTGACGAATTGGAACAGCGTGTAAAAATTTTGGAACAGCAAAGCGGTCGTCATACCTTTCTGACTGAACCACTGCAAAAAAACTCTCAAGAGCCGGTTTTTCCCGGTAAATTTATCGAACCCACTTCTTCCGCTCGTCGCTGGATTCGTTTCAGCGCGGACGGAACCTTCCTGTTTCACACGCCATCCGATCAGTTTACAGGAACCTGGGAAAAATCCGGCGCGAAGGTTTCGATCCGGGTTCAAAGCGGTTTCACCGAGGAATTCCATATTGTTGGAGACGCCTTAGTGGATAGCCGCAATATCACCTGGATAAAAGCGAAAAGCCAATAATTAAAGAGGACAAATCTCGTGAAAAAACTGTGCTTGCGTTGTTATATCAGCGGCCGCGTTCAGGGCGTCGGATTTCGCTACGCCACCGCGGACAAAGCCTTCTCGCTGGGCGTAACCGGGTATGTCCGCAACCTGCCAGATCGGCGGGTGGAAGCGCTGATCTGTGGCGATGAACGGGCGGTCACTGCGCTTCAGCACTGGCTAAGGCAAGGTCCGCCATTCGCCCACGTCAGCGATACCTATTGCGAAGCCTTGCCCTATCAGGATTTCCACGATTTTCGGATTGAATGAAAATGCTGAATCGAGCTTGACTTATCCACAGGCTTATGCAATCCCTCTGTCTAGCGAGTTATTCGGCTCCCTTCAACCCAAAATTGTGATCAGATTCCAAGTGTTGAACATAAGATATTGATATAAGATTAAAAAAATAAATAACTGGAAAGTCGTTAAAACGTCATTAATGCAATGACAATATGTACTTAGCGGCAATTAGCAAAAGTTATCCACAAAGTTATCCACAGGCAACCTGTTTCGTGTCAACTTTATGATTGGCGGGGCTACGCTACCAGGACTTTCGCTTGGCTACCATATAAAGTATGGTAATGATCAATAAATATCTATATATGGTAAAAAATAGCCCATAAGCGAAAGTCCTGGCTACAAAATTCATCTCAAAGCCAGGATAACTCTACGGATAAGGATTGCCTGAAGAATGGCTCGTGCTTTGACACAAGCTTAATGACAGCGTGATTATCATCGCAATCTGCAAAACGATCAGGCGCTAACCATCAAATATACAAGGGATTTTTATGCATCTGCTTTGGGCTATTGCCCTGATCATCGGCCTTGGCGGCGATGTCAACGCTACAGAGTCTTTGCGCGCGCAACGGCAAGCCTTTCAAATCGTCGAGCGATCGTTGCAGACTGGCGCGTCCCTGGATGATGCATCGTTGCGCGACTACCCGCTTTATCCCTATCTGGTTTACAAAGACCTGTCCCGTCGATTGAATGCATTCCCTGCTGCCGAAGTGCGGGATTTCCTGCAAACCTGGGCCGACACGCCCCTGGCGGATCGCCTGCGCAACGCCTGGTTGCGTCAACTGGCTGGCGCCCAGCGTTGGGCGGATTACCTGCGCGACGCTGTCCCCAGCCGCGATCCGACCTTCGAATGCTGGCGGCGGCAGGCGTTGCTTAATACGGACCAGACCGACGCCGCATTGCAGGATTTCGCCGCCGTTTGGCTCACTGGTCATTCGCTTCCCAATGCCTGTGATCCAGTGATCGCCGTCTGGCAGACTCAGGGCCAGCTTTCGCCGGAATTGCGCTGGCAACGCTTTGCGCTGGCCATGAAGGAGGGCGAGACGGGACTGGCCCAGTATCTGCGCGCTGATATGCCAGCGAACGATCAGGCTTTGGCGGATACGTGGCTGGCGGTAGCGAATGACCCGACCCTGATTCTCGATGCTGACCGTTTTAACGTAGATGACCCGCGCGTCCCGCCGATTCTGGCTGATGGTTTGAATCGCTGGCGGCGGCGCGATGCCCTGGGGGCAATTGCTGCTTTGGACACCCTCAAGGCGTGGAATCCAGCGTTAGCGCCTCATCTGGCCGATGAGGAACGGTTACTGGCCCTGTGGATCGCCAGCGATTACCACCCGACAGCGCTGGCGCGGCTGACCGCCCTGCCGGAAACCGTCGTCGATGCCGACGTACGGGAATGGCGGATCCGCGTTTGCCTGAAACAGGGCGACTGGCCTGCAACCCTGCACTGGCTTGATCAATTGCCTCCGGAAGAACGTGACAGCCCGCGCTGGCAATACTGGCGTGGCCGGGCGCTGGAAGCGCTGAATCGTATCGAATCGGCCCAACAAGCCTACCGAAACGCCTCTGGCCACCGTGACTACTACGGCTTCCTGGCCGCTGACCGACTGGGTGTTCCCTATACGATCACCAATACGCCGTTGGTGGTTTCGCTCACCGAATTGACCGCGCTGCTGGCCGCTTCGCCTGGGCTACAACGGGCCAGGGAGTTGTACATTCTGGGCCGGGAATGGGAAGCCGACGCCGAATGGCGACAAGCGACCCGAGCGTTCGATCCGGCAGTGCTGAAACAGGCGGCGCGGTTAGCCCAGCGCTGGGAGTGGCGCCATCAGGCTATTATTACCATTGCCCGGGCCGAATACTGGGACGATCTGGAACTGCGCTTTCCACTGGCCTACCGGGATGGAATCGTGGCAAACGCCACAGCCGATGCCCTGGACCCGGCCTGGGTTTACGCGGTCATCCGTCAGGAAAGCGCGTTTCGCGCCGACGCTCGTTCCCCAGTTGGGGCGCTGGGCCTGATGCAGCTCATGCCGGCTACCGGTCGCCAAGTGGCCCAGGATTTACAAGATCCTGCCAATAAAGCCGATCTGCGTCAGCCGGAAACCAATATCCGCTACGGCGTTCGCTACCTGCGACGCATGCTGGAACGGTTGCAGGGTAATCCAGCCCTGGCCACCGCCGCTTACAATGCCGGACCCAACAAGGTCATCGAATGGTTGCCAGTGCATGATTCAGTACCCGCCGATGTCTGGGCGGAAACCATTCCCTATCGGGAAACCCGGGCCTATGTGCAGCGGGTCATGGAATACGCCATCGTCTATCAGCGTCTGCTCGGCTTGCAAGAGGATTCCACCACCCTCAGTGCGCGCATGAAGCCGGTGTTGCCGCTGGAAAATCCTGGGTAGGCAGGTTAGCCCCTGTGCGAAACACCTCACACTCCCACGTATTACAATCCCCCTTAAGCCAAGTGTTGGAGGCCGCTGATATTGGCGTCTGGGAGTATGATCATGTCAGCGACCGCATGTTTTGGAGTCCCTGGCTGTACACCTTGCTGGGCTACGACATCGAGCAAGCGCCGTCCAGTCTGGCTGCCTGGCTTGGTCTGATCCACCGCGATGACTTGCCTGGGGTGCAGGCGCGCATTGCGGCAACGCTGGCGCCGGAAAATTCGTTGTGCGAGGTCGAATATCGCTTGCGCGCCGCGGATGGCCAATGGCGCTGGTTCCACGCACGGGGCCGGGTTATGCGACGGGATGCAAACGGCCGACCGCTGCTTACCGCTGGCATTCAACTGGATATCTCCGAACGCAAACACACGGAGCTACTGCTGCAAACGCAGCATGAATTTTCTGCAATTCTCGCCCAAAGACCCACCCGGGAGAGGTTGCTCAAGGCGATTCTGGAAAGCGCCTTGAGCTTGCCGGAATTGGATGGTGGGGGACTCTATTGGCGCGAGCCGGACAACAGCTATCGGTTAGTGGTCCGGCAGGGATTGTCTCCGGTCTTTTTTGCGAAAGTTGAGCATCTGGCTGCCGATTCGCGCCAGGCAGCCATTATCCGCGAAGGCCAGCTACATTGCAGTTGTATGACTGAACAGGCGTATTGCATCGATTCCGCGCTGATTCGAGAACCGGCGTTGATTGAAGAAGGCCTCCAGTCACTAGTCGTGCTACCGATCCATGTCAGGAACAACCCGATGGCCTGTCTTAATCTGGCCAGCAAACAGATTGGAGCGGTCGGGTCGCTAACGGTGACCGCGCTGCAAACGCTGGCCTGCCAGTTCACGCAGGCCCTAGGATGTGTGCTCGCCCAGGAAGAAGCCTTCCGGCAGCAGCAAAACCTGGCGGAACTCTTTAACGCGATTAACGATTATCTCTTCGTTCTCGATCTGGAGGGCCGCATCCTGCACTACAATCTGGCGGTGGCAAAAGGGCTGGGCTACGGCAATACGCTGTTCGACCAACCGATTAGCGCTGTTCATCCGCCTGAAGTCCACAATGAAGTCGGCCAGATCATCGCCGAGATACTGGCCGGAACCCGCGCAACGTGCCCACTGCCGCTGCTGAAAGCTGATGGCGAACGCGTGCTGGTGGATACCCGAGTGGTGAGAGGACGCTGGAACAGCCAACCAGTAATCATTGGGGTATCGCGCGACATCAGCATCGAACAAGCGGCCCGGATGGCGTTGGAAAACGAGGCCGAATGGCGTCGCGCGCTGATCGAAAATTCCCGTGACGGGATCGCCATTTTCAACGAAGACCACCAGATTATTGAAGTTAACCGAAGTTTTGCCGAGATGCTGGGCTACGCGCCGGAAGAGATGATCGGCCTGTATTCCTGGAATATAGACGCCGATATGACCGAAGCGGACATCCGCGCCGCGTTCGCCGATCCTCTTGCTATTGACGCTACTTTCGAAGCCCGCCATCGTCGCAAGGACGGTACGCTTTACGATGCTGAAGTCAGCGTCCGAGGCGCCCGCATCGGCGGGCGCAAGGTCTTTGTCACCATCACGCGCGACATCAGCGAGAAAAAACGTGCTGAAGCCAGCTTGCGGCGCAGTGAGGAACAATATCGGGCCGTTATTGAAACTTCGGCAGATGGATTCTGGATGGTGGACTCACAAGGCCGCCTGCTGGAAGTCAACGAAGCGTATGCGCGTCTGTCCGGTTATAGTCGCGATGAATTGCGATCCATGTCGATCATGGCTCTGGAGGCGCACGAGAATCCGGAGGAGATCCGCGCCCATATCGACAAGGTGCGTCGTGAAGGCAGTGGCCTGTTTGAGACCTGGCATCGGGCGAAAAGTGGCCGGGTTTGGCGCGCTGAAGTCAATACTAGCTACTGGCCAAGCGCTGGCGAACGGTTTTTTGTCTTCATCCGCGACGTCGATCATCGGCAACGCTCGGAAACGTTGCTAAAAATCCGCATGCGCCTGTCGCAAGCCGCGCTGACCAGCACTTTGGAGGACCTGATGAGGGCGGCCCTGGACGAAGCGGAGCACCTGACCGGCAGCACAATCGGTTTCTTTCATTTTGTCGAACCGGATCAGCGACACCTGACCTTGCAAGCCTGGTCCAGCCGGACACTGGAGAATTGCAGCCGCCCGGCGAACGACAAGGGTCAACGCTACCCTATCCATCAGGCCAGCGTCTGGATCGATTGTGTGCAGCAACGCCAACCGGTGCTTCATAATGACGAAGCGCGTTTGACAGCGCTGTACGGCTTGCCCATCGGCCACGTCGTCATCCGGCGTGAATTATTGTTGCCTGTCCTAGGCAATGATCGAGTGGCTGCGATTATCGGCGTGGGGAACAAACCCGAGGATTACACGGCTGACGATGTCGAAGCGATGCAGCAACTAACTGATCTAGTGATGGACATCATTGAGCGCAAGCGCACTCAGGACCAGATGAACTACCTTGCGTATCACGATGCGCTCACTGGTTTACCGAATCGGATTCTGCTAGCGGACCGCTTACGGCAAGCCATGGTGCAGGCGCGGCGGAACCAGCGGCGCTTAGCGGTCTGCTATCTGGATCTGGACGGCTTCAAACCAGTTAACGATACCTATGGCCACGATCAGGGCGATCAGCTCCTCATTCAAGTCGCCCAACGTTTGACGGCATGCATCCGGGCCGGAGATACGGTCGCCCGCTTGGGTGGGGATGAGTTTGTGGTCTTGCTGGGCGATCTGGCCACGATTGAGGAAGGAGAGCGCGCCATTGACCGGATGCTGACCACTTTGCAAGCGCCGTTTGACCTCGCCGAGGGCGCGGCGCGGCTCAGCGCCAGCATCGGCGTCACCCTCTACCCGGAAGATGGCGCGGATGCCGATGCCCTCCTGCGCCATGCTGATCATGCAATGTACCTGGCCAAGCAAGCCGGTGGGCATCGCTATCTCATGCCCGATCTTGATGAGCATAATCTTGCTCGCTGATGGCCCTGCATCACGGTGCGCGGACCGATCACTTATCAGAGCTACAATCTGTACCACTTTGGTCTGGTCGCGGCGATGATTTCACCCCACCCGCTCTACCCCAGTACGCAGCACACCGTCTGGGTATAACTCGAACCAGCGATAACCCGGCGGCAGGTCGTCCACTTGCGGTTCCGGGACGCGCGGTTTGAATTGAACGCAGGTTGCGGGCGTCGCCAGCAGGTGAACACCGTTCCGGCGGGCGCTGAATTCGGCGTGAATGTGTCCCCAGACGACCGCGCGGACCTGGGAATAACGATCCAGCACGCTGAATAACGCCGCATGGTTGCTTACCATCATCGTATCCAGCCAAGGCGTTTGGCTAGACACGGGGTTATGGTGTAAACAAACGACGGTGTGCCTGTCCGTATCCGTTACCAGCAGCGTGTCCAGCAAGGCCAGTTCGCTATAAGCCAGATGACCATCGGGCGTGCCGGGAAAACTCGAATCCAGCAGCACGAATTGCCAGTGGTCGGTCACGACGTGACGCTTGCGCCGCACCCATCCATTGCGCAGCATCCAGCTCATGGTGGCGGGAAAATCATGATTGCCCGGCAGACAATAGACCGGCAACTCCAGCAATTCCAGTCGCTGGCGCACTCGTTCGTAGGCTTCGGGTTCATCTCCGACCAGGTCACCGGTGACGAGCATTAAATCCACAGCAGGATAATTTTCCTGAATATGCGCTAACACCGTATTCAGGCCGGCGTCCACATCTATGCCCCAAGTCCGACTACCAGGCTGGGCTTTCAGATGAAGATCGGTGATTTGGATCACTCGCAAGGGAGTGGGAGACGCGACGGTCGACATAAATGATTCCTCAGGGATGAACCCACATAAAGCTTACAGGGATTTTATGAATATCTTGGAACGGCGTTGCCAGTTATAGAGTTCCTGCTTGCCCATCGGCAGGTCGCCCACTTCGGCCGGCTCGAAACCACGCTCCCGAAACCAGTGGGCGGTGCGGGTGGTAAGTACAAACAGCCGCTGTAATCCCTGGGTCTGAGCTTGACGTTCAATAAAGCTGAGCAGCGCATCGGCGCGACCTCGATTGCGGTAGTGGGGATGCATCGCAACACACGCCAGCTCACCTAATCGCTCAACGGGAAATGGATAAAGCGCGGCGCAACCGATGATGGCGCCATCCCGCTCCAACAGAACGAAACGCTCGATTTCCATTTCCAACCGCTCCCGCGATCGCCGCACCAGCGTTCCATCGTCTTCCAGCGGTTGAATCAGCTCCAATAGCCCACCCACATCATCAATGGTCGCCGTCCGCAACCCTTCATAGGTATCGGCGGCGATCAGCGCGCCTACGCCATCGCGGGTGAACAATTCTAGCAACAGCGCGCTATCGACTCGCCGGCTGAGCAGGTGAACGCGACGCACGCCGGTCTGACCGGCGCGCAAAGCCAGACGCAATAGACGGGCGGCTTCCTCGGGCAAGGCGGGATGCTCGGCGAGCAACTGTCCGGCTTCGTCGAGATTCAGTTGCCGAATCGGCTGACCAGCGGTATCGCATAATTCCGGCCCCTCCGTCAGCACCAGCAATTTGTCGGCTTGTAGTGCAATCGCGGCGGCAGCGGCCACATCCTCGGCGCTGAGATTGAAAATTTCCCCGGTCGGCGAGTAGCCCATCGGCGATAACAGGACAATAGCGTCCTGATCCAGCCACAGCCGAATGGCGCGGTCATCAATCCGCCGCACTTCGCCGGTGAAGCCGTAGTCCACGCCGTCGCGCACCCCCAGCGGCCGGGCGGTGATCAAATTGCCGGATACGACTCGCAGGTGCGCGCCGTGCATCGGCGAATTGGCTAACCCCATCGACAAGCGGGCTTCAATGCGCAACCTTAGCCGGCCGACCGCCTGCTTGACGTAGCGCAGGTCATCCGCCTCAGTGACCCGCAATTCATTGACATAACGCCATTCCCGTCCCGCTTCGCGCAGCCGTGCCTCGATTTGATGCCGTGCGCCATGCACCAGCGCCAGGCGAATGCCCAGACTATGTAACAGAGCCAGGTCGTGAATCAGGCTGGAAAAATGCTCGGCCTCTACCGCTTCGCCGCCGAACAAAACGACGAAGGTTTTGCCGCGATGGGCGTTGATATAAGGTCCGGCCTGGCGGAACCACTGGACGAAGGAATCGATCACTCTCGTTCAACCTTTCATTTTCGCTGCGGGTGGCAACAGTATCAGTTTTCCGGTCAATCCCGGCTCCTGCGCCAGCATCTCCCGCACCGGCTTTAAATCCGGCAGGTTCAGGGCCTGGCAAAGCGCCTCATCGATGGCCTGGCGAACCGGATCGATATTCAGTTTGGCCAGCGCCTGTAATTCACGGTCGCACAGCGCATCATAAGCCGCCGCTAGACGCGCCGCTTGCGCATCGCTCAAGGCGCGCACGTCCAAAACCGGCATCGTGGCCCAGGCCGGTTTTTTCACCTGCATCCAGGCTCCTTGCGTCACTACGCGATTTCCGAAAAGCGCCAGCAAAGCTAGGCTGCCATTCAGCCAGAGCAGCAGCGCCTTGCGACGTTCCGGTTCCAAATCGGTCTTAAACGCCCACCAAGTGTTGCCAATGACCGGTTGACTGAGATCAACGGCTAACAGTCGGTGGGTATTAGCGCGCAATCGCCAAGCTAATAGCAAATCCGAGGCGGTTTCCCAAACTTTTTGGTCCTGTAAATTTTCCTGTGATAGACAAACCATAGGGTATACTGATATCTAACTTTTTGCTTTTTCAAGAACTCTTTTGGAGCCGGCCTATTAGGGCATTGATTGATTTTGAAAAAGGGCGAAATCCATGGAAGGCTGCCGATCGGGCGGCGGCTGAGGATGCGTCCAGAAATTCTGTAAAAAACCACGCCTCCTCTTTGATCTGGAGAAGCGCCATGCCGACCGTTGAATTGATTCTTCGTGATGATGAAGGTCGTATTATTGATCATCGATCCACACGAACATATTCTTTGGATTGGAGAAATCAAAGCTTGCATTGTATTGAAGGTGCAGTTGAAGAATTTAAGAAAAATGCACTACCGGATCTTCAGGCTGATTTGTTAGAAGCGGCTCAAAACATCTTTATTCAGGATAAAAAAAAGACTTGATTTGCAATGGGACAACACCCATCAAGATTAAGACGCTTCATGGACCTTTTGAATTTAGACTTCAGCGATTTATTGATCGAGAATACCCTAGTTTGCCTCATCGAACCTACTTTGATTTGACGGATCAATTTCAGGAAGATTATGTGAGTGATCGGTTAAAAGAATTCTCCGCTTATTATAGCAATCGCTTAAGCTATATCGATGTATCCGATTTAATAGAGAGGGTCACCGGGTTCCGACAACTCAGTGACCAAAAAATCCACCATGTGGTGGTTGAAAAGGCGCAAGCGCTCAGTCAAGCGTGCGTCGCGCAAGTGGAAGAAACCTTATCGAAGACGAGTGGTTCTGTCATCAACATTGACCCTGATGTTGATATTTACGACCCAGAAAGTCGGGAAATTCTGATTTTCGAAGATGCCATTCAAGTCCGTGGTCAGAAAGAAAATCGTATAAGAAAACAATCAGTTATAAAGGAAGAAGTGCCAGAGAAATCCGCACCGAAGAAGACGTCTGCCGTATCGAGTGACGTCATTCTCTTTGAAAATAAAGACGGCGATCTTGAATACCTGACCGCACCGATTGATCGACAGGGGAAAGCGATCATTCCGGTTGCTGATATTCTGAAAAGCCGGGTGATTGAAGATTATGGGAAAGAAGAAAAGCCATTGCCGATTATCGCGATTACAGATGGCGCAAAAATCATTCGTGAGCATCTTTGGGCGGTATTTGGTATCACCGTGCTGATTATCCTGGATTGGTACCATCTTGGTAAAAAAATTCGTGATTTAATGAGTATGATTGCCTTGAATAAGGATGAGAAGAATCAGCATCTAAAGTTTATGTTCTATCACCTCTGGCGTGGTGATGTTGTCACGGTTTTGAATTACTTAGTCGAGCAGGTGCAACCCAAAAATGCAGAAAAGCATCTTGAACTGATCAATTATCTTGAAAAACATCAGCATGAAATTATCGATTATCGAAGTCGTCAGATTGCAGGCAAACCCATCGGAAGTGGTTCTATCGAGAAAGGCTGTGATCAAGTTATCGGACGTCGTCAGAAGAAAAAAGGGATGAGTTGGCGTCCTGCAGGAAGTCGAAGTTTAGGCATTTTAAAGGTGATCGAACTCAATAATGAATGGGATTCTGTCTGGTTTCCTCAAGAAGCCGCGAATGATCCGTCAAACTTGCGGTTAGTTTCAAACGCATAGAGCATCACAGGAAAATTTACAGGAGGATTTTTCTTGGCCCGGGCCACGATCACCAAATACGGTTGCTTCAAGGCGATGGAATAAACGGATTGGGCCAAGCGAAAGACCCCCGCGATCGAGAAAAAGGCATCCAAGACTAAAAATGCGGGGCCATCCTGATCGATGGTCAACGTCAGGGCCATCTGCACCACCCGCTCGGGCAGGCTCGGGTCCGCGCCCCTTTGGGGTGAAGTCGGTTCCACCTGACCTAAATGGCAAAAGCCTTGATGCATGCGCAGGGCTAAAGGCAAACAAAAACAAGCATCGAGTGCGCCAACCACCACCCCGATCGCGCCCCAGCAGTGCCCGCGGAAGTACGATGGCTTGTGCTGGGTTTCTGAAGCGTCATGTAACGACACGACGCCTGGCATACGCCCCCCATCCTTGACCACCAGCGTATGATCACCCAACAAGACAGCCCGCCCGGCCACCTGGACGGCGACGGCCTGACGCCACACATAACCCTGCCACGTCGCCAACAGGGTCTCTAGATCATAAGCTTTGGAGCGACAGAAATGCAGAAACCGGTGATAGACCGCTTCATTCCCCTGCCAGAACCGGCACATTGACGTCACCCCGATCATTTCCGGGGCGGCGAGAAAGCTCAACACCACCGCGCAGAACAGCAGCCAACTGCGCTGCCGCGCAAAGGCGCTGCGAAAACTTTCTCAAGCATGGTATACATAAATCAGCATGGATTCTCCTCGGGCGACCGGGTTGTTCAGGCGCGGACCGCTGAGGGGAATTCATGCTGCTCTTGAGGAGCGGCCGTCAAGGCTTTTCAGGGAGAGAACTTATGACTGATGAGTCCAGTAAGATAAAGAGTAAGATCATAGGAAGGCTCCGGATTTCGGCCTGACGGCCTGCATCCAGGCTACGGATTTTTCATACAGCCTCTCAGGGTTTAAGAATCAGCCGATGCTGCGCCGGTCCCGGCTCCAGCGGCGTCGGAAGACCTTTAACCCAGGCATCATGTCCCGCCCGATAATAAGGCGATAGGGGATGGCCGCTCTGCCCGCCGGGCGTATGCAGAAGAGCGGACGCTTCATGGCCGGGGGCCACGACCAGCCGTTCCGATGCGCCATTGGTCAGGGTTTGTATCCGGGGCATGTAAAGATCGCCCGGTAGCGGTTGCACCGGCAGATCGAGCCAGCTGCTTAACCAAGGGAGCACTCGACTGAACGGATGTTGGATATGCACCTGGTTTTGATCGCCCCAGGTATGGGCGGCCAAAGGGCGGCCATCCGCGGTCAAGGCCGCCAGCGTCGCATCCGCCGCTTCCAGCAACAACGCTGACCAATCGGGATAACGGCGATCAAGCAAATACTGCGGTTGCCGGGAAACCAGTTGCCACAGCGGCCCTTCATGCTGACGGAACGCGCCATAATCGAAAAAAGGATCGGCTTGCAAACAGGGTGCGATCAGCGGCGCAAACGCGCGTTGACGAACCTCCAGACGGAAAGTCCGCACGGCGCGATAGCCAACCGAATCCACGGTCGCCCGGTCTCCCCAGTCCATCACGAATTTTCGTAACTCTCTGCGTCGTGGATCAGCGCGCAACTGCTCCGGCGCCAGAGTCGTCAGCAGCAATTTGCGCCAGCGCTCCAGAAACCGGGCGCGATCATCGAGTTGCAGGGCTAGGAAATCTGCTTCGCTGAAACGCTCTCCGGCTAGTAATGCGTCGCGGATTTGCCGGGCGCGCGCGCCAAGGGCGTAACCGCCATCCCCGAGAAGCTTCAACTCGTTCTGATCCACCACCCGATTGTTCGCCGTCCACAGTCGCCCATTGGGCGGATCAATGACATGCGGGTACTCGGAGGGATCGAGCCAGCCGGACCAGCCGCGCTGACCCTCCGCCCAGGAAGACGGCAGGCGTCCGTCATGGCCAAAGCGGCGTGGAAACGGTCCGGCAAGAGTCCAGGCGATGCGCCCATCGGCGCTGGCCAACAACAGATTTTGAGTGGGAATACCGGCCTGGTGGGCGATATCCAGCGCTGCTTCCAGGGTTTCAGTTTGTTCCAGCGCCATTAGGCGCAGATTAACCGCGCGTGGATCGTGCGCCACCCAGCGCAGTGCGCGTCGCCGGTTGCGGTGATCGCGATCCAGCACCGGCCCCCAGATCGTTTCCAGAATCTCCAGCGTCTCATCCGGCGCATTCCGCACCGCCAAAGTCTCCTGGAAGTGTTCGAAAGATCGCGGTCCGTCCGGGGTTTGGTAATGGTCATCGTCATCGCCCGGCTCCAGCAACACCAGATCGGCCTCGTCGCCTTCGCTATTGGTGTAACCCCAGGCGAGGCGTCCGTTGCTTCCCACGACCATCGCCGGAGCGCCGGGCAGGGTAATCCCGGAGATGCGCCGTTCGCCGCCCTTTGCATCGGGATAAACCCATGTTGCCCGGTACCAAATATTGGGTAACCGCAGTGGGAGATGCATATCGTTAGCCAGCAGTGCGCCGCCGTGTTCGGTCAGATCGCCAGCCACCGCCCAGTTGTTGCTGCCCAACGGCGCATCAGTCTCGGAAGCGGCAGGCGAAAAGCGTAAAGCATAAGACGATGAAAGAGCAGGCGCATGTTGGGTGCTGAAGATGTCCGGACCCGGCGGCGGTAATGCGGCAAAGGGTTCGCCTTGCAAGGGCGCATCCCATCCGCCGCCCACCGGATCGAGAAATTCAGCGAGCGCCGGCGGTAACCGGTCGTGCAACAATCCCCGCGCTGATTCGCGTCGCCATTGCTCGCTTTGCAGGTCCAGATACATGGCGTACACCGCCAGCAGTGTGTCTTCGGGTTGCCAGGACTTAGGCTTAACCCGCAACAATAGATATTCGAAGGGTGATTGGAGGAGGTCCGCCAGACCCGCGTTAACGCCGTCGGCATAGGCGGCGATCAGCGCCTGTTCTTCGGCAGGCAGAGTCGCCAGCGTTTGCCGGGCGCGTTGTCGGAAGCGATGCAAGCGATGAACGCGATCCACCTCCAGCGCCATCGGGCCGAACCATTCCGCCAGTTCGCCAGCCGCCGAGCGTCGTAACAAATCCATCTGGAAAAAGCGCTCCTGAGCGTGCAGGAACCCGGTCGCGCGCGCAACATCCCGCCGATTATTTCCTTGAATCGTGGGAATGCCCAACGCGTCGCGTTCGATGGTCACCGCGGCCTCCAATCCAGGCAATGTCGCGGTTCCTTCCAGGCGCGGCAGGCTACCGCGCAGCAAAATGAGCAGAATGATCACAGCGCCGATCAACAGCGCTAAAAGACCGCCGCCGATCCACAGGATCGGGCGTCGCCAGCGAACCTGGTTAAACATCATTGTCATTGCTTAATCTCAAGCAGTTTGCCCGTGACGCATGGTATGATTCTATCGCTCGCATTAATTGATCATGCGAGGATTATGGTAATAACAATTTTCGAGGAAACCGCTATGGATCATCATGCCCCTGATAACAGTCGCCGTCGTTTCATCAAGCTGACCGCCATCGGCCTGGCTGCCGCGCCATTCGCCAGCACCCTGTTGAGTGGAACCGCCCACGCCGCAGAGATGGTCAGCGAGAGCGATCCCCAAGCGTCGGCGCTGGGCTATGTGGCCGATGCCGCCAAATCTGACAAACGGACGGATACAGCGGCAGCTTGCCATAGTTGTGGCCTGTACACTGGCAAAGAGGGTGAGGAAAGCGGCCCCTGTGCGATTTTCCAGGGCAAGCTGGTCAACGCTAACGGCTGGTGCACCGCCTGGGTGAAGAAAGCAGGCTGAGTGTAACCTGTGTACACCTCTCTCCCCCTGTCAAAGGGGAAGAGGGGACTGAATGCTTACACTTCCGCCAGATTGCCTTTCTCCTCCAACCAGTTCTTGCGATCCCCCGCGCGCTTCTTTGCCAGCAGCATATCCATCAATTTCAGGGTGTCGTCGCCGGTCTCCAGCGTCAACTGCACCAGTCGGCGCGTCGTCGGGTCCATCGTCGTTTCCCGCAATTGCAGGGGATTCATTTCACCCAGTCCTTTGAAACGAGTGACATTGATCTTGCCTTTCTTTTTCTCGGCAGCGATCCGATCGAGAATGCCCTGTTTCTCCGCCTCGTCCAGCGCGTAAAATATGTCCTTGCCGACATCGACGCGAAACAGCGGCGGCATGGCGACATGAACATGTCCGGTCTCCACCAGCGGTCGGAAGTGACGCACGAAAAGCGCGCATAACAGAGTAGCGATATGCAAACCATCGGAATCGGCGTCAGCGAGAATACAAATTTTGCCATAGCGCAACCCAGTTAACGCTTCGGAACCGGGATCGACGCCGATGGCCACCGCGATGTCATGTACTTCCTGCGAGGCCATGACCTCGGCGGAATCGACCTCCCAGGTGTTAAGAATCTTGCCGCGCAAGGGCATCACCGCCTGAAATTCCCGATTACGCGCCTGCTTGGTGGAGCCGCCAGCGGAATCGCCTTCCACCAGAAACAGTTCGGTGCGCGCCAGGTCCTGGGCGGTGCAATCCGCCAGTTTGCCGGGCAGCGCCGGGCCGCTGGTCACCTGTTTCCGCACGACCTTGCGGCTGGCCCGCAAGCGTTTCTGGGCATTCGCCAGCGCAAGTTGAGCAATGCGCTCGCCGGTTTCCGGATGCTGGTTTAGCCACAGGCTCAGCGCGTCCTTGACGACCCCACCGACGAATACCGCACATTCCCGCGACGACAACCGCTCCTTGGTCTGGCCGGAGAATTGCGGGTCCTGCATCTTGACCGAGAGGACATAGCAGCAACCTTCCCAAACATCCTCTGGCGCAATGCGCAACCCGCGCGGCAACAGGTTGCGGAACTCGCAGAACTCCCTGACTGCATCAGTTAGGCCGCCACGCAAGCCATTGACATGCGTCCCACCCAACGGCGTGGGGATCAGATTCACATAACTTTCCGCCACCGGTTCGCCACCCTCCGGCAACCAAGTCAAGGCCCAGTCTACCGCTTCGCGCTCACTGCTAATATGACCGACAAAGGGGGGATCGGGCAGTAGCGCCGTTTTGCCCAGCGCTTCCCGCAGATAGTCGGTCAGACCGTCCTGATAATGCCAGAGAACCTGTTCACCGGTGGCTTCATCATTGAACTTGACCTTCAATCCTGGACACAGCACCGCCTTGGCGCGCAGGACATGCTGCAAGCGCGGTACGGAAAACTTTGGCGAGTCAAAATAGCGCAGATCGGGCCAAAAGCGCACATGGGTTCCGGTGACCCGGCGCGGCGCGAGGCCGATTTCCGTTAGTTCCGACACTTTGTCGCCACCGGCGAAAACCATCTGGTATTCCCTGCCGTTGCGTTTGACCCGGACTTCCAGACGGCTGGATAGGGCATTCACTACCGATACCCCAACCCCGTGCAGACCGCCGGAAAACTGGTAACTGCGATCGGAGAATTTACCGCCGGCATGCAGTCGGGTCAGGATTAATTCGACGCCGGGGATACCCTCTTCCGGGTGAATATCCACCGGCATCCCCCGTCCGTCGTCCTCAACCGCCAGCGAGCCATCGGCGTATAGCGTGACCGTGATCGTCCCGGCATGACCGGCGATGGCTTCATCCACGCTGTTGTCGATGACTTCCTGGGCCAAGTGATTAGGGCGAGTCGTGTCGGTGTACATCCCTGGTCGCTTGCGGACCGGGTCCAGACCACTGAGAACTTCAATCGCGGAGGCGTCATAGGAAGCGTTCATGCAGTACAAGCAGTATTTAGGCAAGGTTAAGAGCTATCGCCCGAAAGCCGGGCGATGCGCATTATACGCAAGATGCTGCGCCATCAAGGAACGCACGAATGTACGGATGAAACAGGTGAGCTGATTTACTGGCGTTTCCGCCATTGCTCATACCAATGGAGCAATGCTTCGGCCGGCAACGGACGAGAAATAAAATAGCCCTGGGCAATCTGGCTGCTGGTGGTGAGGAGAAAAGCCCAGTCCTCCTCATCTTCGACGCCCTCCACTACCACTTCCATATGAAGTTGCTTGGCCATATCGAGACTGGCGGTGAAAATGGCTTTGAGCCGTGCATCTTTGCCGGCGTTGTGGGTGAAGCTGCGGTCGATTTTGAGTTCATCAAAGGGCAAATCACGCAGTTGCGCAAGGGAGGAGTGACCGGTGCCGAAGTCGTCGATGGAGAGGCGAAAGCGCTTTAGGCGGAGTCGGGTCAGCACATGCAATGCCGTCGCCAAATCCTGCATCAGCCGTCCTTCGGTGACCTCCAGGACGATCGCTTGTGGTAGAACGTTGTGGCTCGCTGCCTGCTCAATGACAAAATCGGCGAACGCCATGTCGGTCAAATCTTCCATCGAGACATTGACCGCTACCTGTAGAGCGAAGCCCTCGTCACGCCATAGCTGCGCCTGGCGGATCGACTCCTTTAACACAGCGCGCGTCACGTCGCCGATGATCCCACTGGCCTCGGCCACCGGAATAAACTGGTCGGGGAAGACCAGGCCGTCCTCGGGGTGCTGCCAACGCACGAGCGTTTCCACGCCGATCCATTCGCCCCCCGGCAGCGCTACCTTGGGCTGGTAGTAGTTGACCAGCTCACTGTTGGCGATGGCCGTGCGCAAGGCCGCGGCATCGTAGCTCTTACGGACCACCGTTGCTGCGGTCGGTGTTGAAGGCGCATGTCTTGCTCGGCATCGCCCGAGCAGGTCTGCTAGTCGCTGCGGTAAGGGGGGTTTTTGTACTGAACCGACCACCGACAGATGGACTTCCTGGGCGAGTTTTTCCGTGGCGCGCAACATCATTTCGTCTTCGCCGCTGACCAGGATCAAGCAGCCCGAATATTGGCGTTGCATCAATTGTTCGACGAATTCGATGCCGTCCATGCCTGGCATGTTGATGTCGAGCAGGATGGCGTCCGGTTTCTCAGTCGATTGGTCCAACATGGCCAGCGCGGATTCGCCCGTTTCGTAACAGGAGACATCGTCATACCCAAGTTCTTCCAACATGCTGCTGATCAGGTCGTGCATGAACGTATCGTCGTCGAGCAGCATGATCGAGAACGCAGAGGCGCGGCCGAGGAGGGGTTTGGGCAACCAGTGATCGAGGGCTGCCTGCAAATCAGGCAGCGATACGGGCTTAGCCAGGTAAACGTCCATACCCGCGGCTTGGCAACGCTCGGCCTCACCCTTCAAGACATTGGCCGTCAGCGCCAGGATGGGTGTCCGGCCGGCACCGCGTTTCCCTTCCTCAACCCGGATCGCTTGGGCGAGCTGGTAACCGTCCAGGTGCGGCATGTGCAGGTCGGACAGCACCAGTCCGTAGTCGCCGCTCAGCCATTGGCTGAAGGCTGCCCGTCCGTCCGGGGCGAGGTCGCAGGGGTAGCCCAGCAGGGTGAGCTGCTGCCGGATCACCTCCTGGTTGGTTACGTTGTCCTCGGCCACCAGGATCAGTTGGCCCTGGGCAATAGCCTCCGCGCGACTAAGAATAGTGGCTTGGGGCGGCGGTCGGTCCTGGGCGTCGGCAGCGATGGTCAGGGGCGTCGCGTCGGCGCGGGGAAAGGGCAGGCGGGCGGTAAAGGTGCTGCCGACATCCGGCGTGCTGTCTACCCGAATCTCGCCCCCCATCACCTCGGCCAAGCGCGTGCTGATCACCAGCCCCAGCCCGGTGCCGCCATACTTCCGCGCGGTCGCCGCGTCGGCCTGGGTAAAGGGATGGAACACTCGCTCCAGCGTCGCCGCATCCATGCCAATGCCATTGTCGCGCACCGAGAGTTCGACCCAGACTGGATCACTGGCTTCGCCCACCTGCCGCGCGACCACCTCGACGTCGCCCGCGCGGTCCAGCCCGCTGGAGAATTTGATGGCATTGGTGGTGAAGTTGGTGAGAATCTGCCGGACCCGCAGGGCATCGCCTTCCAGGGCGCGGGGGATGTGCGCATCCACGTCATGGCGCAGCGTCACCCCTTTCTGTCGAGCCTGTCCGGTAAGCATGGCGCAGGTCTTCTCGACCACATCGGCAATGGTGAAGGATTCGATAGAGAGATCCAGCCGGCCGGCTTCGATCTTGGAGAAATCGAGGATGTCGTTAAGGATGCCCAGCTGGGTTTGGGCGGAATCGCGGATGATGCATGTCATCTTGTGCTGCTCGTCCGTCAGGCGCGTGTTGAGCAGCACTTCGCTCATGCCGATCACCCCACTCATCGGCGTGCGAATCTCGTGCGACATGTTGGCCAGGAAGGCGCTCTTGGCTTGGCTCGCCGTGATCGCCGCGTTTTTCAATTCCAGCAATTCATTCTGCGCGTCGCGCAACTCCGCTTCTGCTTTCATGCGCCGGCTGATCTCGCGTGTTAGCGCGATCGTGCGGTTGGCCAGCTTGTCGTACATATCCATGATGGTGCCAATCAGAACGCGAGTGGCTCCAGCCATCTCTTCATTCGCCTGTTCCTTGGCGCGTTCGAACGAAATGCCAGAAGGCAAGGCCAGCACCACCTTGGCCATGCGCTTGTCGGATTCGATGATGTGCAAAGCCAGCCAACGCGTCAGGAATCCGACAATCTCCACGATCACATCATCCAACGGTAACTCGGTTTCTTTCTGCTTGATCTCGAGCACCTTGGCAATGAAATCACTATGGGCGTCTTTATGCCATACCTCCCAGGGATCATTCTGGAAATATTCGTGCCAGATACGTTCCTCAGTCGAGAAATGCACGACCGTATAGTCTTTCAATTCGTCGAAGACTTGATTCAGGGCCGGGGCATCGGCATTGAATGCCAGATAGCTCACCAGAGCATTGAGAAGATCGACGAGACGCTTATGCTGTACGTCGATTTCCTCGATGCCGGTCGCGAAGTTTTCGTTCCAGGGAAAGATTTCCAGTTGGGTCGTGGTCATTTTGGCGCCATTTAGCTCATTGATCCGGGTGGAAGGCATCGATAGTCTTGCTAGCCCTTTCAAAGGCGGAATCAAACACATCCTGTTGAACCTGAAGTGCAGTCAGGTCTCCGGCCTTGCCGGCCTGTTCCAGTTTTTCGCACAAGTCACCCAGTTGCAGGGCGCCGATGGCGCGGGCATTGGATTTGAGACTGTGCGCGATCTGGCTGACGGCGGCGGCATCTCCCTCGGCAACCGCAGCGTGGAGGCGCTCGGCCTGCGCCTGCGCCGTGACCTGGAACTTCTCCAGTAGGCGGCGGTGGATGGCCGATTTGTCCCCCACCATCTGGATCAGAATACCAGGGTCGAACACCGGAAGTTCACCTGCGTCCTCCGTCTCTTCTGTAGCCTCCGCAGAGGCAGGCATCTCAGCCGTCCGGCTCGCTGGACGCGGGTTCGCGGCGGCTGGCAGCCAGTGGATGAGTTGTTCCCGCAGTTGCGACAAGGGTACGGGCTTGGCCAGGTAGCCGTCCATGCCGCTGGCCTGGCAACGCTCAGTTTCGTCCTGGAGCACGTTGGCCGTTAAGGCCAGGATCGGGATGTGGCCGTTCCTCCGCTGGGCCTCTTCCCGGCGGATTGCCTGAGCAAGCTGATAGCCATCCAGGTGCGGCATGTGCAGGTCAGACAGTACCAAGGCGTAGTCGCCGGTCAGCCACTGGCGGAAGGCGGCCCGTCCGTCCGGGGCGAGGTCGCAGGGGTAGCCCAGCAGGGCCAGTTGCTGCTGGATGACCTCCTGATTGGTCGCGTTGTCCTCGGCCACCAGGATCAACCGCCCCTGCACAATGGCTTCCGCGCGATTCAGAACGGTGATTTGAGGTGGCGGTCGGTTCTGGGCATCAGTGGCAGCGGCCAGGGGCGCCTCGTCGGCGCAGGGAAAAGGCAGGCGGGCGGTGAAGGTGCTGCCGGCCCCCGGCGTGCTCTCCACTCGAATCTCGCCACCCATCGCTTCAGCCAGGCGCGCGCTGATCACCAGCCCCAATCCCGTCCCGCCGTACTGGCGCGTGGTCGAGGCGTCGGCCTGGGCGAAGGGATGAAACACCCGCTCCTGCGTCTGCGCATCCATGCCGATGCCGTTGTCGCGCACCGCCAGTTCGATCCAGACCCGGCCCCCTTCTCCGTCGGCTCGCCGCGCGACCACCTCAACGTTCCCCGTGCGGCCCAAACCGCTGGAGAATTTGATGGCGTTGCTGAGGAAGTTGGACAGGATCTGCCGCACCCGCAGGGCATCGCCCTCCAGGGCCGGGGGGATGTGCGCATCCACGGTATGACGCAGCGTCACCCCCTTCAACCGGGCCTGTTCGGCCAGCGTGGCGCAGGTCTTCTCGACCACCTCGGCCAGCGCGAAAGGTTCGATAGAGCACTTGAGCTTGCCGGCCTCGATCTTGGAGAAATCAAGGATGTCGTTGAGGATGCTCAGCTGGGTTTGAGCCGAGTCGTGGATGACCTGGGCCATCTTGCGCTGCTCGTCGGTCAGGCGCGTGTTGAGCAGCACGCCGGTCATGCCGATCACACCGTTCATCGGCGTGCGGATCTCGTGGCTCATGTTGGCCAGAAAAAGGCTCTTGGCCAGATTGGCCGCTTCGGCGGCCTCTTTGGCGTCCACCAGGGCCTGCTCCGCTTCCTTGCGGGTGCTGATGTCGGTTTGGAAGGCAATGAAGCGAGGGCCGGAGCTATCCTTAGCGGCCTGGTAGTAGATCGTCATTTCGACGGGAATCAGATGGCCGTCTTTGGCGCGTTGCGCGGTCTCGAATTGTATATAACTTTGCTGTTTGATCTGTTCCCTGATCTCCCTATAGCATTCGGCCGGAAAGTGGGAATCAATGTCGGAGACCGTTAACTGACACAGTTCCTCGGGGGTATAACCGAGGCACTCAGCGGCATAAGGATTAGAATAGGTGAAACGCCCCGTGGCGAAATCCGCCCATGTGATGCCGATCCCAACCTTGTCCATGGCGTATTGAGTATCCGCGATGTTCTGGTGGACTCGTTTCAGTTCAGCGGTACGAGCTTCCACCAGTTCCTCCAGGTGAGCACGGTGCTGGACCAATTCATCGTGCAATCGTTTTGTTTCCGTGATGTTCTCATAGATTCCAAGTACGCCAATCACCTTATTATTTATGGTCGTCAGGGGAACTTTCGAGGTGCGCAGCCAAATCGTTCGTCCATCTGGTGTGGTTTGGGGTTCTTCGTAGTTGATTTGTGGTATGCCAGAGTCGATGACCTCCTGATCATCGGCGCGATACAGATCGGCCTCGGTTGCCCAACCCATCTGGTAATCGTCCTTGCCAATTAGCTCACTTGGATCGTGTTTTCCGGCATCCCGGGCAAAGGCGGGATTGCAACCCAGATAGCGCAACGTCCGGTCCTTCCAGAATACGCGCATGGGAACATGATCGATGACAGCTTGAAGCAGGTTTCTGGACTCCTGTAGCGCCGCTTCTGCCTGCTTGCGTGCTGTTATGTCGCGGGTCGAGCTGAATAAGAAGACCTGTTCGTCAAGAATCACTGGCATGACACTGAGTTCCACATCAAGCAAGCTGCCATCTTTGCGTCGGTGTATCGTATCAATCTGAAAACGTGTATTTCTTTCAATTATATGTCTCATTAAATTGGCAATTTCATCTTGATTGCGCAGTACTTCCACCTGGGTAAGGTTCATTCCGATCGCTTCATCTCGCTCGTAACCCAGCATGGCACAGAAGGAATCACTGACTTCCGTGATGTCGCCGTCTGTATCCACGATGTGAATACCATCGCTAGCATTGTGCAGGAAAGTTCTATTCTTATCGGCTTCCTGACGCTCAGCTCGCATCGAGGCCTGGCGTTGAGACGCCAACCGGCGAGAAAAGTACAAACCAAGGGTGGTCAACAGGGTCGTCAACCCCAAGAGTAAGGCGGCAATCACCTGTTCTACCTGGTGCGACACCGCTGCGATCGATGTCGAGAACGCGTCCTCGAAGGGAGTAACCTCTTGGTTGATGGAATTCAACGCGTGAATCGCTTTGAACATGTCGGCGCGATTCCAGTCACCCGCAGTGATCTCCTGATACAATCGATGCCCCAGAGAATTAAGTTTAGCGATGTGGACGTCGCCCTCAGCCCAGAAGCGGATTGTCTCCTCTAGAAGCGGTGTTTTCCCAAAGTAGCGATACAAACGGATCATTCCCGGTATGTCTTCAGAGTGATTCCCTCCCTCGACAAACCCTTCGAAAGCGGTCTTCACATCTGGCTCCGCCTTGTCGAGTGCAATACGGGCCTTACGATCCCCCATCGGAATGGCGATGGCTTTAAGAAAATCCTGGTAGTCCGTCTCAGAATAGGAATAGATATAGGCTACAAGCGAAATGTGCGCCTGTTTCTGCCCCTTCGACCACATGCTTTCCCCACCCACGAAGGCTCGCATCGAGGACATGATATCCAGGCTGAATATCATCGAACCTAACAGAATGACGATGATCACCACGAAAGGCCAAACGGTTTGTATCATCAATCGATTAGCGGATTCAGTCTGGTGTCTATTGCGCATAATGTATGGTGCCTAAAAATTATAAATTAATATAATAACTTATATTCTTCGAGGATTCTTGTGGAGCCAACCGACTCAAAGGCGACTCGCAGATCCAATCTTTTGATCTTGAAAGAGGCAGCGCTGACTTGGCGTATTGATCTTGGCCCAGAAGTCCACATTCCACAGAAACCCTCGAAGAACCGTAAATTGAAAATAATAGAAAAATATTCAGGAATAGCTCTAATAATGGAACACTATTTGCTTAATATTCGCAATAGAAGTTCCTTTTTAAGAAGGCCAAACCCATGCGAACCCCTACTCTTCAAAACCTCCTGCTCAGCGGTTGCTGCGGGCTGGCGGCGTCGACGTTCGTCATGGCGGACCCTACCTTACAACCGCTTGACGACATTGAGCGCGCCGCTCACACTTTTTTGACGGCGCAACATCGCGGCCGCGAAGAACCGCCGAATATCCGGTTACAACCGCTTGATCCTCGCCTACGATTGCCCAAATGCCAGGCAGCGCTGGAAGCTTTCCTGCCGAGTGGCGCACGCACCGCTGGCAATACCTCGATCGGTGTGCGCTGTCCTGACGCCAAACCCTGGATTCTCTACCTTAGCGCCAATATCCAGATCCATGACCAAGTGCTGGTCGCTAAGCGCTTCCTGCGCCGGGGAACCATTCTCAGCGCCGCCGACTTTCAATCCGAACGCCGCGAGCTGTCCACGCTGCCCAGCGGTTACGAAACTGACCCCCAACAATTGATCGGTCGGCAACTACAACGCGCATTAATGGCGGGAAAGGTTATTCCACCGCGCTCCGTCAAAATACCGCCAGCGGTCCGCCGTGGCGAAACCGTTACCCTCGTCGCAGGACAAAGCGGCATCGAAATTACCTCCAGCGGCATCGCCCTAAATGACGCGCGCATCGGCGAACGGCTACGTGTGCGCAACGAAAGATCTCAACGAGTCGTCGAAGGTAAAGTAACCGTCAACCGGCGCGTCGAGGTTGGAAGATAACTGAAATTATATTAAAGTTTCATGAGGTACAGCCGATAACTTGGGTAAGTCTTAAAACTAACGGCGTAAGGATCACCACTATGGCCATCATCAATTCCATTTCGACTTTTCCTATACGCAGCAGCAATGGCCCTGTGGAGCAGTTCCTCACCGCAAAGACGGGAAAATCGCCAAATAGCGATTTGCTCAACAAGTCAGATGCGGAGAGCGACCAGGTTAATCTCACTAGGAGTTCGCTGCATTTACGCGAGATTGAAACCCACGAGGCGGAAGGACAACCGCCGATGGATCAGGAAAAAATTGAAAAGCTGCGTAACGCGATTGCCAAGGGCGAATACCGGGTCGATTCGAACAGGATCGCGCATAAAATGCTCGAATTTGATGAGCTAACCCTCGCATAGGACTGCTTGACCATGCTGGAGAAATTGTTGCGCGAAGAGTTAGCCCTCATTGAGGGGCTGCAGCAATTGCTTCAACAGGAATATGACGCCTTGCGTACCCGTGACGTGACGGCGCTGGAGCATATTGCTGGTGAAAAACAGATCAGCGCTGACCGGTTGCGCAGTCTAGATACAGCACGGATGGCTTACTTGCGTGAACAAGGTTTTACCGCCGATCGGCAGGGATTGCAAACCTGTCTGGAAGCCGCGCCAACTCGCAAGCAACGCGGGATTTTGCATAAGTTGGCGTCGGAATTCGAACGCGCTATCGAGCAGGCTCGCGACCAGAATGAAGTTAATGGCGCCATCATCGCGGCCAGTCGCAGCCATGTCGAACAAGCGCTGGCCATTGTCAGTGGCCGCGCCCCCCTGGAATTTCTCTACGATCATGATAGCCGCAAGGTTTTTAGCAGTAGCGGCCAGCCAATCGCCAAGGTCTGATAGCTGTTCCTTCCTGCTTTCCAGTGCCTTATATCTTACCACCTATCCGTTCTGAGTTAGGCTAAAGTAAGTTTGACTGAAATCGCTGAGGAGACGATGGGAATCTGCCAGAGGAGGCGCGCTACCGAAAACGGCAGGCTGCGATCGATTCCGCCTACCGCAAACAGTAACTTAACGAATAATGACAGGTATTCTGACAAAGTAGAATTAATCTTTGCCTTTTTACCAAAGGTTAGATTAACCGCCTCTGTTTCTTCTTAGTTGCTCAAGTTCTTGAGCGGTATCAACCATGATTCGTTTAAACTCTTCAATCATTTTGGCGAGGGTCCCAATCTCATCATTAGATTTTACCTCTACTTTAGCAGTAAAATCACCTCCTACTACACGGGTTGTGGCATTAACTACTTTATCAAGCGGCCAAATTACCACTAAGCTCACTACCAAGATCATAATCATGCTAATAATCAGGGTTCCAGCAAGAGTAATGAGTAGCATATTGAAACCGGCTTTTTGGTAGGTTTGTTCAACAGCAGTGAAATCGTCGAGAGTAATCACGGCGCCGACCTTTTTGTTGCCAGCGTCGTATAATGAGAATCCACCACCAACATAATATTTGCCGCCAAGCTCAAAATGCTTGATTAATTTTCCTTCGTCGGTGACAGCAGTCAAGTCGTCTGGGCTAAAAACATAATCTTTGAAGATCGATGGATCTGTCAGAGTCGTATCGATAACAACGTAATCTTTAAGTTCATCATAGTTATTGTCTAACCCTTTGCTTTCTCTGACTGACGCCCAATCTCTTGCATCGATGAACTGTTTACCCACTACCACGACATAATCCATCTCTGTTTGGTCCTTCATAATTTCGATGAAGTGATCGATTTCTTCACCAAATTCCACATAACCGATCAGGTCGCCCTCTTTGAAGTAAGGTGTAACAACCCGTAAGGCGAACGCTGTTTTTCCAAGCTCTATCCCTGTTCCCCAAGAGCCGGTTTTTTTCGATTGATTGAAAGTAATTCGATTTAATGAATCGTCAAATTTTCCTTCATCATGCAGCCTAGAAAAAACGGTGCCATTCTTTCGATGAAAATAAAAATGAGTAATCCCTAATTTTTTGTTATCTAAAAAAAGATTTTGACCGTAATGGTACAGCTTGTTTCTGTCGTTTTCTAGAAATATGTCTTTGTAATCCTCATTAGTTGTGAAACTGATAAGAGCAGCCTTCAACATCTTTATATCGTTTTTTTCTAGATTATAAAAAGTTTGCCTTGCTGATTGGATCCGGTCGATGGCGCTCTTTTCCACCGCAGATCTTTTGCTTTGAATAGAAATCGTATAAAAAATGGTGGCTAAAGTAATGACGCCAAGCACAATGACAGGCAATAGCTTGTATCTAATACTGGATTTCATTGCAATTTTTCTCCTAGAATCTCGTTAGTGGCTTGTATGAGTTTTTCGATCTTATTTGGATCATCCGGCGTATTTTCCGTGATATTCATCAATATCCCAGCTTTCAATCCAATGCGTCCTCGAACTATCGATCTGTCTAATCCTTTCCTGTCGATAATTGCATTAATTTGAGTGGATAATTGGAATAAGCGTCTTGTGTGCTCAGTAGGTATTGCCCCCATATTTGATTCATCTGACTCCATTTGTTTAAACAATAAGTCGATGCTTGGAGCATGGGGATTTGGTTTTTCGTTTTCACCCAGTTGCGTCGCCAAGAAAACAACATCTTTAATAGGCCAAGTTAAACAATTATTGACTTGGGTTTGTTTGGAGGTCTTTTGCAAAATAACATCGAAAATTTGACCTTCTTTGACAACGATCCATACACAGTTGATGAAATTTTCTTCTCGGATATAGACATACACCCGACCTGTTTTTTTCTGGTCTCGCACTAAGGATAGGGTTTCATGTAATTTTTTTTGCGCTGACATAATTTCTTACCCTTTGTAGAGGCGTTACAAAAGCACTCATGTTGCGTATTCGAGATACTAGATCAATCTATGGCGTTTATATTATATTGATAAATAATCAAAAAATTGGTTATTGGAGGTTTTTATGGAATGTGGGTTTCTGGGCTAAGCTTAGCACACTAAGCCGATGCTGCTTCTTTCAAGGTCAACGGGTTAGAGCCACGAGTCGTCCTTGAATCGGCTGGCTTCACAAGAATTCTCAAAGAACCAAAAATTTCAAAAGCTTCAATCCTGAATAATAATAATACGGCGCTTGGCTTTATCAAGATTAGACTTAAAAATTTATTCCAGCGGCGCCGCCGACAACAGGGAGCGCAGCCAGGACCTAGCGCACAGTTTTTTCCGACGGCAGGTGGCGAGCGGGTCCGCAAGAGGTGCTGCTGTAGCTAGTGGGCTGACACAGAAGTTTTGACAGGTAGCGGTGGGTGCCCTATGGTTGAGATCAACAGGAGGAATCACCATGGCCCACAAGTATCTGGTTGATCTAACTGAAGAGGAGCGGGAAGACCTGCTGAAGGTCATTCATAAAGGCAAGGCAGCGGCGCGCAAGGTTGCCCGTGCCCATGTGTTGCTGCAGGCTGCGGAAGGGGCGACGGATGAGGCCATTGCCCAAAGCCTTCACTTGGGGATTTCGACCGTTCATCGTACCCGTCAACGGTTTGTCGACGAAGGGTTGCTGGCGGCGTTAAGCGAGCGGCCACGAGTCGGTTTGCCCCCGGCCTTGACCGGCAAACAGGCCGCCTTTCTGGTCGCCTTGGCCTGTAGTACCCCGCCCGCTGGCCGTTGTCAGTGGACTCTCCAATTGTTAGCGGACCGCTTCATGGAACTCCGGCCCATCGAAGCCATTTCCCGTGAGAGTGTGCGGCGCATCCTTAAAAAAACGACCTCAAACCCTGGCAACGTCAAGAATGGTGTATTCCCAGTGTCAGTCCCGATTATGTTTGGCATATGGAGGATGTGTTGGACCTGTACGCCGAACCCGATGATCCTCAATACCCCCAAGTGTGCTTCGATGAAAGTCCGGTGCAATTGACCAGCGAAACCCGCTGTCCTCAACCCGCCCGCCCGGGTCAACCGGCGCGCTATGACTGTGAATACAAACGCGAAGGCACCGCCAATTTATTTCTATTCGTACAACCCTTGCGCGGGTGGCGTCATGTTAATGTCACGAAACAGCGCACCAAACGCGATTTTGCCCAGCAAATGCAGCAACTCGTTGATGTGTACTTTCCGAAGGCGGAGCGAATCCGGTTGGTCGTGGATAACCTCAATACCCACACTCCTGCGGCCTTGTATAGTGTCTTTTCTCCAGAGGAAGCCCGCCGGATCACCCGCAAGCTCGAATTTCATTACACCCCCAAGCATGGCAGTTGGCTCAATATGGCGGAATGTGAGTTCGCTGTTCTCGCCGGCCAGTGTTTGAATCGCCGCATTGCGAACCTCGAAACTTTGCGGAAGGAAATCGCCGCTTGGCAAGGCCCACGCAACCTACGTCAGACCAAAATCCACTGGCAGTTCGGCACCGACTTGGCCCGGGTCAAACTCAAGCGCCTCTATCCTCCCTTGAAATCTTCTGAAACCCCGGTGGACCTAGAAACCTCTGAACCTGTCAAAACTTCTGTGTCAGCCCACTAGACTTCGATCCCGAAGCGCAGGGCGATCAGTGGTAAGTGTCTTATACAGAGCGCTCTTCTGATCAGCCATTTTTGTTCTATATTTTGAATTTGCACTCGAATCTCAAGGAGCTTTCATGATGAACTTATCCCGTCTTGTCGCGTTGGGTCTGCTGACCTTGACGCTTCTTGCTACCGGCCTCATGGTCCCCAGCAGCGCCGTCGCGCAGCCCGCTGGAGAGGGCTATGAAGATGCGGACAGCGGCCCATCAGGCAGTGATGATCTCAGCAGCGCCCAGCAGGAATTTGAACGCATTATTACTCCAAAATATCGCCGACTGGGCATGCGCGTCGAATCCCTGCCCGATGGCAGCCTGCGGCTGCGGCTGCCCAGCGAAGTAATGTTTGCCTATGACAGCGCCGACATCAACCGCGATTTCGCTCCTACGCTGCGTGAAGTCGCCCGGCTGATGAAGCGTTATCGTGGCATTCGGAGTCGCATTATCGGCCATACCGATAATCAAGGTTCACAAAGCTATAATCTCGATCTTTCGTTGCGCCGGGCAGAAAGCGTAGCGACGTTTCTCAGCGCCCAAGGCGTGAATAACCGCCGGTTAATCACTCAGGGGCGTGGTGAAGAAGAACCCATCGCCAGCAACGCTACGCCCCAAGGCCGGCAGATGAACCGGCGAGTTGACATCGTCCTGTTTCGTCGCGCTCGCGGCGACCGACCCCATCGGAAGTGATCCGCGTCAAGATTGCAGCGCTGCGCGGATTCGCGCGGCCAATGATTCCAGTTCTTGTGGGTTAGCGGACTCTCGACCATGCGAACCAGTCCGCTGCCCCTCTTGCATTGGGATGATGTGGACGTGGTAATGAAATACCGTCTGGCCGGCAGCGGCACCGTTAAATTGACTGACGCGCATCCCATCCGGGGCCAATGCCTTTTGGATAGCCCGAGCCACGCGCTGGACCGTCAGGGTAACCGCTAGCAGATCAGTTTCGGCAATCTCCAGCAAGTTGGACGCATGCGTCTTGGAAATCACCAGAGTGTGGCCTGGACTAGCTGGGCGGACATCCATAAAGGTTAGCGTCTGGGCATCTTCATGGACTTTAATGGATGGAATTTCGCCACGGACAATTTTGCAGAAAATACAATTAGCAGATTCAGACATCGTAAAAACTTCCTGGATCACAAGTGGTTTTAGGGTGTGGTGAATTCGCGTTCGACCGAACGGATTTCCAGCCGCAAATCCTCCCGGCCCTTTTTCTGCCGAGTGATGCGCACGGGGAGATACTGCAAATCGGTAGCGAACCAGAAGGTGGTGATGCGACTTCCATCCGATTGGGCTTGACTAACGCGCACCGTGTGCAATTCGCCGAGCGCCGTTTTCAGCGTTTCCTCGCCTTCGTTGCGGATCTGATAGGTGCGAATTCGGGTTCCATCAATCAGTGCGTACTGTTCCGGCAACTGATCGCGCTCCAAATCCCACATCACCATCAGATGCAGGCTGAGTGGGTCGGTCACGCCAGGCGATAGCGGTAATGTCGCTTGTTCGGCATTGTCGTGGGCCTCGACCTGCCCGGTCGACCGGTTGAAGCGCAATTGGATATCGCGAGTCTCTCCACCGGTGTCCGCCTGTTGTGCGTACTGAGTGGATTGGACTTGGCCATTATGAATTTCGCCGCTGGCTTGCTCCTGAACCTGGTTCGACGTCAACAGCCCGACCAGACGGTTGGGACGCACTTCAAAACGCATGGCGTAATGGCTCGGTTCAGGGTAGTCCAGCGCCATAAACGCCTCGCCCAAGGGGAGACCCACGCCATACAGCTCATAGCGAGCCTGGAAAGGCGCGACGGGTTGCTCCACGGCAGCCTGAGCTAACGGGTTGGGTAACGTCAGCCATAGGCTAACGAGCGCAACCGCGCAGGTCCGTAAATTCAAGCTTGTAATTGCGCTAATTGTTGACGGCGTTCGCACAACAGTGTTTCATAGGCGCGACTGAGCGCATGCTCGTAGGCGCAATCACCGCTTTCGCCCATTTCGTGCAGGCGGGTCTCAAAAAAGGCGATCTCCTGACGCAGATAATCGGCGGCCCGATAGTCGGCCACGGGATGACCCAGGCTGACAGGGCGAGTGCTTACGGCCAGATTTGCGTACATTGTTTTATCCTCCTCATCATGTTTTATGGTTTATGGTTCCTGTTCATTGATAGCTTAGACGCGCAAAGTGAATTTCGCATGACAACCGGTGGGTTTAGAGAGTGTGAAACCGCATTGATAAATCGATGGCCCGCACATCCTTAGTTAAGCCGCCAATCGAAATATAATCGACGCCGGTTTCGGCAATTGAGCGAACCGTGTCGAAATTGACATTGCCGGATGCCTCCAGTTTGACTCGCCCACCGGTGATTTTCACCGCTTCAGCCATAGCCGTTAGATCAAAGTTGTCCAGCATGATGATGTCAGGGTGAGCGGCCAGCGCTTCTTCCAGTTCCGCAACGTTTTCTACTTCCACTTCGACCGTGACGCCGGGATGCAGGCGACGGGCGGCGGTGATGGCGTTGCTGATGGAGCCAGCGGCCATAATGTGATTTTCCTTGATTAGCACGGCGTCAAACAGGCCAATGCGATGGTTCTGGCAGCCACCGCAGCGCACCGCGTACTTCTGCGCCAACCGCAGGCCGGGGAGAGTTTTACGGGTGTCGAGAATCGTGGCCTTGGTCCCCGCCACCTCATCGGCATAGCGACGAGCTAGGGTAGCGGTGCTAGACAGCATTTGCAGAAAATTGAGCGCGGTGCGTTCGCCCGTCAACAAGGATCGCGCCGGGCCGCGCAGGGTGCAAAGCAATTGGTCCGGCGTCACAAGGTCACCGTCAGCCACTTGCCATTCAATGGCTATCTGTGAATCCAGTTGGCGGAATACCGTATCAAACCAGGCTGCGCCGCACAGCACGGCCGGTTCGCGGCTGATAACTGTCGCCTCAGCCTGGGCGTCTTCTGGGATCAGAGCCGCTGTCAAATCACCGTTGCCGACATCCTCGGTTAATGCTAGAGCGACGCTAGGGTTAGGATCAGGCATTTGCATGGGACATTCCTCAAACGTTAATCTTCTTTCAGTTTAGCCGAATTGCTAAAAGTGTCGCTATCCAGATGCTTCCTTATGGGGTCCAAGTCGCCATCAACCGGTATTTTCGATCCTTATTGAAGCTACCAGCATAAACTAATCACTATCAGCCTGCAGGGCAATCGCGCTATGTGGTCGCTGGACTTGGCTGACCGAAGAGCAGGCGCAACCGGAACTCATCGTTTATCCCCCTTGCCAGGAGGAGAGGGAGATTAGCCGTACGGTCCCCAGTTCTTGCTTCATACGACTGAAATCGTTTTGACATCTTGCGAACACAACCGCGCCACAAAATGTATTAAGCGCGAGCGCGCCAGTACGATCAACTCGACTTCATGGGACTAAGCGATGAGCAAAAACAAGACACTGGTTGTAGCACTAGCCATGCTAACTGGCGCCGGGATCGGCGTCGTACATGCTGAAAGCAGCGCGACCGCCAAGAGCACCCAGCTGCCGTCCTGGGAATCCTACCCTCAACGGTTGCAATGGGACAGCGTGCAACTCGGTCCGCGGCCATTCTACCTGGTCGAGGGCATGGACGAGGGAGTGCTGAAGGATCGCCTATTGGAGTGCAAGGATGGGCCTTTTTATCGCACTGACTTTTCCATTGGCCACCGTGGCGCGGCCTTGCAGTTTCCAGAGCACTCGGACGTGGCCTATATGGCGGGCATTCGTATGGGGGCTGGCATCGTGGAATGTGACGTGACCTTCACCAAGGATGGCGTGTTAGTGTGCCGCCACAGCGAATGCGACTTGGCGACCACCACGAACATCGTTGCCACTGATCTAAACGCTAAGTGTACGGTGCCCTGGACCGGTCCAGTAGACGGTGCTCACCCTGCCCCACAGTGCTGCGCTAGCGATCTGACTTTAGGAGAATTTAAGAGCTTGAAAGCCAAGATGGACGCCAGTAACCCCGCCGCCGACACGCCAGAGGGCTTCCTCGGCGGCACCGCCAACTGGCGTACTGATCTCTACGTTGGTCGCGCTAATGTGGTCACTTTCAGGGAGAGCATCGAGCTTAACGAACTCAACGGAGTCAAGCATACTCCCGAGTTGAAGGGCGCTACACACCAAGACCGCATCGAAGCCATCTTCGGCGGTCAGGCGCAATATGCCCAGAAATTTATCGACGAACTCAATGCCGCCGGCGTTGATCCTACACGGGCATGGGTCCAATCCTTCAACCTGGACGACATCCTGTACTGGATCAAGAACGAACCAGAATTCGGCCAGCAGGCGGTCTACCTGGACAGCATCGACCCTACTGCCAACCCGCCCATCCCGCGCCTGACCGTCGCCGAGTTGAGGCAACTGAAACAACAAGGCGTGCAGGTATTCGCTCCGCCCATGTGGGCGCTGCTGGACGTCAACGATGCCGGCGAGGTGATTCCGTCCCAGTATGCCCTGGATATCAAGGGCGCTGGACTGAAGATCATCACCTGGACCTTCGAGCGCTCCGATCTACGCAATGGTGCGTCCAAAGGGGGCTGGTACTACCTGTTTGACCCCGAGGGCAAAGCTATCCGCAAGGACAGCGACATGTACAAAGCGTTGGACGTATTAGCTCGCAGGGTCAGAATCGAGGGAATCTTCTCCGACTGGCCGGCCACAGTGACCTATTACGCCAACTGCATGGGCCTTTAACACGCCTTGGTCGGGGCGGTATTGCGCTGCTCTGGCCGCAGGACCATCCGATTAATCCCGTCCCGCTACCCTGACGATCCGTCTGCGATCAGCTCTCACATAGTAAGACTGCTCTGTGATGCCTGAAACCTCTATTGCCGATGCGAATCTGAATGAGCTATCCTAACGCCAATCATTGTTCGTGAGGTTTTAGCGGGTTACGCCTTTCAGGCTGGTGTGGTGGAATGGTATACACACAAGACTTAAAATCTTGCGCCCTGACCGGGCTTGGGGGTTCGAGTCCCCCCACCAGCACCATATTTTCAATGGGTTAGTGTAGGGCGTTTTTCAGTCACATTGTTTAATCGTTGTCGTTTTTGGCGGTTTTTCGCCCTTGATTGTCCCGCCAGTGTCCCAAGGCCATAAGGCGCTTTGTGGACAACCCGACTTATCCCCTGCCTGTGGATAACTTCACTGTGGATAAGTCGGCTTATCCACAGAACGCCAGCGCCATTCAGGCGATCGGGCGATCTTCTGTTGCAGAAGGCCGCGCCGCCCGAACACGGGCAATGATGTCATAGATTTGGGTGACGGTGAGCTTGTAGCGTCGAGCCAAGTCAAGGTGGTTATGCCCGGTGAACTCCTGATAGAGGGCCGCATCGCGGGTCTTGCGCTCGTAGTCCTGTCCTTTGGGCAGATAAACCAGAGACCCACCAAACACGGTACGCAAATCTTCAACCTGGGCCAGCGCCAGGGCGTCGGCCTGGTCAGCGGAAAAATGTCCGTTCAGGCGTAACCGTAGCAGTTGCGCAATGTCGGCCAGGATCGGCGGGTAATGTTCGGGAATCTGCATGATGACCTCGACGCGATAGGGAGCGGGAACACGGTCATTTTATCCGACCTGGGCACGGCATTCTGCTTGCCTGATCAGGGGCTTAGTGTTGTCGCTGTTTATCCGGGTTCTTCCCTGTTCTTCCGGGTTAAACGCCAGTGATGTTATCGGGAGCGGGGGCGGCTCCCCCGTAGCGGCGCTCGTTTAAGGCGGCGGTCAAGCTGACGAACCCTTTGCTTTATGGCACTGATGAGGTTCTGGGGGTTGCTATCCCCGCGTCGCCTCCCCAACTCTTTCCGTTCAGATCGCCAGATCATCATCAAACCCGGCCTGGGCGGGTTCCGGTTTGGGTTTGGGGCGTGGGCGCAAGGTCGCCAGTTCGTCAATTACCACGTCCAGCCCGGCCTGCGCTTCGCCCTGTTTGTTCAGCCACGCGGTCAGCTTGGCGCGGCCACTGATCGAAATGGCCTGACCGGCTTTCAACGTCGCCAGCCGCTCGGCTTGTTCCTGGAATCCAATCAGCGAAACCCACGCGATGCCGTTTTCGCTGGCGTCGGCCTTGAGCTTGCCGGTGGTGAACGGTTTGCCGTTCTGACTGGTTCGGGCTTGCGGGTCGTTATGCAGCGTCCCGGTCACCAGAGCGCGGATCATGGCGTTTCCCCTGTGGCATACCAAAATCCGGCTTTTGCTTCGATCAATCCTTGAAGCATCGCTGCGTCTTTCGCCTCTTCCCATCGGGCTTTATCCCAACCAAACGCTTCCATCAGCGCCGCCCGGTCACGGCCTCGATAACCGTTTTTCAGGCCGTGAACCAGGGCGGCCACGTCGTTTTTCGGCGTTGCGAAATTTTCGGACCTTGGGGGAACAGACTCACCAGACTCACACGACTCACAGATAACCACCATCTCGTTTTTGCCGTCCATGTGAGTCGTGTGAGTCGTGTGAGTCTGTTCAACCTCACTGCAAAATTTTTGGAAGCGATTTTGATCAGCAATCACTACGCGCCAAATCTGGCGATTTTGCGAGCTTCCCCTTTCCTCAAACCGCGCGCCAATCTCGAATCGGCGACTGAATTTCTTGAGGAATTCACCGATTACGCGGGTACTGATCATGCCTTTTCGATCCTGGAAATGATCATTCAGCACCTCCCACAGATCGGGATAGCAGCGTTCTTCATCGCCTTGGTCATTGATGCGCGTCTCATTCGCCTTGGCGACGGCCTCTTTGCTGGTGGCTCCCGCACTCTTGAAGGTCGCATACCACGCCAGCATCAGCGCGCGCAGTTGCAACCGATCGGGGTCGGCTTCCTCAAATTCCGCGCGTCCGACATTGGGATCGGCTTCACCCAGCCAAATCAGCGCGGCGCGCACGGTGTTGGACCAGTCCTCGAAACCGCCCAGGGCTTTCATGGGTTGCTTGGGTTTGCCTGCGGCCAGGTAGGCGCGCAGGATCGTCAAGCCGGCGGTCACCAGTTGCGGGCGATGTCGGGGAATCCAGTCGTACAGATCACGCTTGAATTCCCGCTCTTCCGGGTGTTCGCACTGGGCATCTAACCGGCAGGGAATGCAGCGCCGGGTGATATCGCCGATCACTTGCAGGTTATTGCCCGTGGCCATCCAGGTGCAGCAGGTCGATACGCTGATCGTCCGGCTGTACTGTAACAAGCGGTCACTGTAGGAGGTTTGCGAGAGTGCGCTGCACAGCGCCGCCCCTTGCAACGGTTCCTCCAGGTTGTCGAGATTGACCACGGCCGCACCTTGCAACAGTACGGACAAGACGCGCTTGCGCATCTCTTCCGGGTCACGGGTGAAGCTCATGACTTTGGCGGTGTTGCCGGTCGCCACCAGTGCAACCACATCGGCCAGCAAGCTCTTACCGCTGCCGGGGTGCGGGGCATCGAAGGTATGCATCGGGGCCGTGCGCAACGCGGGCCGAATCAAGGCGGTGAGCAGGGCGGACAACGCAGCGGCGCGGTCACTGGGTTCTGCAAAGGGAAAGCCCGCAAGCACTTCTTGCCCGATGAAGGTCAGCGCCGCCTCGGCCTGGGCACGGGTTGGGTGTTCGGGAATCTGGGGGAAGACCACGCCTTGCGCCTCGAACAGCAATCCGGTGGCTGGGTCATAGCCGGGTTGATCCAGCAGTGAACCGTCGGGCCGCAAGGTGGGCGCGTTGACCACGCCACTGAGCGCCGGAAATAGCCATTCACCCACACGCGCCAGGAGAGCGGTGGCGGCGGCGCGCGGCGCATGGCAGCGGGCGTAGTCGTTTTTCCGATCCGACCAGCGCTCAAAGTGAATCAGCCGGTTGATTCGATCCAACAGATGCTCCGTATCCAGAAGTAGGATACTGGTCACCTGTTGGGGGCGCTCCTTGCCGCCACGTACCACGCAATCAGGAACGCACACCACGCGGCAAAGCGCATCGCCACGCTGATAGATCGGGGCGCTATGCGTCATCAGCGCGGCTTCAACCGCGTCGACCGCTTCGGGTAATTCGCCCGCGTTGATCCTGACCTTGGCAGAACGCGGCGCGGGGATCGGCGGTTGCTCCTCGAGGACTTCTTTGGATGTAGCCTCTTGGCGAGGAGCCGGGGCCTGTTCCACCAGGGCCAGCAACTCGTCTCGCGTGTGCCCTTGGTTCAGCCAGTCCGAAACGTCGCCCTTTTCGGGCAGACTGGGTAATTCCAGCCAGCGCAGGTCAGCGACGTTGCCCTGAAGCTGCTGGGCAATGTGCTGCATATGCGCGCGCCCTGGGGCGTCATTGTCGGGAATCAACACCACGCGGCCAGCGCCGGACAGTTGCGCGGTGTAGTCCTTCCGCCACTTGGCTTTCTTGCCCGGTTCGGAAGCGCCTTCAATGTTCGTGGTGGCAATCCATTCAAGCGCCGCCAGGCGATCAGCGTCTTTCTCACCTTCTACAATTAGAATGGTTTGCCCTTCGGCGATGCCTTTCAAGAGTTCCGGAAAACGGTAAAGCACGATGGGGCCGACGCCGGCTTTGTAAACCCATTTTCCAGCCACATCCTGATGGCGAATGGCAAAGCCTTTCGGTTCATAGCGGATCTTCTGGCGGACCTCGTGACCGTCTAAGTCGCAGTAGGAGTACGTCGCCGCGATGCGGCGCTGGCCAGGCTTCGCGGGTTTGTGCGCCAGATCCAGCTTGGCCACAATCGCCTCGTAGGCGCAGCCGGCATGGCACTTCATCAAGATGGCTTGTTGGTCGCCTTCCCGAACCGACAGGCTAGGGGTGTCGTCTTCATGCGCCGGACAACGCGCGCGCCATTCATCGCCGGATCGCTGCGGGGTGTAACCGGTGACCTGGGCGAGCTTGACAAGGATGTCATCCAAAGTGTTCGTCATAATTGCACCTCCCCTTTTAGAAATCCGTTAAAGGTTTCTTGCAGCGCGGTATGCAAGATTTCGATAGTGCGCAACTCGGCGAGCAGCAAGGTGGCCACCCCGTGCAGATGCTCATAGTTCAGGTCGAAATCATGGAAGTTGGCTTGATCGAAAACACACGCCAAAAAGTTCATGGTGTTTTTGGCGTGACCAATTCGCCAATCAATTTCATCGCGGAAGGTCGGATTCGGGCCGGTGCTGTTTTCGCGGGCCGCTTGAATCAAGGCGATTTCAACTTCGTTATGATTGCGAGACGAGGAAGGGATTTCAGATTTCATGAGACGAACTCCTGTGTTGCGGGAGCCGTCGCTACTCTTGTCACGGAGTAAGGGCGGCGGGCTGTGCGGGGGTGACAAACCGGACACAGGGAACCGGCCAGCCGCAAGGGCTGCCCCACACAACCCGCCATTGCAGAGAACGCGGGCGCAAAAAAAGCGCCGATTTCGCAGCAAGGGGGCGCTGTGCGCCTGTGGTTTTTCCGGTTGTCACGCCGGGTCGCTGATTTTGCAGCGACAGGTAAATTGTAGCACACGACTCCATCGTTGAAAGTGGATTTACACGCGGTTGACAGCCGCATTGAAGGGACATTATTCACGGTCGGTGGGTACGCGCAAGACTTTGTTTTGTGGACACATAGATTGAGACTCATTCTATGTGTCCCGGCCTTGCGTAACTCCAACAAACTCAACGGATGAAGCGCCAATAGCGACAGGGAAAAACCCGGCAGACGCCTCAGCCTAGCCTGCCGGGAAAGTCCCTACCGCGAACCTAGAACGACAGCCCGACCTCTCGGAGCTCGGTCACCAGCGCCAGGCGGGTTGTCTCCACCAGGGCGCGCAAGTTGGGATGGCTGAACAGCACGTCGGGGTGACCGGGGCTGTACGCCACGGGTTCGGGCAGGGCCATGTTCTGCGGACGCTTGATCAAGTCCAGTTCATGCAGGAACGGCGGCGGGCCGGAGCGATGCAGCGCCGGGCTATGCCGGATCGCCATCGCCTGCAGCGCCTGAATCTTGGCATAGGCGTTGACCAGGGCATCGCTGGCGGCGATATAGGCGCGCCCGGCTTCATCCTGTTCGCTGAGAATGAATGCCTTGAGAGCATCGTTCAGCGCATGATCCATCACCTGGCCGCTTAAAGCCTCCCGGCGGCGCGCTAATCCGGCCAGGGTCTGCCGGGCCAGGTCGCTCTGGACGGTGGCGTCGGCCTGGGCCTTTTCCCAATCCGTGCGGGCTTTGCGGAGTTGTTCCGCCAGCACCTCGGGCTTGGCGGCGGGCGTTTCGCCGGCGGCAGTCTGGGCGAGGGCGTCTTCCAACTGGCGTTGCAGTTGGTCCACGGCGGCATGATCTACGGCGGCACCATCAATGATTTGCTGCTGGACGGCCATCGCGGCGTCCAGCTTGGCCAGCGCTTGGCCATGTTCCTGTTGACGGTTCAGCACGTCCAAAACGGCGGTGAGAGCGGCGGTCGTTTTCATGTCTGAAATCTCTTCGTTGGGGGGCGGGGGAAGGGTTAGTCGGCGGCGTAGAACGCGGCGGTTTCCAATTGCTGCCAGGCTTGCCCATAGCTCAGGCCCTTTTCCCGAGACAGGGCGAGGGCGCTTTGGGCGCGCTGGGTGATCAAGAATCGTTCAACAGCCTGCTCAATCGACAGGTGCGGGTTGTCGGCGCGGTCGCGCTCAATCTGGGCGCGATGCTGCGGGGCAAAGCGGGCGAGCGGATCAGGGTCAGCGCTGGCGGTTGCGCGATTGGCGGCGCTGCGGTCGGCGGGGGGCCAATAGGCTTCCTTGACCTGTTCTAACCCCTTGGCAAAGGCGTCGGCGAAGCTTTCGTTTAGCTGGCGCTTGGCGGCCTTTTCAGCGGCCTTTTTTTGGAGTAGTCGCTCATACGCCTGTTTGAGATTAATGCCTAAGTGCTTCAATGTTTCGTCAATAAAAGCTTGATCCTCTTTATTCAATTTCACGGGAATGGTGAATTCCTCAGCGACAGCGGGGAAGAGCGACATCGTGGGATTTCCTTTTTGGTTAAGGGCTTTCAAATCAAGATTCGGTTGGTTGGTCAGGCCGGCGCTGGTCAGCCGGACAATGCGCTGGCTGCCCTTTTCGTATTGGAAGACGGGCGATAAGTAGCGGTATTCCTTCGCGGTAATCTGCTGCCGAGCGCGTTCTGTCCAGTCGATTTGACCCCAGACCGAAACGCCGCCACGCACTTCCAAGCGGGTAACCCAGCCGGCGGCGGGCGCGTCCAGACCTTGCGGGGCGCGGTGTTCGCTGGCGTGCTCAAAATCGACAACGAGGGGTGTCCGCGTCTGGTTCACCACGGCATGGGGCATGTCATTGAGCCAGCGCCGCCCGTCATAGCCGGTGATATCTGTGGCATCGGGGAGCAATTGAATCCACGTCGGCGCGGCGCTGGCGCTAGCCGTCGCGGGCAGGGCGGCGTTGAAGGCAAAGGTCAGCATGGGGGTTTCCATCCTTCCGGTAGGGCATAACGGGCAAGTCCGGTTCCATGATCCTGACTCGCAGTAATCGGCCAGCCTCGGGCGCGCAGGCGGTGAATGAGGCTACTTAAGCGCCAGATCGAATGACGCGAGGCGGCGGTCACAGCATCAACCGGTTCGCCACTCAAGAGGTCGGCGGCGATGGCGTCAATCTGGCGGCGTTTCATGGCGTCGGAAGTTGCAGCGTCTTGATCAGCCGGTCCCATCCGGCCTTGGCGTTCAGAACCAACTGCGCAAAGTCGGTAAGGGCAGCTTGGGCTTCCGGGCTGAAATGAGCAGGCACCTGCATTTCATCCATACGGCGCAACTGGATCACGTAATGACTCATCATGGATTTGCCGATGGTGACGCCACGTTCTGCCAGCCAAGCGCACAACCCTTGAAGGTCGCCATAGCCACGGCGGCGGATTTCCGCGTTCAGGGCGGCGCGGTCGGCGGGGTTCATCCTGCGGTCAAAGCGAGCGCGGGGCATCAGAGGCGAGCCTCCCCTTGCTGTACGCCGTTGCGCTGATCAAGCCAGGTGAAAAATCGGCCTTCGTCGATAACGATTCGCCGACCTACTTTGAGAAGAGCGCCGACTTCTTTTAAGCCATTGCCGGGCAGCTTGCCCTTACTGCGGTCGCGTTCATCGCTGCAATGAATCAGATGCCGGATACTGGCTTGGCTGAATGCGGGGTGTCGTTCGGAAAACTGCTTGACAGATAGCAGGACTCGCGGTTGCGGATGGTTCATGATTTTGATTGGCCTCTTGCTCGTGGTTTGTGCGGCCAATCATGACGGGGTGTTGCGGGGATGTCTTACCGATTGGAACCAATTGGAACCAATTGACCAATTGGTCAATTGACGGCTATTTGCGACGAGTTTTTATCTCAGCTAACCATTTATTTATTGCGCGCTTTTCCGCAGGGATAGGAATGCCTTCAAGCTCTAAATCTTTCATCCATTTGTATGCGAGAGTTTCAACATCACCATCTAACCAGTCTTGTCCATATTGCTGTGATAACGCAGCATCCAACATTTTAAGCAGGGTTGATTTGGCTCTGGGCGGGATGTCTTCATTACCACATGAAACGATAGCAGCGTTATCAAGAGGCAGGGGTTCCCGGTATTCAGGAAATAGAAACAGTGGCTTTTGTCCTATCCTTTCCGCCCAACTTCGTAAAGACGCGCGTTCATAGTCTGGGCTTTCTTGAACCCAAGCTTCCATTCGCTTGCCGTGGCTGTCCGTATAGTAACGGCGTCCAGTGTCGCCAGTTAAAAGTAATTCACTGCGTAATTGAGTTTCACTTAAGGCAAGCACAAAGCTAGTTATATTGCCGGGATGATCATTACCGTAATTGGGTTGAAGACCAAACCACAAATAAGCAACTTCGTGTGCGGTAAATATTCTCCGTAGGTCCCATACAAAAAAATCGGTTATCCTATTCGCTTCCATCTTTTTGTCCTGATGAGTACGCCGGAATCCTTGCCCGAGGGTTCCGGCATTTTTGTTTCTGGGGCTATTCGCCGAAAATCTTGGCGTTCATGCGGTTTACCACGCTGGCGGTATGCGGTTCCGACAGGTGGGTATAGCGTTTCACCATCGCGAGGGTTTTATGGCCCAGGATGGCGGCGATTTCTTGGAGAGTTGCGCCGCTCATGGCCAGGTAGCTGGCGGCGGAATGTCGTAAATCATGCCAATGGAAATCCTGAATCTGGGCCGCCTCCAGTGCGGTCGCCCAGGCATGGCGGAATTGTGCGGGCTGATTCGGATAGCGGCCAGGAAAGACCAGGTCGGAATCAATGCGCCGAATCTTGGCTCGGTCGCGCAACAGATCGAGTGGCTGTTCCCCCAAGGGCAAGGCGCGGCGCTCCCCATTTTTGGTTTCCAGCAAGGTGACGGTTTTACGAACCAGGTCGACCTGCGGCCAGCGCAACCCCAGAATTTCCATACGGCGCGCGCCGGTCGCCAATGACAAGAGCACGGCCAGGTAAAGATCGGGGTTGCTACTGGCCTGACAGGCGGCCAGCAGGCGGTTACGTTCGGAGTCACTGAGAAAGCGCACGCGGCCTTTGGACTCCTTGCCACGGCTGACCAGTAACAGCGGATTGCGGTCCAACCATTCATATTCTTTAACCGCAATGGTGAAGACATGGGAGAGGGCGGCCAGGTAGCGATTGACGGTCGCTGGAGAACGCGGGCGCGTGCCGGCGCTGGATTCGGTTAAGGCTTCCCGTTGCTGAATGATCAGAGCCGGGGTGATGTCGGCCAGGCTCAGGTGGCCCATGCGCTGTTGCCACCAATGCAGTTGCCGGGCTTGCTGGTCCGCAACTTTCTTATGGGCCAGGTGGTGTTTGCAGTAGCGTTCAATCAACTCGTTGACGGTATGCCGTTGTGCGACCGCGACGGGAAAATGGCGATGTTCCCGCAACTCGGTTTCAACCTTCGCCGCCCACTTGTTGGCATCGCTGCGACTGGTGAAGGTCGCCGTCTGGGGTGGATGGCCTTTCAAGCGCACCTTGACGCGGTAGTGGGGGTCGCCGTCGGCGGATCGGCGCTTTTCGATAGTCGCCATAGCAGTAGGCTCTTGTGGGGAATCAGGAGCGATAACCTACCAAAATCGGCGATCATCAGCAACACAAGATTATTAATCCTATGCGTATGCGATAATTATCTATATTTATTAAATACTTTTCGATAGAAACCTTTGCTAATGGGGCAATTTTGGGACTTGACGCAGTGCAACATGAATAAATTTGTCGATTTCAAAGCCGATATGAATTGCTGTAGAGTGTTGCTGATGCTCTTGGGTAAATGTCCCATTTCTGCCCCATGATCAGCGGATAAAGAAATAAAGATGTTATTAATCAATGGCGTTATGAAAACCGGAATAAGACTTAAAATCTTGCGCCCTTGCCGGGCTTGGGGGTTCGAGTCCCCCCACCAGCACCATTTAAACTGGCCATTCAACGTGCGGCGCATCGGGATTGCGGCGAAATAGAATGGCGACATGCCCGATTCGTTGCACCAGCGTTGCGTCGGACTCGGCGCAGAGTGCTTCAATCATCCGTTCGCGCGCATCGCGATCCTCGGCGTTCACCCGCACCTTGATCAGTTCATGGTGACTGAGCGCCTGATCAATTTCCTGGCTGACTCCCGGAGTGACGCCGTTGTTGCCAATGATCACTACAGGTTTGCGATGATGAGCCAGCGCTTTAAGGTGGCGTTTTTGCGATAGGGTCAAGGTGAGCATGAGTAGGGAACCCGACAGGATAAAAGAGGCGGATAGTGTACCCGCCCGCAAGGGCTTCGCGGTAGCGCCGAGTCCATTGAATGAAGTAAAGCTCGACTTGGGCGTGATCCTGGTCGTGGGTTTGGTGGTGTTGCTGGTGCAGGGACGGGCGCTGGACAGTATCCCATTGCAGTTGCTGCTGTTGCTGAGTTATGGCGTGTTAGGCATGATCTGGATCATCGTCCGCACGCGACGGGTCATCGCTAAAGTGACTCAGAAACGCGAGCAATCCCCGAATGCCGCGCAGTAAAAGCAGCGCCCGCTGGTTGCGGGAACACTTCACCGACGAATATGTCAAGCGCGCGCAACGGGAGGGCTATCGCTCTCGCGCAGTATATAAACTGCTGGAAATTCATGAAAAAGATCGGCTGCTGCAGCCTGGCATGACCGTGGTCGATTTAGGCGCGGCGCCGGGCGGCTGGTCGCAGCTGGCGGTGCGTCAGGTGGGGGAGCGGGGCATCGTGATCGCTCTGGACATCCTGCCGATGGAATCCTTACCCGGCGTCGAATTTCTTGAAGGGGATTTCCGTGAAGCCGAGGTGCTGGAGCGTCTATTAGTGATTCTGGCGGGCCGGCCGGTGGATCTGCTGTTATCCGACATGGCGCCGAATGCCAGCGGCCTGAAAGCGGTCGATCAGCCGCGCGGGATGTATCTGGCGGAACTGGCCCTGGATTTTGCCCAGCAATGCCTGCGCCCCGGCGGCGATCTGTTGGTAAAAGCCTTTCAAGGTGAAGGTTTCGATCAATTTTTGAAGGAATTACGTGCCGCTTTTACGACGGTCGCGCCCCGCAAACCCCCGGCTTCACGCGCGCGCAGCGCTGAGCAGTACCTACTGGCCCGGAACTATCGCGGGTGAGTCGGTCTAAAAAATCGCTCTTTTTTTGAAGTCTTTGCAGTAATTACTCTGGAAAATCCGTGATTCATTCCCAAGTAGCTCCCAATTGCATTCGTTATCCCGTCCTGGTTTGCCGAGGTGTCCGTCTTGAACGACATGGTTAAAAATATTCTTTTGTGGGTAGTCATCGCCGTGGTGCTGATGTCGGTATTCAATAGCTTCGGTCCCAAGGTGGCGCCTTCCGCGCAAATGTCCTATTCCCAGTTCCTGCAGGAAGCCAAACAGGGACGCATCGCTCAGGTGAGCATTGATGGCCGCGCCATCATGGGCCGCACTAGCGGCGGCGAACGCTTCACAACCTATAGTCCAGAAACAGACAATAGCGCGATGATTGGCGAATTACTCAATCATGGCGTCGATATCGAGGGTCAGCCGCCTGAAAAGCAGGGGCTGTTGATGCAGATCTTCATTTCATGGTTCCCGATGCTGTTGCTCATCGGCATCTGGGTGTTCTTCTTGCGGCAAATGCAGGGCGGCGGCGCGGGCCGGGGGGCGATGTCTTTTGGCAAATCGCGGGCGCGCATGATGAGCGAAGATCAGATCAAGATCACCTTCTCCGATGTAGCCGGCGTAGATGAGGCTAAGGAAGAAGTCGCCGAACTGGTCGAATTCCTGCGCGATCCCGGCAAGTTCCAGAAACTCGGCGGCAAGATCCCGCGCGGGGTATTGATGGTGGGTTCGCCAGGCACCGGCAAGACCTTACTGGCCAAGGCCATCGCCGGCGAGGCCAAGGTGCCGTTCTTCTCGATCTCCGGTTCGGATTTTGTGGAAATGTTCGTCGGCGTCGGCGCCTCGCGGGTGCGCGACATGTTTGAGCAGGCTAAGAAGCACGCGCCCTGCATCATTTTTATTGATGAAATCGACGCGGTTGGTCGTCATCGCGGCGCGGGCCTGGGCGGTGGTCACGACGAGCGCGAACAGACGTTGAACCAATTGCTGGTGGAGATGGACGGCTTTGAGGGTAACGAGGGTATTATCGTCATCGCCGCGACCAACCGCCCCGATGTACTCGATCCAGCATTATTGCGGCCGGGCCGCTTTGACCGACAGGTCGTAGTGCCATTGCCGGATGTGCGGGGCCGTGAGCAGATTCTCAAGGTTCACATGCGCAAGGTGCCGCTATCCACCAATGTCAAGCCCTCGGTGATTGCGCGTGGTACACCCGGGTTTTCCGGCGCTGATCTGGCGAATCTGGTGAATGAGGCGGCCCTGTTCGCTGCTCGTGGCAACAAGCGCGATGTCGACATGGAGGACTTCGAGAAAGCCAAGGACAAGATTATGATGGGTTCCGAGCGCAAGTCGATGGTGATGAGCGAAGAGGAGAAGAAGCTGACGGCTTACCATGAGGGCGGTCATGCGATTGTCGGTCGCTTGGTGCCGTCCCATGACCCGGTTTACAAGGTCAGCATCATCCCGCGTGGCCGGGCGCTGGGCGTGACCATGTTCCTGCCTGAAGGCGATCGCTACAGCTTCAGCAAGCAGCGCTTGGAGAGTCAGATTTCCAGCCTGTTTGGCGGACGCATTGCCGAATCGCTGATTTTCGGCGCGGACATGGTGACCACGGGCGCGCAGAACGACATTGAACGGGCGACTGATATTGCCCGTAATATGGTGACCAAGTGGGGTCTGTCCGACCGGTTGGGACCATTGACCTATAGCGAGGATGACGGCGAAGTGTTCCTGGGGCGCAGCGTGACCCGGCATAAGAATGTCTCGGATGAAACCGCTCATGTCATTGATGAGGAAATTCGTTCGATCATTGATCAGAATTACCGGCGCGCCGAGCAGTTGCTACGAGATAATCTCGACAAGCTGCACCAGATGGCCGAGGCTTTAATGAAGTACGAGACCATTGATTCCGATCAGATCGACGACATTATGGCAGGCCGGCCGCCGCGTGAACCGGCGGATGTTAATGCTGATGACGAACCGCCTACCGGAACGACCATCGATCTGGACAAGGATCGGCGGGGTGAAAAGCCGATTGGCGGGCCGGCTGAGCAGCATTAATCGGCCTTACTCTTAACCCCTCTTCCACCGGAAATGAGTGACGGCAACCCCTCTTTCCCTGCGGAAGAGGGGTTTTGTTTTGAGGAGCGGTTGCAATGTTGATGGACTGTGCGGGAAAGAAACTGGATTTACGTCAACCAGTGGTCATGGGGGTGTTAAATGTCACCCCCGACTCGCTTTCCGATGGCGGGCGTTACCTTAACCTCGACGATGCCTTGCGCCGCGCTGAAATCATGGTGGCGGAAGGCGCGGCTATTATTGATGTTGGCGGCGAATCCACCCGGCCCGGTGCGCCGCCAGTGGCGACTCAGGAGGAGCTGGATCGGGTTTTGCCGGTGGTGGAACGGTTGACGCGAGAGTTGCCGATTCCGGTCTCGGTGGATACCAGCAAACCCGAGGTGATACGCGAGGCGATTCGGGCCGGGGCGGGCCTAATCAATGATGTGCGCGCTTTGCAATTGCCTGGCGCATTGGAGGCGGCGGCAGCCAGTGGTCTTCCGGTGTGTCTGATGCATCTACAGGGAAATCCCGCAACCATGCAGCAGAAACCTCATTACGCCGATGTGTTGGCGGAGGTGTGGGCGTTTCTGGCTGAGCGGGTGGGCGCTTGCGAAGGAGCGGGCATTCCGCGTGAGCGGATTCTGGTAGATCCAGGTTTCGGTTTCGGCAAGACCCTGGAGCACAATCTGGCGTTGCTGCGGCATTTGAACCGGTTTACCGGTCTTGCCGCCGGGGTGATGGTGGGCTTGTCGCGGAAGAGCATGATTGGCCTGTTGCTGGATGCACCGGTGAACGAACGGTTGGCGGGCAGCTTGGCGGCGGCGGTGATCGCGGCCTGGCAGGGGGCGCGTATCGTGCGCGTCCACGACGTGCGCGATACGGTTCAGGCTTTGCGGGTGTGCGCCGCCGTGCGCGCGGTGGACTGACGAAAGTTCTCGCACTATCGAGTTATTCAATCCACATCCCCCTCATCCCTCTTTAGCTAAAGGAGGGAATCCAGGATTCAAAACTTATCGAGAACCGATATTACCCTCTCAAGGTGGTAAAGCATGTCGCTATCAGTTGCCGGGTCTGCTATCTTGTAGCGTCTTTTTGCAACCCCCCTCAGTTCGCATGACCCGATTTATCTTCATCACTGGCGGTGTCGTCTCTTCGCTGGGCAAAGGCATTGCCGCCGCCTCGCTGGCGGCTGTTCTGGAAGCCCGGGGCCTCAAGGTCACCCTGGTCAAGCTTGACCCTTACATCAACGTCGATCCCGGCACCATGAGTCCGTTCCAACACGGCGAGGTTTTTGTGACCCACGACGGCGCGGAAACCGATCTTGACCTGGGTCACTACGAACGCTTCGTCTGCATGACCGCCACCCGGCGTAACAACTTCACCACCGGGCGCATCTACGAAAACGTGATTCGCAAGGAGCGGCGCGGCGACTACCTGGGCGGCACGGTGCAAGTCATTCCCCACATTACCGACGAAATCAAGCGCTGTATCCGTCTCGGCGCTGGCGAGGCCGACATCGCTCTGATTGAGATCGGCGGCACGGTCGGCGACATCGAATCCCTGCCCTTTCTGGAAGCGATTCGTCAACTGGGCCTGGAACTAGGCCGCGAGCGCTCGTTGTTCATTCATCTGACCCTGGTACCATTCATCAAATCTTCCGGCGAACTCAAGACTAAACCGACCCAGCATTCCGCCAAGGAATTGCGCTCCATCGGCATCCAGCCGGACATGTTGCTCTGTCGCTCGGATCGGGAAATCCCCCCCGAGGAGCGCCGCAAAATTGCTCTGTTCACTAACATCGAACCCAGGGCGGTGATTAGCGTCCCCGACGCAGATACCATTTATCGCATTCCCCTGCTGTTGCACGCCCAGGGCCTGGATGACATCGTCGCTCGTAAACTGCGATTGGACGACCTACCCCCGGCCCGTTTGACCGACTGGGAGCGTGTGGTCAACGCGATTGAAACCGCCATAGGCGCGGTGGACATCGCCATGGTCGGCAAATACGTTGATCTGACCGATGCTTATAAATCTCTGAACGAAGCGTTGTTGCACGCGGGCATCCATACCCAGACTCGGGTCAACATTCACTATCTGGATTCCGAGCGCATTGAACGGGAAGGTCCCGTCGCCCTGGAGCGTATGGACGCTATTCTGGTGCCGGGCGGCTTTGGCGAACGCGGCATCGAAGGCAAAATCGCCGCCGTCCGTTTCGCCCGCGAGCGGCGGATTCCCTATCTAGGCATTTGCCTGGGCATGCAAGTCGCGGTCATCGAATTCGCGCGCCACGTCGCCGGACTGGAAGGCGCGCACAGCACTGAATTTCGCAAGGACACGCCGCATCCGGTCATTGCCCTCATTACTGAATGGACCGACGAGACCGGCATTCTCCAGCAACGCCAGGAAGGCGGCGATCTGGGGGGCACCATGCGGCTCGGCGCGCAACCTTGTCACCTGACGCCCGGTTCGCTGGTTCACGCCGCCTATGGCAAGGAGGTGATTACGGAACGTCACCGCCACCGCTACGAATTCAACAACCGCTACCGGGAGTCGCTGCACGCCGCCGGACTGGCGCTGTCTGGTCATTCGCTGGATGACCGGTTGGTGGAGACGATTGAATTACCGGATCATCCCTGGTTCTTCGGCTGCCAGTTCCATCCGGAATTTACCTCAACGCCACGCACCGGTCATCCATTGTTCCGGGGATTCATGGAGGCAGCGATCCGGCAGCGCCAACAACGTCGGCAGGAGGCGAGCGCGCCATGATGAAACTCTGTGGCTTCGAGGTTGGTCTGGATCGGCCCCTGTTCCTGATCGCCGGCCCCTGTGTGATTGAGTCGGAACAACTGGCCCTGGACACCGCCGGCCAACTCAAAGAGATCACCGGGCGACTGGGCATCCCCTTCATCTATAAGTCGTCATTTGACAAAGCCAATCGCTCTTCGCATCAAAGCTATCGCGGCCTTGGCCTGGAAGAAGGGTTAAAAATCCTGGAGAAGGTCAAAACGCAGATTGATGTGCCGGTGCTGACCGACGTTCATGAATACACGCCGCTGGAAGAAGTCGCGGCAGTAGCGGACGTGTTGCAAACCCCGGCTTTTCTATGCCGGCAAACCGATTTCATCCAGAATGTCGCCCGTCAGGGCAAACCGGTCAATATCAAGAAAGGTCAATTTCTAGCCCCCTGGGACCTGCGGAATGTTGTGGTCAAGGCGCGCATGGCCGGCAATGATCACCTGATGGTGTGCGAACGCGGCGCTTGCTTTGGCTACAATAATCTGGTGTCCGATATGCGCGCCCTGATGGTGATGCGCGCCACCGGCTGTCCGGTCGTGTTCGACGCCACCCATTCGGTGCAATTACCCGGTGGTCAGGGCAACGCTTCCGGTGGGCAACGGGAATTTGTACCGGTGCTGGCGCGGGCCGCCGTAGCGGTCGGCATCGCCGGACTGTTCATGGAAACGCATCCTGATCCCGACCAGGCGCTAAGCGATGGCCCCAACGCCTGGCCGCTGGATCGCATCGAAGCCCTGTTGGTTACCTTGCAGGCGCTGGATACCCTGGTTAAACAGCACGGTTTCCTGGAAACCGGGCTAGAATAATGATCGATGATGGTTTTATCCCCACGAGCGTAATATCCAGAGGAGTTTGAAGAATGTCGAAAATCAAAGAGATCCGCGGCCGTGAAATCATGGACTCGCGCGGTAATCCCACCGTCAGCGTGGACGTGATCCTGGAATCCGGAGCCAAGGGTGTGGCGGGCGTTCCTTCCGGCGCGTCCACCGGCAGCCGTGAGGCGCTGGAACTGCGCGATGGCGACAAGAGCCGCTATTTGGGCAAGGGTGTGCTGAAAGCGGTCGCTAATGTCAATGGTGAGCTGCGCGATGCGCTACTCGGCGTGGAAGCGGTGGATAATCAAGCGGCGATTGACCAGCGGATGATTGACCTGGATGGCACCCCCACCAAGAGCCGCCTCGGCGCTAACGCGCTGCTTGGCGTGTCGATGGCCGCTGCTCATGCTTCCGCCGCCGAAAAGGGTGTGCCGCTGTACAAGTACCTGAATCCTACTGGCCCGTATCATTTGCCGGTGCCGATGATGAACATTCTGAACGGCGGCGCTCATGCCGACAATAGCGTCGACATGCAGGAATTCATGATCATGCCGGTCGGCGCGCCCAGCTTCCGCGAAGCGTTGCGCTGGGGCGCAGAGGTGTTCCATGCGCTGAAGGCCGTGCTGAAAAAGCAAGGTATGAACACTGCGGTCGGCGATGAAGGCGGTTTTGCGCCCAACCTGTCGTCCAATGAAGCGGCGCTGGACGTGGTCATGGAAGCCATCAGCAAAGCGGGCTACACCCCAGGCAAGGACCTATACATCGCGCTGGATTGCGCCAGCTCTGAGTTTTACAAGGACGGCAAGTATGTGCTGGAAGCGGAAGGCAAGTCCTTCACTTCCAATGAATTCGCCGACAAGTTGGCCGACTGGGTCAGCCGTTATCCCATCGTCTCTATTGAAGATGGTCTGGATGAGAGCGACTGGACGGGCTGGGCTTATCTGACCCAGGTTCTAGGCAAGAAGGTGCAACTGGTGGGCGACGATCTGTTCGTGACCAACACCTCGATCCTCAAGCGCGGCATCGACGAAGGCATCGCCAATTCGATCCTGATCAAGGTCAACCAGATCGGCACCCTGACCGAGACCTTGGCGGCGATCAAGATGGCGGCCGACGCCGGCTACACCTCGATCTCTTCGCATCGTTCCGGCGAAACCGAGGACACCACGATCGCCGATCTGGCCGTCGCCACTGCCGCCAGCCAGATCAAGACCGGTTCGTTGAGCCGCTCCGACCGCATCGCCAAGTACAACCGGTTGCTGGTCATCGAGGAGGAGCTGGGTTCAGCCGCGGTCTATCCGGGCAAGAAAGCCTTTAACGTGTTCCGCAACTAAGCGAAGCGCGCCGTTACTCCCGCATCCTGACCCTCTCTATCTCTTGAAGGGAGAGGGTTCTTGTGGAAACGGGTTGTCAATTGCTTCTCAACCGCGCCTTCCTTTCCTGCTGTTTTTATCGCAGAGGCGAAGGGGAGGCGCGGGTTGTTTTTATCACCGCCCGCCGTCATGGCTCATCCTACCGAACAAGGCTTGAAACCCCAGATTCTGATCGCAGCGCTGATTGCCGTACTGGTTTTTCTCCAGTATTTGCTATGGCTCGCCGAGGATGGAGTGCGGCAAACGCTGGCCTTACGCATCACGGTAGAGGCGCAAATCGAGGAAAACGCGGCAATGGATGAACGCAATCGCGCCCTGGAAGCGGATGTCGTCGACCTGAAAAATGGATTGATGGCGATTGAAGAGCGCGCGCGCACTGAAATGGGCATGATTCGACCGGACGAAACCTTCTATCGCATTCTTGAGGAACCATTACCTAAACCGGTCGAATCGAGGTCGGCCAAACCTGTTGCTTCCTCCCGTAAGCCGCCGGTGAGATCGCGATGAGTGCGCCGCGTTATTGGGCGATGACGCCAGCCGCTGGCGCGGGTAAACGGATGGGAGCAACGATTCCCAAGCAGTATTTGCCACTGGTGGGCCGTCCGGTCATCGCTCATGCTCTGGACGCTTTGCTGAGTTATCCGCCCGTTGTTGGCCTGGTCGTCGCGATTAGTCCAGGAGATGAATGGTGGCCCGAAGTGGCTGCCCACATAGCGATGGATAAGCCGCTGCACGTGGTCGCCGGCGGCGCTGAACGTTGCCATTCGGTGCTGAATGGGTTGGAGGCGCTTCAGGAATGCGCGCATCCTGACGACTGGGTGCTGGTTCACGATGCCGCCCGTCCCTGTTTGACCACCAGCGATCTTGACCGGTTGCTGGTTGAACTGGCGGATGATCCCGTTGGCGGATTGCTGGCGGTTCCGGCGTGGGACACATTAAAGGAAGTCGACAATGCTGGGCGGGTCACAGCGACCGTGGATCGTTCCCGGCTTTGGCATGCGCTGACGCCGCAAATGTTTCGGCTGGGAATGTTGCGCGATGCCTTGCGGGCGACGCTGGAAGCCGGGTGGTTAGTGACTGACGAAGCAGCGGCGATGGAAGCGGCGGGCTTTGCACCGCGTCTGGTTGAGGGGCGAGCGGATAATGTGAAAATTACTCGGCCAGAAGATCTGGCGCTGGCCGAATTTTACTTGACGCGCCGTTTCACTGCCTCACCCCAGGAAGGTTAACGACATGCGCATCGGACACGGTTTTGACGTTCACGCTTTTGGCCCGGGCGAATTTATTACCTTGGGCGGCGTTCGCATCCCGCATACGCACGGCTTGATTGCCCATTCCGATGGCGATGTATTGTTGCACGCGCTTTGCGACGCCTTGCTCGGGGCCGCAGGATTAGGCGATATTGGCCGGCATTTTCCCGACCATGATCCAGAATTCCGCAATATCGATAGTCGCTTGTTGTTGCGGCGAGTGGCAGGGTTACTTGAGGAACGGCGGCTTATGGTGAGCAATGTCGACGCTACGATCATCGCCCAAGCGCCGCGCATGGCCCCTTACATTCCCGCGATGCGTGGGCCGCTTGCCGCTGATCTGGGTATTACTGCGGATCGGGTTAATGTGAAGGCCACCACGACCGAAAAATTGGGATATATTGGACGCAGTGAGGGCATTGCCGTTCATGCGGTGGCGTTGTTGGTATGAAAGTTTTGAGCTTTAATGCGAATTAAGAGCTTCATCCTCAACTCGTTGAAAACCCGATTTCTGGATTTTCGTCAGCAATTCGATGAGTAACGTAACATATTTATATTTAAGGATATTAGTTAGCTCTTAATTCGCATTTTAAGTCTTAAGGGGTTCGCTGAGGTCTTCATAAAGGGTCTCCAGCGGACATTCAAGCTCGATGCTGTCCAGACGAAGCTGTCCGCCCGGGCCAATGTTGTCCACCCACCATTGTCCATCCTGCCGACGGTAAACCTGAACCCGCATGCGCTCTTGGTCAACCAACACATATTCTCGCAGGCTTTCCAATTGTTGATAGAAAGCAAACTTATCTCCCAGGTCAAACGCGGCGGTTGATTCCGAAAGCACCTCCACGATCAGAATCGGCGAACGTTTGACGTAGCGGTCGGCATGATCACTTTCAGCGCAGGTCACTTGCAGGTCGGGATAAAAGCCGCAGTCCGCTTTTTCCACGCGGACCTTGACATCCGCCATATAGACCCGGCACGGCGTGCCGCGCAGGTGTTGGCGGAGCAGGGTGGCCAAATTGAGCGAGATGTCGTTATGCCGATCGCTTGTTCTAGCCATAGCGAATACTTCGCCGCGAATATATTCATGGCGTTCGATCTGGCGTTTCTCCCATTCCAGGTAATCGTCATAGGTGAAAGCAACATGAGGGGCGGGACAGGACATGGCTCTCTCCAGAAAAATGCTAATAACTCTTGAAGTCTAACACGGAGTTCCTGAATGACATCAGTCATGTTGATCGATTCCCTGCCTTTTGCCCACGGTCAACCTGCTGCGAAAGGGCGTATGCGGACCCTTCTCGAGGATTTTCAGGTTCGCGAAGAACTGGATTTTCCGCTCGATGGCGCTGGCGAACATGTCTGGTTGTGGGTGCGCAAGCACGGCGCGAATACCGATTGGGTCGCCAAACAATTGGCGGCGCGCGCGAAAGTTCCGCCGGGCGCGGTGAGTTATGCCGGTCTCAAGGATCGCCACGCGGTCACTGAACAATGGTTCTCGGTGCATCTGCCTGGTAAGGCTGATCTCGACTGGAATGCCGATCCACAGCCGGATTTCACCGTGTTGCAAGCGGTTCGTCATTCCCGCAAACTGCGGCGCGGGACATTAAGCGGCAACGCTTTTCGCATCGTAATTCGCGACTTGGATGGCGATCCGGTTGAATTAGCGGATCGGTGGCAACGCATCATCGCCGTTGGCGTTCCTAACTATTTTGGCGAGCAGCGGTTTGGACGGGAGGCAGGCAATCTGGAGCGCGCCGAGGCGATGTTCAGCGGCCAGGCCAAGGTGCGTGATCGCCATCAACGAAGTTTGTATCTGTCTGCTGCGCGTTCGGCGCTTTTTAATGCTGTTCTGGCCCAGCGGGTTATTTCGGAAACCTGGAATCAGGCATTGCCGGGCGAGGTGTTGATGCTGGCGGGCAGTCATAGCATCTTTGTCGCCCATGATGTGGATGAAACCCTGCGTCAACGGATTGCTGAGTTCGATCTGCATCCGACCGGACCCTTGTGGGGCGCAGGTGACTTGTCCAGCAGCGGTGTAATTCGGGAATTGGAAGAGGGCATTGCGGCAATGCGGCATCTTTTTCGCGATGGGCTGGCGGCGGCTGGACTGAAACAGGAGCGGCGGGCGTTGCGGCTGATCCCGCAAGATGCGCTGTTGGAGTTTCCCGAGCCGGGCATCGCGGCTTTCGCGTTCCGCCTACCGGCTGGCGCCTACGCGACTACGGTGATGCGTGAGTTGATCGAAGTCGTGTGATTGTGATATTTGCTTCAAATAACCCATAAAAAGCGCTGACTTCGTGACGCTCAACTGTTTAAATCTTCCTACCGCTTTTCGCCGCGTACTGCTGATGTGCAGCGATACCGTGGCGGTGCTGATCGCGGTCTGGGCTTCGTTCGCCATTCGCCTCGGGGAGTGGTGGCCGGGACTGTTGCAGGACGTGATTTGGCTGTTTCCATTAGCGGTCATCATTCTCATTCCAACCTTTGCAGCGATCGGTTTGTATCGCCCGATCCTGCGTTACGCCGATGAGAGTCTGCTGCACACCATTGTCTTCGGCGCAAGCGCTGGTCTCCTGTTAATGATAGCTGTGTGGGTCTTCATGCGCCAGGGCATCGTACCGCGCTCGTCATGGCTGATTGCCTGGCTGGTGCTGATTGCGCTAATCGGCGGCGGTCGATTACTGTTGCGCCGCTATCTCCGTCGACGATTCCGGTTAAGCGCGCCGCGAACGCCAGTCATCATCTATGGAGCCGGCGAAGCTGGCGCGCAACTGGCGCAAGCCCTGCGCTATAGCAGCGAGTTCGAACCGGTTGTATTCGTGGACGATAACCCCCAGTTGTGGGGTGGCGTCGTACTGGGTCTTAAGGTGCGAGCGCCGTTCAAGTTGCCGCGCCTGATCGTACGTCATCAGGCCGGACTGATTTTGTTGGCGCTGCCTTCGGTCTCGCACCGGCGACGGCAACAGGTGCTGGATTCATTGGCCAATTTTCCGGTCAAGGTTTTGGCGTTGCCCACGCTGGCGGAATTGACCAGCGGCGCGCGCCGCATCGACGAACTCCGCGAAATTGAAGTCGAAGATATCCTAGGCCGCGATTCGGTCCAACCGAACCCTGAGCTTTTGCAGGCGCGAGTTACGGGTAAAACGGTGATGGTGACTGGCGCGGGCGGATCTATTGGCGCGGAATTGTGTCGGCAGATTCTGCTACTGCGCCCGCGTCAACTGGTGCTATTTGAACGCTCGGAATATGCGTTGTACGTGATCGAGCAGGAATTGCGGGGGATGCTGGTTAATATGGCCCTCACGTCTGATTCCTCTTCCTCTGGAAAAAAGGAGGGTGTTAAGCTAGTTCCATTACTGGGTTCGGTGGTTCACCGCCGCCGCTTGGAAGTGGCGATGGAGCGCTTTGGCGTGGAAACGGTTTACCACGCCGCTGCCTATAAGCATGTGCCGATCGTTGAGCGCAACCCAATCGAGGGGGTACGTAACAATGTGTTTGGCGCCTGGCATGCTGCTGAAGCCGCGATTGCGGCCAAGGTTGAAACCTTCGTGCTGGTGTCCAGCGACAAGGCGGTGCGGCCTACGAATGTCATGGGCGCCACCAAACGCCTGGCCGAAATGATCCTGCAGGGCTTAGCCGGAGAGAACCACGTCACCCGGTTATGCATGGTGCGCTTCGGTAATGTCCTCGACTCTTCCGGTTCGGTAGCGCCGTTGTTTCGGGAGCAGATTCGCCGAGGCGGGCCGGTGACGGTGACCCATCCCGAGGTGGATCGCTACTTCATGACCATCCCCGAAGCGGCGCAACTGGTCATCCAGGCCAGCGCCCTAGCGCAGGGCGGCGATCTATTTCTATTGGACATGGGCGAACCGGTGCGCATTCTGGAACTGGCTCGAAGGATGATCCAGTTATCCGGTCTCACGGTGCGTGATGAAGCGCATCCAGAGGGGGATATCGAGATTCAATTTACCGGTCTGCGTAGCGGTGAAAAGTTGCGCGAAGAACTGTTAATTGGCGCGGATGATGCGCCTGCCGAACATCCCATGATTCGCCGCGCCCGTGAAGGCCACCCACCGTGGCCGGTGATTCAGGAGGGATTGAACCGGCTGGATGCCGCCGCCCATGATTTTGACTATCCGGCGGTGCGGGCGTTGCTGCGTGAACTGGTGACGGAATACCAACCCGGGAACGATATCGAAGACTGGGTATGGCGGCAGGGAGCCGTAGAGAAATAGGAAATAACCAAAAGAAGCGGGGGATATAGTCAAACAGTTTTTGGATAGTTCGCCATGTGCTCAGGCCACTACAGTATTCCTTGCTGGAAGGGCAATCAACATAAAACTGTTTGACTATAAAAAGGATGCTACAGGAAAATTTACAGGGTTCTAAAAATGAGCGAAAGTATGAATATTTGGCAATAAGTCTATTAATCATGGATTGTTCATGAATGCGCTGATTGGCGGCCTGGCTGCCCTTCTTTACATTTTTGCTGGCGGCTGGTTGGCCCTGCGCCTGGCGCGCGCCAGCGAGGGCCGATCAGTCGCCAAGGGCGGCTCATTAGCACTGGGTTGGGGTGCGGCGCTATTGCATGCGATGATTCTGGCCCAGACCGTGTTTCAGCCTGCCGGATTGAATCTGGGTTTTTTCAATGCGCTGTCCTTCACTGGCTGGCTGATCGGCGTCCTGTTGCTGGCGGCGGCGATGGTGCGGCCGGTTGAGAATCTCGGCATTCTATTATTGCCTTTCAGCGCCGCGACTCTGGCGCTGAGCTTACTCTTCCCCACTGAACGCATCGTTGCCGACGCCGGACAATGGCCGTTGGAACTGCATATTCTGATCGCAATTCTTGCCTATTCTCTGCTGACGCTGGCGGCCGTGCAGGCTGCGCTGCTAGCAGTGCAGGATCGCCGGTTGCGCCGACGTCAACCCGGCGGTTTCCTGCGTGGCATTCCTCCCTTGACGACTATGGAAACCCTGCTGTTCCAAATGATCGGCGCTGGCTTCATCCTGCTTACTATTACCCTGGCCAGTGGTCTATTCTTTCTACATGATCTGCTTGCCCAACATTTAGCGCACAAAGCGGTGCTGTCCTTCATCGCCTGGGGCGTGTTCGCCATTCTGCTGTGGGGCCGCTGGCGGTTTGGCTGGCGAGGACGCACTGCGATTCACTGGACCTTGAGCGGTTTTGCATTCCTGATGTTAGCCTATTTCGGCAGCAAACTGGTGCTAGAGTTGGTATTGCAACGTTATTAAGCGGGTTCTTGACAGTCCACGCCGGCTACCCTTAAAAACGAAACTGACCACCCCAACCGAGGCTTTTGCGACTTGGACGATCTGCATATTGGCGTGTTAGGCATCGCTCTGGTGCTGCTTATTGGCTGTTCCGCTTTCTTCTCCAGCTCCGAAACCGGATTGATGATCCTCAATCGCTATCGCCTGCGTCACCTCGCCAAGGCTGGCGACAAAGCCGCGCAACGCACCAGCAAGCTTCTGGAACGTCCGGACCGGCTCATCGGCATTATTTTGCTTGGCAATAATTTTATCAATGTCCTGGCCTCCTCACTCGCCACGATCCTCGCTATCCACTTTCTTGGCGAAGCGGGCATCGCAGTTTCTACGGTGGTGCTGACCCTAGTGCTGCTGGTGTTTGGTGAGGTTGCACCCAAGACCCTGGCAGCCCTGCATCCCGAGAAGATTGCGTTCCCTGCTTCGGCGGTTCTAGCGCCGCTGCTGAAACTTTTTTACCCCCTGGTCTGGCTGACCAACACCGTCGCTAACAGTCTGCTACGGTTGTTCCGGGTCGCGATCCAGACTTCGGCCCAGCATAGCTTGAGCGCCGAGGAATTGCGCACGGTTGTGCTGGAAGCGGGAGTCATGATTCCCAAGCGGCATCAGACCATGCTGCTCAGCATCCTGGAGCTGGAGGAAATTACCGTTGAGGACATCATGATCCCGCGCAATGAAGTAGCGGGCCTGGACCTGGAGGACGACTGGGACGTGATCATTGCCCAGCTGACCCAAAGTCCCTATAGCCGACTGGTGGCGTATCGCGACACGATCGATCAAGTGGTCGGTTTTGTGCATTTGCGCAAGGCGTTGAACCTGATGGCGCAAAAACCGGACTTTAACCGCGCCGATCTCGAAGGATTGCTCCGGGAACCCTACTTTATCCCGGAAGGCGCTTCACTGACCCGGCAATTGGTTAATTTTCAGCAATTGCGTCGGCGCTTTGGGCTGGTAGTGGACGAATATGGCGATGTGAAGGGGCTAATTACCCTTGAAGACATTCTCGAAGAAATTGTTGGCGAGTTTACTACCGATCCGGCCGCAGTCAGCAACCGCAATCTGGCTCCACGCGCTGATGGCGGTTATGTAGTGAGCGGCCGCACCTCGATACGCAATCTGAACCGTATGCTGGAATGGAAACTGCCTACCGACGGGCCACGCACCCTCAATGGTCTGATCATGGAACACCTTGAAGCGATCCCGGAACCGGGTGCTCGATTAACTCTGGCCGGACATCCAACCGAAATTGTCGAAATCACCGGTAATCGGGTCAAGACAGCGGTGATCTGGCCGAATCCGGAGCCGGAAACGGAGGGAGGAGGGAGTAGCAGTCAGGACTGATCGTCGGAATGATGCGGGTATTCCGGCAACGGCGGCGCATCATCCGGGAGCAGACGGGTTCCATGTCTGGCGAACTGATGATGTTCATACAATTTGGCATACTTGAGAAACACATAGAACGCGGCGATCACCGAGTTGATAAATCCGGCCCAGCCATTCAGAAAATTGCGCTTGAACAGGTAACTGCGGATAAAGAACAATGGCGGGTAGAAGACCATGATCAGGGGAATGCCCCAGCGCTGTTTCTTCAGCTTATCGACCACTAACCCGGTGGAATAGGCATTGATTTTATCGACCTTGGTGTGAATGTCGGTCTCGCCGTAGTGGTATAGGGGAGCCTTGAGCCGGGCAATGTCACCTTGCACTTTAGGCGCAGCGTGGATCGGCATATCATCAATACCACCCATGCGTTTATCGAATAGACGCAAGTAATAATTCATTCGGGTCGCTGGGTTATACATCCGCCAGAACATCTGCTCCTGACGCGGAATTTCGTAGCCGTCCGCGTACGGTTTGTTCTGCAACAACTGGCGGATTTCCATCTGAAGGTCCGGTGACAGCGCTTCGTCGGCATCCAGGAGCAATACCCAGTCATGAGTAGTAGCCGCCAGCGCCATCTGTTTTTGCGGACCGTAACCCATGAACTCGTGCTGGATGATTCGTGCGCCATGACGCTGAGCGATCGCCAGCGTATCGTCGGTGCTGAAGGAATCCAGTACGATCACTTCATCGGCCCATTGGATGCTCTGCAGACAAGCAGTCAGGGTGCGACCATTGTTATAAGTGGTAATGAATGCCGAAAGCCGGGTGCGGTCGGTCATGAATCAGTAGGTCCTGAACGGAAATTTCATCTACAGTATGCCCCAAATCGCTCATTAGTGGCGCGCTTCATTTCAGCGCATCAGCGTTTTCATCGGGAGATCATGATCACATCGGCGCATATCATCGGCGGCAGATTCCTCGGCGGCGCCGAATTGTTTTATGCGCGTCTGGTGAGCGCGCTGCATCGACATGGCCATGCCACGTTGGCGGTAACGGTTCCCGGGAGTCTGATTACGACCGAGATCCCGCCCGAGATTCCCCGGATTCACATCCCGATGTGGGGCGTTTGGGATCTGTGGTCACGCTGGCAAATCCAAAAAGCCATGCGCGAACAGGAACCAGATATCGTGCAAACCTATATGGGCCGCGCCACCCGCCTGACCCATTTGCCGCCAGGCCAGCATCCTGTTCACATTGCCCGGTTGGGCGGGTATTACGAACCGCATGGTTATCGGCATGCCCATGCCTGGATTGTGGTCAGTCCCGGCATTGGCGATCACCTGATTCGACACGGATTTCCCAGAAAACGCATTTTTCATATCAGTAATTTCGTTGCGCCTTGCGCACCCAGTCCTCCCGACACTCTGCAACAATTGCGTCGAACGCTGGCGATTCCCGATGATGGCCTGATCGCGGTCGCGGTCGGACGCCTGCATCCCATCAAAGGCTTTGGCGACCTGCTGAACGCTTTTGCCGCCATTCCTGCTTGTATTCATGACCAACCGGTTTACCTGATCATTGTCGGCGATGGATCGCTGGCTGCGCAACTCAAACGCCATGCTGAGCAACTGGGTATCGCCGATCGCGTGCGCTGGCCGGGTTGGCGGGATGATGCGGGCCGCTTCCAGGAACTAGCCGATTTATGCGTCTGCTCGTCGCTGCAAGAAGGGGTCGCCAATGTCATTCTCGAAGCCTGGGCGCGGCGGCGGCCCGTTGTCGCGACCCGTACGCTTGGCCCCGTGGAAATCGCCGTTCACCAGGAAGACGCCTGGTTGACGCCGGTGGGCGATCCGGTCGCGTTAGCTCACTCGATGGAACTGCTATTGCGTGATGAAGCGCTGCGCCGTGAATTGGCCGATAACGGCTATCGCACTCTGATCGCCCGGCATGGCGAGGAAGCCATCATTAACGCCTATCTGGATCTGTATCAACAACTGCTGGCGGCGTAGCTCCCTCCAGGCGCAGGCCACTCAAGGCCGTCAGAGATCCGAAGGCAATAAACAGGTAACAGGCCAGTTGCCGGGAAGTATAGGAAAAACTGAGCAATCTGGCGGTTAGCAGCGCCGCTGCCACCAGCCAGACTCCGGCGCGCTGACGATCCTGGGCGGATAAGCATCGCCAAACCCGCAGGAGTCGCACAAAAACAGCGCCCATTAACATCAGCAGTAAGCTCACCCCAAGCAGATCGGTTTCA
>JACKNC010000004.1 GCA_024235095.1 Gammaproteobacteria bacterium
ACGCCGCCGGCATAAGCGCCAGCGGCGGGCGCGGCCACGGGCGCGGCCACGGGCGGGGGCGGGGCGGCGGCGGGCGCCACAGTCCCGCCCTCTTGCGCATTGAGTGTCAGAATGAGCGAGCCTTCGGAGACCTTGTCGCCGACCTTGACCTTGATCTCCGCGATCACACCCGCGCTGGGCGCCGGCACGTCCATGGTGGCCTTGTCGGACTCCAGCGTGATCAGCGGGTCCTCGACCTTCACCGTATCGCCCGGATTGACCAGCACCTCGATGACCGGCACGTCCTTGAAATCGCCAATGTCGGGAACCTTGACCTCGACCAAATTTGCCATTGTTTCCTTACTCCTTTAGATCAGAACCCGCCGCAGGTCGGCGAGCAGGTTGGCGAAATGGACGTTGAAGCGCGCCGCGCCCGCGCCGTCGATCACCCGGTGATCGTAGGACAGCGATAGCGGCAGGATGAGTCGCCACGCCGACTGTTTGCCGTCCGGCGATACCTGCTTCCAGGAGGACCGGCACACTCCCATGATCGCGACTTCCGGCGCGTTGATGATCGGGGTGAAGTAGGTGCCGCCGATACCGCCCAGGCTGGAGATGGTGAAGGTGCCACCTTGCATCTGATCGGGTTTGAGCTTGCCCTCGCGCGCCAGCTTGGCGAGTTCGCCCATTTCCCTGGCGATGTCCACGATGCCCTTTTGATCGGCGTCGCGAAGGACCGGCACCACCAGGCCGTTGGGCGTGTCGGCGGCGAAGCCGATGTGGTAGTACTGCTTGAAGATCAGATTATCGCCGTCCAGCGAAGCGTTGAACTCGGGGAATTTCTTGAGCGTCGCCGCCGCCGCCTTGATCATGAAGGAGAGCATGCTTACCTTGACGCCGCTCTTCTCGATCTCCTGGTTGAGCTGAACGCGGAATGCTTCGAGATCGGTGATGTCGGCCTCGTCATGATTGGTGACGTGCGGGATCATCACCCAGTTGCGGTGCAGGTTCGCGCCCGAAATCTTCTTGATGCGCGACAGCGGCTTGCTTTCCACCGGCCCGAACTTGCCAAAGTCCACTCGCGGCCACGGCAGCAACTCGATGCCGCCGACACCGGCGCCAGCGGCCACGCCGGCCGCGGGCGCCGCGCCGCCCTTGGCGAAGCTTTCCACATCCTCCCTGAGAATGCGGCCCTTGTTGCCGCTGCCCTTGACCTTGCTCAGGTCGACGCCGAGTTCGCGCGCCAGCTTGCGCACGGCCGGCCCGGCATAGGCCAGTTTGAAAGCGCCCTCGTCGATTCCGGTGGTGGGTACAGGCGCGGCGACGGCGGACGCGGCGGACGCGGATGCGGGTTCACTGACCGGTGCCGGAGTCGTCGCCGCGCCGCTCGCGGCGGCCGTGGCCAGGGTGAGAATGACCGTGCCTTCCGACACCTTGTCGCCCACCTGGACCTTGAGTTCCCGCACCACGCCGCTCAGCGGTGCCGGCACGTCCATGGTCGCCTTATCCGATTCCAGCGTGATCAACGGCTCCTCGGCCTTCACCGCGTCGCCCGGCTTGACCAGTACTTCGATGATCGGCACATCCTTGAAATCGCCGATGTCCGGGACACGCACGTCGAACGTGTCGCCGTGCGAGCTAACCGGCGCGGGCGGCGGCGACACGCTCGGCACGGCCAGCGCGGCGGCTTGCGTCGCCTCCGCGCCGTCGAGCATCAGGATCAGCGCGCCTTCCGACACCTTGTCACCGATCTGGACCCTGATTTCTTTGATGGTTCCACCGGTTGGCGCCGGCACGTCCATGGTCGCCTTATCCGATTCCAACGTGATCAGCGGGTCCTCGGCCTTGACGCTATCGCCCGGCTTGACCAGTACCTCGATGACGGGTACGTCCTTGAAATCGCCGATGTCGGGGACTTTGACTTCGATTATCTGGCTCATTGTTCTTCCTCGTGAGGCGTTGAGCGGTCCCGGATGATCAAATCGTCCAGGGATCGGGCCGTTCGGTGTCGAGGCCATAGTTCTTGATAGCCTCCTCGACTTGTTCGGCCTTGAGCTGGCCCTCGTCGGCCAGCGCCTTGAGCGCGGCGACGGCGACATAGTACCGGTTCACCTCGAAGAAGCGGCGCAACTGAACCCGGTAGTCGCTGCGCCCGAAGCCGTCGGTGCCCAGGGTGATGTAGCGCCGCGGGATGTAGGCGCGCACCTGCTCGGCGAAGGCGCGCATGTAGTCCGAGGACGCAATCACCGGTCCGGCGTGCTTTTCCAGGCAGGATTCGACATAACTCTTCCGGCGCGGCTGCGACGGATGCAGCAGATTCCAGCGCTCGGTGCTCATGCCCTCGCGCCGCAGTTCGTTGAAACTGGTGACGCTCCAGACATCGGCATCGATCTTGAAGTCCTCCTTGAGCAATTCCGCCGCCGCCATGACTTCACGCAAGATGGCGCCACAACCGAACAGTTGCACGCGCGGCCCTGAAGACGCACCGCCGTCCTGGAGGAGATACATGCCCTTGACGATGCCTGCTTCCGCCCCTTCCGGCAGGCCGGGATGGGGATAGTTCTCGTTCATCAGGGTGAGGTAGAAATACACGTCCTCCTGCTCCTGAAACATGCGGCGCAGGCCTTCACGGATGATGACGACGACTTCATAGGCAAAGGTCGGATCGTAGGCGACGCAGTTGGGGATGGTCGAAGCCAGGATGTGGCTGTGGCCGTCCTCGTGCTGCAGACCTTCGCCGTTCAGCGTGGTGCGGCCCGCCGTGCCGCCGAGCAAGAACCCACGGGCGCGCAGGTCGCCCGCCGCCCAGGCCAGGTCGCCGACCCGCTGCAAGCCGAACATCGAGTAATAGACGTAGAACGGGATCATCGGCAGGTTGTTGGTGCTGTAGGAGGTCGCCGCCGCGATCCAGGACGACATGGCGCCCGCCTCGTTGATGCCCTCCTGCAGCACCTGGCCCGACTTGTCCTCCCGGTAGTACATGAGCTGGTCGGCATCCTGCGGTTTGTAGAGCTGGCCGACAGCGGAATAGATGCCGAGCTGGCGGAACATGCCCTCCATGCCGAAGGTGCGCGACTCGTCGGGCACGATGGGCACGACGAATTTGCCGATGGCCTTGTCCCGCACCAGCGTACCCAACATCTGGACGAAGGCCATGGTGGTCGAGATTTCGCGCTCGCCCGACGCCTTGAGCAGACGGTCGAAGGTGGTCAGCGGTGGGATCTCGAGCGCGGCGGACTTGGCCCGGCGGCTGGGCAGGTAACCGCCCAGCGCCTGGCGGCGCTCGCGCAGATAGCTCAGTTCCGAGCTGCCTTCCGGGAACCGGACGAATGGGATTTCCGCCAGTTGCTCGTCCGCGACGGGAATCTGGAAGCGATCACGAAATTGCCGGAGCGCGTCGTGGGTCATCTTCTTGGCCTGATGGGCGATCATCTGGCCCTCGCCCGACTCGCCCATGCCATAGCCCTTGACGGTCTTGGCCAGAATAACGGTCGGCTGACCCGGGTGCCTGACCGCTGCGGCATAGGCGGCATAGACCTTGGTGGAGTCGTGGCCGCCGCGGCGCAGCGCCCAGATATCGCCGTCGCTCATGTCGGCCACCAGCTCCCGCAATTCCGGGTATTTGCCGAAGAAATGCTCGCGGATGTAGGCGCCGTTCTTGGATCGGAAATCCTGGTACTCGCCGTCCACGCATTCCTCCATGCATTGCAGCAGGAGTCCGGTCTTGTCCTTCTCCAGCAGTCGATCCCAACCCCGGCCCCAGATCGCCTTGATCACGTTCCAGCCGGCGCCGCGAAATACCGATTCCAGTTCCTGGATGATCTTGCCATTGCCGCGCACCGGACCGTCCAGGCGTTGCAGGTTGCAGTTAATGACGAAAATGAGATTGTCCAGCCGCTCGCGGCCAGCCATCGAAATGGCGCCAAGCGACTCCGGCTCGTCGCACTCGCCGTCGCCCAGGAACGCCCAGACTTTCCTTCCCTCGGTCTGGGCCAGTCCCCGTCCTCCCAGGTATTTCAGAAACCGGGCCTGGTAGATAGCCATCAGCGGCCCCAGTCCCATGGAGACGGTCGGAAATTGCCAGAATTCGGGCATCAGCCACGGATGCGGGTAGGAGGACAGCCCCTGGCCTTCGGTCTCCTGGCGGAAATTGAGCAACTGGTCCTCAGTCAGCCGCCCTTCAAGGAAAGCCCGGGCATAAAAACCCGGCGCGGAATGACCCTGGAAATAGATCAGGTCGCCGCCATGGTCCTCGGTCGGCGCGTGCCAGAAATGACCGAAGCCGATGTCGTAAAGCAGCGCAGAGGATTGGAAGCTGGCGATGTGGCCACCCAGTTCGGATGATTCCTTGTTAGCACGCAGGATAATGGCCATTGCGTTCCAGCGAATGGCAGAGCGGATTTTGTGCTCGATATCCCGGTCGCCCGGCGTGCGCGCCTCGTTCTCGGGTGCGATGGTGTTGCGGTAAGCGGTGTTCAGCGACGCGGGAATGTAAATGCCTTGGCGCCGCGCCTCCTGCACCAGCGTGTCCACCAGAAAATTGGCCCGTTCCGAGCCCTGGTATTGCTGGACAGCTCGCAGGGCGTCGAGCCATTCCTGGGTTTCCAGTGGATCGAGATCGCGATGGGTTGCCACGAGTTCTTCTCCTCAGTTATCGGTTAGGGGTGGTCACGCGCGAGAATGCCACGCACGGGATCACATCGCCATGCTCCAGACAATGATAGGTGATGATGGGCAAACCACCACCATCGGCAGCTTTCGGCCAGCGATCGGAGGGACTCTCCACCTGAGTCCACGGGCGCGGCAAACCACCACAGGTCTCGAACGGAATGACAATCGTGGCAATCGATATCGGTTATCGCCGCGTCTTCGATTTTAGTGAGAGCCATGAAATTACCATCGAGTAAGGATAACCACCCGTTTGCCAGTCACCAGCGCAGCCGATAAACAATGAACGGAAAAAACTCTACAAGTCCGTGTTACTTGATGTCTTGGATAAAATTGCGCCGATTCCCAATCTGTGTCTTTTTTTGATACTGGCCTGGTGTTATACCGACTACCTGGGAAAAGTACCGATGAAAGTGGCTCTGATCACAGAAGCCAACGTGAAACGCCACCTCCCCAATCGGATCACCATGTCGTAACATTTCTTTAGCATGCAATACCTTCAGCAGCACTTGGTAGCGATGCGGTGTTATGCCCAGCGTTGTGGTGAACAACCGTACAAGATGGAATTTGCTGATCCCGGCCACAAGGGCCAGCTCATCCAGATGGATGTGTTCGGCATAACGTGCGCTTAAATGAGCGACAGCGACCTCGATGGGTGGCAAACGCTGCCAAGCCAGGAAGATTGTTTGCAAATTCGATGATATAAGTTTTTGCTCGCGCATCAGCGTTTCTGCCGCACGAGGCAAAGGTAGAGCGACGCAGACGATGTCGGCTTGTCGCAGTACCTCGTCGAGAGAGAGCAGGCAAGCATTACAGGCAACCTCAATCTCGGGCATTGGATGCACATGGTGGTAGAGGATTTTCATGCCGAAGTCCATACAGGCTTGACAAGCAACCACATGACCGATGAGATCCATACCGAGAACACCGAGTGTTTTGGTAAGTATCTTCCTCTCGGAAAGGAATTCTCTGACGCTACACTTTTCTTTCGCGAGGAGTTCCGCGAGTCTAATAACTGCAAGTCCCGTATTCCACACTTGGGGATGCCCGATCAGGGATCGTTCACTCGAGTCATTGGTAGCGAAGGTGGCTATCGCCTTATTCAAAGCAATGATGTCAATATGATCCATCGGGTTTCCCTTGTTTACATCAGGTGACGGGCTTTAAATTCCATGCATGGTTGTTGATAAAAAACTGAAATGAAACCGGTTTCATAAAAATCCAAAAAAAATTTGGTGTTGTGAATTGATAGGTTTTCAGGCCGCAGTGCGGTTCCCTTTAAAGCCTTGGTGTAAATGATCAATCCTTCAACTGGAGCACACTGCCCACATTTGTTTGTATATCATTGTCATTATTGCACTACCTTGTTCTTGATCAGCGGCTTTCGCACTGCAAGCATCGCTGCCGAGCAACAAATATCGAAATGGTCCCTAAAAGGTCCGCTTGACTTGTTTTATGGAACCGGTTTCATCATAATCTTTTTGTGAGTTGGCTGCAAGAGGCTTTGTTGCATTAATTCTGAAAAACACTACCTGCCTTGGTGGGAAGTAACGGATTGATCCTGTTGGGACTGGTCGAAGCCCTGCAGGAAGCACACCTTCCGTTTCCGGAACAGATCGGACTGGCAGGTTTTGACGATCTACCCTGGACGCGGCTGGTGGGACCCGGCATCACCGTGATCGCACAACCGACTTACGATATTGGACAGGCCAGCATTGAATTGTTGCTTCAGCGAATCACACATCCGTCCCAGTCGGTGTGTCGGGTGGTGTTGCGCGGGGAATTGTGGGAACGAGGATCGAGCGCGCGTTGGATACCTTCATTACCTGGTTCAACAGCCGCCAGGCGAATACGATGCTGGACCCACTGCTCCGAGCCGGTATCGCGCATTTGTGGTTTATCACCTTGCATCCCTTCGATGATGGAAATGGCCGGATCGCCCGTGCCATCACTGATCTGGCATTGGCCCAGGCTGATCACCACAGCATCCGGTTCTACACCATGGTGGCAACGATCATGACCCACCGCGAAGACTATTATCAGGTGCTCGAACGCACCCAGCGTAACGGTCTTGACATCACCGAGTGGCTGGAGTGGTTCCTGATCATGCTTCGGCAAACCCTGAACCTCGCACTCGATCAAATCCAGCAAGTGTTGTTGAAAGCCCGATTCTGGCAACAACATCGCCAAGTCATTCTGAACGAGCGACAGAATAAAGTGATGAATCGACTGCTGGATGCGGGTCTGGCAAGATTTACCGGCGGATTGAACGCTCGCAAATACATGGGTTTAACCAAGGCGAGCAAGGCAACGGCAACGCGCGATCTCACCGACCTGCTGGAAAAAGGGCTGCTCAGGAAATGTCCGGGCGCGGGGCGCAGCACCCGTTATGAAATCGTCTGGCCAGTGTAGCCAGCGCCAATCGTTTGCTACGAAAAAACCCCCAGACGGAAGTCTACCACCGCCTGAGGGAAGGTTCGGGAGCCACCTCTCCCACGTATGTTCTATCTTTCGCTCTAGCTGATCACGCTCCGGTCAATTTCAGCTTTGCCGGCGCATTCACCGGGCGTTTCAGGAAAAACAGCGCGCCGGCGGTCACCACGGTACCGATTGCAATGGCTAGCAGATACGGACCCAGGTTCGTCACGGCATTGGGAATGGGCAACACGAACACCCCACCGTGGGGCACCCGCAACTCGCAACCAAACACCATGGACAGCGCGCCGGTCACTGCGGAACCGATCATCAGCGCCGGGATCACCCGCAGCGGGTCTTTAGCCGCGTAGGGAATGGCGCCTTCGGTGATAAACGAGATGCCGAGCACGGCCGTCGCACCGCCAGCCTCGCGCTCATCCAGGGAAAAACGGTTCTTGAACAACAAGGTCGCCAGCGCCAGACCCAGCGGCGGGGTCATACCGGCAGCCATGACTGCCGCCATCGGCGCATAAACCCCGCTGACGATCAACCCGGTCGCGAAGGCGTAAGCGGACTTGTTGACCGGGCCGCCCATGTCGAACGCCATCATCGCGCCCAGGAGCAGACCCAGGAAAATGGCGCTGCCGCCCTGCATGCCCTTGAGCCAGGCCGTGATGCTGGCGAGCGCCACCGCGACCGGTTCGCCGACCACAAAATACATGAGCAGGCCGACGATCAACGTACCGAGCAGCGGCAGGATCAGCACCGGCTTGAGACCGTCCAGCGTGCGCGGCAAGCGGATATGGTCGCTCATCCACTTCACGCTATAGCCCGCCAGAAAGCCGGCGGCGATGCCGCCCAGGAACCCGGAGCCAATCGTGCTGGCGATCATGCCGCCGATCATACCGGGCGCAATGCCGGGCCGGTCGGCGATGGAATAGGCGATATAACCGGCCAATACCGGCACCATCAGCGTGAAACCGGCCTTCGCGCCGATTTGGAACAACGTCCAACCCAGGGTTCCCGCATGGGCGTCCTCAAAGACGTTGATGCCGCCAATGGCGAAACTGATGGCGATCAGCAAACCGCCGGCGACGACAAAGGGAATCATATAGGACACGCCGGTCATCAAATGTTTGTAGGCGCCGGTGCGGGTCGCCGCTTGCTGCGCCTTGGCTTGCTTGACTTGGGCATCGTAGTCCGCACTGCTGGCGTCGGCTCCTTGTACCTGAGCCTGTTCAATAGCGGCGCGCACCAGCGCCGCGCCGTCATGAATCGCGGCCTTGGTGCTGGCTTCGTGAAGACGCTTACCGGCAAAGCGGCTTTTATCCACCTGAGTGTCAGCAGCGATAATGACCAGATCCGCAGCGGCGATGTCCTCGGCGGTCAGGTTGTTTTTCGCCCCCACCGAACCCTGGGTTTCCACCTTGATGGTGTGACCCTGACTCTTCGCGCCTTGCTCTAGACCTTCCGCCGCCATGAAGGTATGGGCAATGCCGGTCGGGCAGGAGGTAATGGCGACGATCTTCAAACCCGCCGCGGGCGGTGTAGCGGGCTTGTCCGTTGCCGATATACTGGCCAACGCGGTCTTGATGACTTCCACGCCGTCGCGAATGGCCAGTTCGGTAGTGGTTTCATACAACGGCTTGTCGACGAAGCGGGCGGCATCGACGCGGGTATCAGCGGCAATGATCACCACGTCAGCCTCGGCGATGTCGTCTTCGGACAGGGTGTTACGGGTTCCGACCGAACCCTGCGTCTCGACCTGGACTTCGTAACCCAGCGCTTTAGCGGCCTGCTCCAATCCTTCGGCGGCCATGATAGTATGCGCAATGCCGGTGGGGCATGCAGTGACAGCAACGATTTTCGTCATATTCGATTCTCCTTCAGTTCTGGTTTTGTCTTCAATCAACGGGGGTAACAGCAACCTGTCCAGCTAGGGCGCGGACTTCGGCGGGACGGGGCAAATGTGGTCCCAGGCGAGTCAGCTTGGCGGCGGAGAACGCAGTGGCCAGTTGTGCGGTTTCCGCCAAGGACAAGTCTTCAAGACGGGCGGCGACCAGACCGGCGACCATGGCGTCGCCTGCTCCGACCGTGCTGATCACGGCGACCTTGAGCGGATGCGCGTGCAACGCCTGTTCACGGGTCAGGAACAGCGCACCCTCGCTGCCAAGCGATATGACCACCCAGGCAGGCGCCGGCGAGCCGTGCAACAACTCACGTCCCGCGGCGACCAGCGACGCCAAACTATCCAGCGGTCGACCTAATAATTCCGCCAGTTCATGCCGATTGGGTTTGATCATGCGCGGCCCGGCGGCCAGGGCGGCCTTGAGCGGCGCGCCGCTGGTATCCAGCAACACCGACGCGCCCGCCGCCTGCATTCGTTCGGTGATGGTCGCGTAAGCATTCACCGGCATCCCCGGCGGCAAGCTGCCGGACAGCACAATCCAGTCGACTTGCCCCGCCAGCCGTTCGAGCCGCTCCAGAATCTGGTTCAGCAAATCCGCTGCGGCCTCCGGGGAAAATTCCGTTCCCGGCATGTTGAGATCAGTGGTTTCGCCGCTGACCGTATCCGCCAGTTTGGTGTTGATCCGGGTTAAGCCATCCAGGTAACAACAATGGTTAGCGATCTTCTTGCGCTGGAATAGCTCCTCAAAGAGCACGGCGTTATCGCGGCCTAGTTGACCGGCGACCGCGACCGGTACGCCGAAATCGGACAGGCAGGACGCGACATTGATGGCTTTACCGCCGACATCGATTTGCATCCGCAATGCGCGGTTGACCGCGCCCGGTTGCAAGCCAGCGACTTCAATGGTTTGATCCAGGGCGGGATTCAGCGCCACCGTGACTACCCGCGGGGCATTGACTACGGGATTCAGGGCATTCATAGCGCGCGCACCTCATCAGCAGTACGGGCGCGCAGCGCTTGGCGGGCCAATTCCTGCATGGCGGTCCGCGATTCGCTCCGTAATGCGGCTTTCACCGGAGCAATATCCTGAGCGCTCATACTGAGTTCGTCGACGCCCAGACCCGTCAGGATGCGCGCGCCCAGTGGATCGCCCGCCAGTCCGCCACAGACCCCGACCCAGCCGCTGCCGCCGGATCGGCGGGCGGTTTGTGCGCCGCGCACCGTAGCGTCAATCAAATTGAGAACCGCCGGATGCAGGCTGTCGGCTTGGGCGGCCAGTTCCGGGTGTTGACGGTCCACCGCCAGCGTGTACTGCGTCAGGTCGTTGGTGCCGATGGAGAAGAAATCAACCTGGGCCGCGAAGCGGTCGGCCAAGACCGCCACCGCCGGAATTTCCACCATGATGCCGAGCTTCACTTCGGGGCCGTTGACCTGCTGGCGCGCGCGTTCGCAGTGTTCGCGCAGCGCTTCGATTTCGCCAAGATGGGTGACCATCGGGAACATGATCCACAGCGGCCCATGCTGGGCGGCGCGATACAAGGCCCGCAACTGGGCATACAACAAATCCTGGCGCTGCAACAGCAGGCGCGCGCCGCGCACGCCGAGAAATGGATTTTCTTCGTGCGGCAAATTGAGGTAAGAAACCTGTTTGTCGCCGCCAATGTCCAGCGCACGAATGATCAACCGGCGACCGGCTAGCACTTCGGTCATTTCGCGATAGACCTGGTATTGCTCCTCCTCGTCCGGGGCGTTGTCGCGCTCCAGGAACAGGAACTCAGTGCGCATCAGGCCGATGCCTTCCGCGCCGGCGTCGACGGCAGCGGTGGCCTGCTTCGGATTGGCGACGTTGGCAGCGATTTCCACCGTATGACCATCGGTCGTCGTTGCCGGCTGATGACGAACGGCGCGCAGCGCTTCACGGGCGGCCTGCTGCCGGGCGATCACTTCGGTGACACTGCGTTGATCTTTGTCGCTGACGTCCACATAGAGGCAACCGCTGCCGCCATCGATGACCGCCATGCCGCCTTCCGGCGCGGTCAACAACGCGGGACCCGCCGCAACGATAGCGGGTAATCCTAAAGTGCGCGCTAGAATCGCGGTATGCGAGGTCGGACCGCCGACGCTGGTGGCCAATCCCCGGATATGGCGCGTGTCGAGTTGCAACGTGTCGGAGGGGGTCAGATCTTCCGCGACCAGAATCGACGGTTCAGTGAGCATCATTTGCCGCCGTTCGATACCGAGCAATTGGGCCAGCACTTGTTCGCCCACATCGCGCAAATCCAGCGCCCGAGCAGCTAGCAAAGGATCGGCGACCTGTTGCAGTTTCTCAATGCGCGCCCGCAACGCCCGTTGCCAGGACCAGGCTGCGCTGTGGCCTTGCATGATGGTGGTGAGGGCGTCGCGCACCAGCACCGGATCAGCCAGCAGTTCGCGCTGTGCGGCAAAGATGGCGGCTTCGGCGGCGCTCAACCGCTGGCGGGTACGCACTTCCAGTTCCTCGCGTTGCGCCTGGACTGCCAGTATCGCTTGTTCCAGCGCCTCGCCCTCAGCGACCACATCGCCGGGTTGATCGGTGATTTGGAAGCGCTGAGAGACATGGCGCACCAGCTTGCCAATCGCCAGTCCGGGACTGGCGCTGATGCCGTAGAGCGTGGTGGGCGAACCAGTCGGCGTCCAGTCCGGCGCGGTCTTGCGCGCGGCCAGCGCATTGCGGCGGGCGCGCTCGGCGTCGGCCTTTTCTTCAGCGGATAAAGTACGCATGGTCTCGTGCAAAGCGTTTAGCGCCTTTTGCGCATCGGGGCCGCGCGCCGCCAGCCGCAGGGTAGCGCCACAGGTTACGCCCAAGGCTAATAAACCGGTCAGCGCCTTGGCGTCGGCAAATTCGCCGCCTTTATAAATCCGCAGTTCACAAGCAAAGCGCTTGGCGGTATCGACCCAGCGGGTTGCCGGACGGGCGTGCAGCCCGTTGGGATAATCCACCGTCCATTCGACCTCGGCGTCCGCTGGCCAGGCCGGTGCGACCGGCGCTTCCACGACCGGCGGAGCGTCCGCAGCGTCGGCGAGCGCCGCGATCAACACCAGCGGGTTTTCCGCATGAAACAAGGTGTCCAGTGCTTCGGGTTGCTGCATCAGGCGCGTCAGGCGGCGCAGCAGGGCGATGTGTTCATCGGACTGGGCGGCGATCGCGACCACCAGATAGGCTTTCTGACCTTCATTCCATTCCACGCCGTTGGGTACTTGCAGAATGGCGATGCCGGTGTGGTGAATCAGATGCCGATCTTCGATCATTCCATGCGGAATGGCTACGCCGCCGCCCAGGAAGGTGTTGGCGACCTGCTCGCGTTTGAGCAGGCTGTCAATGTAGGCGAGCTCGATGTAGCCGGCCTCGGCTAGTAATTGACCGGCTCGCTGGATGGCTTCGTCCTTATTTTGAACGCGGACGTCCAAGCGAATGCATGATCTGGTAATCGTTTTCATATTTATCTCCAAGGTGGTGTGCGTTTTCGACGCAATAAATTTGTAATCGATTACATTCAGGATGTCAAGCAAAAACTCTTCGACTACATCTTCATTTTGTGCCGTAACCTTGAATCGGACAGGTTGGCCTTCTGATTGCGGCTTCACCTGCGCACTTCTGTCGGACAACGCTTCGCTTATGCCCACTTACCACTAGAGAATATTTATTGCAAGTGGCCTAAGCGCATTACGGTGAAATCAGTATGGTGAATCGCCCCGCTAATTTGTTGAATTCCTCTGCCGCATACTCGACCCCCGTTCTCGCAATTCCCCGCGCAACACCACCCGGCGCACCGACTGGGACGGATGGGCAATGCGCTGGAGCAGTAATTCAATGGTCGCTTGGCCGATGTCGTAGGTCGGTTGCGCAATCACGGTGATGCCAGGCTCCACCAGTCGGGTCCAGGGCAGATCGTCAAAACCCGCTAACCCAATCCGTTCCGGAAACTGAAGCCGCGCTTCCCGCAGAGCTTCAACCAGCCCCAGCAGGATCAAACCATTACTTCCTATCAAGGCATCCGGCAATGAAGGCCCTTGCACCAGTTCACTCGCTGCAATCCGGGCGGCGTCCACCGTTGCGGGCACGGCCTGGGCCAGCGTTTCCAGTCCATGCGTCGCCATGGCCGTCACGTAGCCTTCTTGTCGTTGCCGGCCAGTAGCACTGGTCGCGCCATAAATGAAAGCGATGCGCCGGTAACCTTGTTCGATGAGGTGTATGGTCAAGCGATAGGCAGAATCCGTGTTGTCCAACACTACTGCGTCAGCCGTGGTTTCACGGTCGCAACGATCGACTAGCACTACGGGAAAGGGGTAATCCTGTATCCGGAAATGCGCCAAGGTCGGTAACGAAGGCGAGAGAATCACCCCGCTGACGTTTTCATCCCGCATCAGGTCAAGATAGAGCGCTTCTTTTTCAGGATTTTCGTCAGCATTGCAGAGAAGCACCCGCATCCGGTTCTGATAGGCCATATCCTCAACCGCCCGGCTGACCTCGGTGAAAAAGGGGTTGCGAATATCCGAGACGATCAGGCCAATCGTATCAGTCCGGCGAGAACGTAGCCGTCGCGCCGCCAGGTCGGGCCGGTAATCCATCGCCTGGACTGCTTCCAGAACCCGCTGGCGGGTCGCCTCGGTGACCCCGGTATGCCCTGCCAACACCCGCGACACCGACGCCACTGACACCCCTGCCCGCTTGGCGACATCCTTGATCTGCGCCATTTGCATTTCTCCTCTCGAGGTAAAAAGTAACCGATTACACCATTATCTCACGTTCAAGTCCAATTTGAATAGCGATTAATTAGTTTTACAAATTTATTGACAATGAAAAAATGTAATCGTTTACAAAAAATATCCATGAAGCGCTTTCTATAGCGGTACTCGATGAGTCGTGGAATCGTGTTTTCAAACCACCCCGGCGCTTCGCGCTACCCCTCCTTGAATTAAGGAGGGGAATTCCGGAATGTAGGGCTATCAAAGAGCCAGGCTATGGGAGGGACGCTACCGGTTTTTTCTGGAGATCGCCCTACAAGATCATGCGCCGGGCGATGCCCTTGGGTTTGCGTTTCTTGAGCCGTTGCGCCTCCTTCTGGCGCTTCTCCGCCAGTTCGATCAGAATCTGTTGAGAACCGCGCGGATCGTCGCCTTCGCCTGGCACACGCTGAATATAAGTTCCATCCGGCTGCATATCCCAAGCGCTGCGCCGGTCGTTCAGCTGCACGTCCAGAATCTGCTGCAACTCTCGCTGCAACTCCGGGGCATCGATTGGCGTGACCACCTCGACCCGGCTTTCCAGATTGCGCTGCATGCAGTCCGCGGAACCGATGAAGTATTCATCAGCGCCGTTATTACGGAAATGGAAAATCCGCGTGTGTTCCAGGAATCGTCCAACAATGCTGATGACCTGGACGTTTTCCGAGACCCCTGGAATGCCGGGCCGCAACCGGCAGGTATCGCGCACGATGAGTTCGACTTTAACGCCGGCCTGGGAAGCCTGATACAGCGCTGCGGTCACTTCCTTGTCTTCCAGGGCGTTCATCTTGAACTGGATCAGCGCCGGCTTGCCGGCCTTGGCGTAGCCGATTTCCCGCTCGATTTTGGCCAACAACGCCGGTTTAAGCACCTTGGGCGCGGGCAGCAGCTTGCGATAATTGCGCTTGGGCACGTAGCCCGTGGTGAGGTAGTTGAACAGTTCGGTCAAATCTTCACCAATCACCGGATCACAAGTCAGCAGACCCAGATCACTGTACAGGCGGGCGGTGCCGGCGTGGTAATTGCCGGTGCCGATGTGCGCGTAACGGCGCAAGCCGTTGTAATCCCGCCGCACCACCAGGATCACCTTGCTATGCGTCTTGAGACCCAGCACCCCATAAGTCACATGGATACCTGCCTCCTCCATGCGGTTCGCCCAGCGAATGTTGGCCGCTTCGTCAAACCGCGCCTTTAACTCCACAACCACCGCGACCTGCTTGCCGTTTTGCGCAGCGTCGATTAGGTATTCGATAATCTTGGAATCCTCGGAGGTGCGGTACAAGGTCATCTTGATAGCCAGCACCTTCGGGTCGAAACTGGCCTCCCGCAAAAACCGCTCGACCGAGGTAGCAAACGATTCGTAGGGATGTTGCAGCAGGATCGGCCCAATCTCGCGGATAATATGGAAAATGCTGCGCTTATCGCTTAATTTCGGATGATCGCGCGGATGGTGAGGAGAATCATGCAAATCCGTCCGGCTGATCCCAACGATCTGGAACAGGTCTTTCATCGCCATCATCCCATCCACTTCGAACACTTCGCTGGCCTCGTCCAGGCCCAGTTCCGCCGCTAACATGCCGCGATGAACCGGATCCATATCTTTTTCTACTTCCAGCCGGACGATGGGAGCGACCTTGCGTTCGCGCAGTTCCGACTCGATCATCACTAATAAGTCGTCAGCCTGATCTTCATCGCGTTCGGTAACGGCGTTGCGGGTCACGCGGAACAGCTCGCAGGCTTCCACCACCATGCCGGGGAATAACAGGTCGAGGTTATTGGCCATTACATCTTCCAATGGCACGTACAACTCATCGTCGCCGACCTTGAGGAAGCGCTCGATCCCTGAACCCAGCGGCACCTTAATTCGCGCCAGACCGCTGGCGTCATCGTTAGCGTAGCGCACCGTCACCAGCAAATTGAGCGACAGATTGGAAATAAAGGGAAAGGGATGGGCCGGATCCATGGTTTGCGGGGTGACCAGCGGGAAAATGTTGCGCAAATAGTACTCGCGCATCTCCTCGCGCTGCGCCTCAGTCAGACGCTTGTAGCTGCGTAGAAAAATGCCTTGTTCCTTCAGTAATTCGTGTAATTTGGAAGCCAACACCCGCTGCTGATCGACAATATCGCGCACCACCGCCAGGCACTCGCTCAATTGCTGTTCAGGGCTGCGACCGTCTATCGAGAGTTCCCGCATCCGAGCGACGATTTGCTGCTTGAGGCCGCCGATGCGCTTCATGAAGAATTCGTTGAGGTTGGAACTGACAATCGCCAGGAATTTGACCCGCTCCAGCAGGGGCGTGCGCTCATCCTGCGCTTCATGCAGCACCCGTTGATTGAAGGCGAGCCAGGTCAGTTCACGATTCAGATACCACTCAGGAGCGTTAGAATCAAATACTGGCGGTTCGGGAGCCGCGAGTTCCACGGACGATGACCGGTCGGTTGATTCATTACTTGCAGGGATTTCGTTGAAGTCAGCGTTTTTGAGAGACGCCACGGCTTGTTCACTCATGGAAACTCCAAAATTCATTTCTTGCTTTTGGCGACGCCAGGTTGGTCTTCGAGGGGACCCAGCGCTGCCTCCAATCGTTCGCACAGGGTCCGCAATACTTCGATGCGCGCATAGCGCTTGTCGTTCGCTTCAACCAGGGTCCACGGCGCTTGTCGCGTACTGGTGCGCTCGACCAGATCGTTGACCGCCACTTCATAATCCGCCCAGCGCTCGCGGTTGCGCCAGTCTTCATCGGTCAGTTTCCAGGCTTTGTAAGGAATTTGTTCGCGCTCCTTGAAGCGACGCAACTGCTCATCCGGGGTAATGTGTAGCCAGAATTTCAGCAACACGATGCCGCGCTCTACCAGTTGCGCCTCAAAATCATTGATTTCGGCATAAGCACGCTGCCATTCCCGGGTGCGAGCGAAGCCCTCGATCCGTTCCACCAGCACCCGCCCGTACCAGCTCCGGTCGTAGATGGTGACTCGTCCGGCGCGCGGCAGGTGCCGCCAGAATCGCCATAAATAGTTATGGGCGGCTTCCTCGTCAGTTGGCGCGGCGATTTGAATCACCTGGTAATCGCGGGCGTCCAGGGTAGCAGTGATGCGGCGGATGCTGCCGCCCTTGCCGGCGGCGTCCCAGCCTTCAAAGACCAGAAGGGTTGAAACCTTACGCTCGCGGGCCATGCGCTGAAGTTGGTTCAGTTTAGCCTGGTAATGTTTCAATCCGACGTCATAGTCTTCCTTGGACAGGGCTTTGTTCATATCCAGGCGCGAGAGAATCGTGATAATGGGTAATCCATCGACTTCTGCGGAAGCAGGCTTTAGCGTGTGGACGTCAGCATCGCCATTACCGCTGACCAGTGCTGCTTTGGCCTCGTCCAGCCGGAAGCGGATCGCATCGCGCATAACGGTGGCGACCGCGACGCTGCGGTAACGCGCGTCGTAACCTTCGATGATCTTCCACTGTGCCAAGCCGGTGCTGGTTTTCATAATCGTGCGCTCGGCGGCGGCGATGAAGGACTCATACAGCTCCCAGTGCTGCCAATCGCGCTTGGAGATCCGCCAGTGCAACAGCGGATTTTTCTCCAGCTTACGCAGACGTTCCTTTTGGGCGTCCTTGGAGAGGTGCATCCAGAATTTCAAAATCAGCGCACCATCGCCAGCCAGGGTTTGCTCAAAGGTCTTGATACGCTCCAGCCGTTCATCAAATTCCGCCAGATCGTTATGACCATAAACGTGATCGAGAATCGGCATGGAATACCAGGAACTCAGGAATAGACCGATCCGTCCCTGGGGCGGCAGATCGCGCCAGAATCGCCAGTATTCCGGCCGGTCGCGCTCCTCGTCAGAAAGTTCGCCAAACGCTCGGGTAATGAGCCAGCGGGAATCCAGCCATTCATGTAATTTGTTGACAGTCTCGCCTTTGCCAGCGCCATCTACGCCGGCAAAAACGACGATGACGGGAAAATCAGCCTTGCGTAGCTCCATCTGCATCATGAGCAGGTCTTCCCGCAATTGGGAAACTTGCTGGTGATAGTCTTCCTTGGGCAGCTTGTGTTGCAGTTCGGCGGTTCTGAACATCATGATCCTCACTGGCGTGGACAGGAATGATAGATATGTCGCCCTGTATTTTGTCAAAAATATAAATATAATTATATACTTATATAGATAACAACGGACACTGGAGAATTTCCGCGCTATTGGATCGATTGCGGCAATCCGGTTTAATGTTAATCTTAGAGCAGTTAACCGACAAACGCTCGACTCCCTGCCTGAGTCAAGACAGTCTCAGACCGCCGCCCAAGGCATGACTCAGCATATCTCAAAACAAAGGAGAAACCGAATGAATCGGCGACTATTGGCCGGTCTGATTCCTTTAGCATTTGCTTTGACGGGTCCAGTTCAAGCAGACATCTATGCTTTTGTGGACAGCAATGGGGTGCGACACTTGAGTAATGTGCCGAATGATCCACGCTACAAGCTGGTAATGCGCACGCCGGCCTACAGCAAGAAGGCGGCCCAGTCTTCGAGTTATGCGCCCAACAATCTTTATGGCCCTAGCCTTTTCGGGAATAACCTGGCGCGCAAGGCGGGTCGCGTCAAACCGTTCCGGGTCAACGAAAAGAATCGTCAGCGGTTTGCCGCCGACGTCAACCGGATCGCTGCTCAATATCGTCTGGAACCCGCACTGATGCATGCGGTGATCAGCGCTGAGTCCTCTTACAATCCCTGGGCGGTTTCTCCTAAGGGCGCCATGGGTCTCATGCAGCTCATGCCAGGCACCGCGGAACGATTCGGGGTCGACAACGCCTATGATCCGGTCGCCAACATGCATGGCGGCGCCCGTTATCTGCGCTGGCTGCTTGATCGTTTCAACAATATTCATCTGGCCGTAGCCGCCTACAATGCGGGCGAAGGCGCGGTGCAGAAATATGGCAACCAAATTCCCCCCTATCAGGAAACCCAAACCTATGTGGCGCGGGTGCTGAATTTCTATCAGCAATACCGATTGAGTGGTCTAAACACCGGCGCGCAAGGCAATATCGTGGCATTCAACCGTAATTACCCAGGCAGATCCAGCGGCGTAACCATCATCACCCCACGCACCAGCGGCCGCTTCGCCCGAACACCGGTTAAGGCCACATCATCAAATGCAGCGCCTAAAACCTATCTGACCCCGACAGGTGATCGGGTTATCGTTGGCAACAGTGGCGGAAACCGAAATTCAGTACAGGCTTCCACGCAATTTGTGGGCAATAACAAGTAATGCTAGGGAGACGTTCCGGTCAATGTTATAGTCTGGCAACCTGCTTAGCCTGCATTCCAAGGTACGCGGTGCGTACCCTACATCGACGACGTTGATACCGATCATTCAAGAGTAGGGTACGCACCGCGCACCGCTGCAGTGAATAGCCATGACCCGAAATGTAGGGATAACGGCGAGCAAGACAATAATTCCTGGGCGACAATGCATTGAACAACCGCTAGAATCATGCTCAGATTGTCCAGATAGTAACGTTGCTCATCCATGAAAATCACAGAATCCTTGAGCTTTGAAAACTGCCAAATTTCTCCAGAGGGGACGCAATCGTAAACCGGCAGGTTGGGCTGATGGTTGGTTTGATTAAATAAACCACTGATGAATTCTACTCTCACCCTTGCGCTTGACCTCATGCGCCGATCTTCGATCACGCCGGAAGACGCTGGTTGTCAGGAGCTGCTGATCAGTCGCTTGCAAGCTCTGGGCTTCCAAATAGAACGGTTGCGCTTCGGCATCGTTGACAACTTCTGGGCGCGGCTTGGCGATCAGGAACCATTGTTTGTTTTCGCCGGCCACACCGATGTGGTGCCCCCCGGCCCACTGGACCAGTGGTCATCCCCGCCGTTTGCGCCGGAGGTGCGCGACGGTTTCCTGTACGGGCGCGGCGCGGCGGATATGAAAGGCAGTCTGGCGGCAATGATCACCGCCTGCGAAGATTTCCTGAGCGCCTACCCCCAGCCGCGCGGTTCGCTGGCGTTCCTGATCACCAGCGATGAGGAAGGGCCGGCTACCGAAGGTACAGTCAAGGTGGTCGAGCGTTTGGAAGCGCGTAACGAGAAGATGCGCTGGTGCCTGGTCGGGGAACCGTCCAGCGTCCGCCAGATCGGCGATATCATCAAGAATGGCCGACGCGGTTCGTTGAACGGCCGCCTGTTGCTGCGCGGAATACAGGGCCATGTCGCTTATCCGCATCTGGCGCAAAATCCCATCCATGCGATTGGCGCGATTTTGACCGTGCTGGCCGATGAAGTCTGGGATCAGGGCTACGAGTGCTTTCCACCCACCTCGTTCCAGATTTCCAATTTGCAATCCGGCACCGGCGCGGTCAACATCATTCCCGGCGAGCTGGAGATGCGCTTCAATTTTCGCTTCTCCCCCGCCGTTACCGTGGAGCAACTTCAGGAACGCACCCGGCTGATCATCGAAACCGGCTTGCTCAACAAGGAAGTGAAAACCGGCCAGGTCTTCCAATATGCTCTGGACTGGAGTTTGTCAGGGATGCCCTTCTTCACGCCACCCGGCGAACTGTCGGCAGCGGCTATCCAGGCCATCCGCGCTGAAACCGGTCTGGACGCGCAACTCTCAACCAGCGGCGGCACCTCCGATGGCCGGTTCATTGCTCCAACGGGCGCGCAGGTCATCGAACTGGGTCCGCTCAACGCGACGATTCACCAAGTGAACGAACGGGTGGCGATTGCAGACCTGGAAACTCTGAACCGGATTTACCAGACTATTCTGAACCAACTGCTGGCTTGATCCAGCGCTGATCCGGCCAACGCTCTTCCAGGAAAAACCAATTCATGTCTTCAGAAACCTCGCCGCGTCTGCCCAACGCCCTGCGCATGGGTTTACTGGTCACCGGGCTGATGGGCCTGTTGATGGGCGCCCTGGCCTGGTTCCAGGTCGAGCGGGAGCGCACCACCGATCTTGATGAATTGGATCGGCGCGCTTATGTTCTGGTCCATCAGATGGCCTATTCGATCCAGGCGATTCTAAAATTGCCAGACAAGGAAGCGGCGGCGGCGCTGGGTTCAACTCTGGAAGGTTACCGACCGCTGATCGGCCTGGCAGTTTACCGTCCCGATGGACGCCTGATCGCCGAAGGTCCGGACCTTGTGGAGTTTTCCAGCGAATTAAAGCAGACCGTTCTCCAGGCGATCAAGGAACCCAAGGATGTGATCAAGGTGCTGAAAACGCCTACCACGCAGATCCATATCGTAACTTCTGTCATCCGCACTGCAGAAGGTCAACCGGAAGGGGTGCTGGCTGTCGTACATGATCTAACGGATGTGGTGGAGCGCGCCCGGAATCGGCGCCAGCAATTTGCGCTCTGGGGCGGCGTGATCATCCTGCTGCTCCTGACCGTGGTCGTCGCGGGTGCCTGGTTGCTATACGACCGTCCGCTGAACCGGATGGCGGCATGGATGCGGCAATTGCGCACTGGCGAAACGGATGAGTCACTGCCGGTCGATCCGCCGGTCGCGCGCCTGGCCACTGAGAGCGACCGGTTAGCCGCCACGTTACGGGCGAAACAGGCGGCAACGCAAAAGCAGGTCCAGCAGGCCAAGTCCGCCCACCCGATCTGGTCCCGCAACCGCTGGCGCGCGCACCTCAGCGATTGCCTGCGCGGCAGCCATTTGCTGCTGGTCAGCCATCGCGAACCTTACCTGCATGAGCTTCAGGATGGTCAACCGCGTCTGGTAACGCCGGCAGGCGGATTGGTGGCTGCCCTCGATCCAATCATGCGAGCCAGCAATGGCGTCTGGATCGCCCATGGAGCCGGTAATGCCGACCGGCGGACGGTGGACGCCAGAGATCGATTGATGGTCCCTCCCGATGATCCGAGTTATATCCTGCGGCGGGTCTGGCTGACTCGTGAAGAGGAGCATGGCTATTATCATGGCTTCGCCAATGAAGGACTGTGGCCGCTGTGCCATCGGGTTTATGAGCGTCCGGTCTTCCGCCCGCACAACTGGGAGTATTACGCGCGCATTAACCGGCGCTTTGCTGAAGCGGTTCTGCAGGAAGCCGGTTCCGATCCGGCGGTGGTGCTGGTGCATGACTACCAGTTGGCGCTGGTTCCCCGCTTGATCAAGGAAGTTCGTCCGGATCTGCGGGTCGGCCTGTTCTGGTATATTCCCTGGCCGGATGCGGAAACGTTTTGCATCTGCCCTTGGCGGAATGAGCTGTTGAGCGGCATGCTCGGCGCTGATCTGATCGGCTTTCATTTACAGCAGTACTGCAATCACTTCATGGAAACCGTCGACCGGTTGACTGACGCCCGGTTGGACTGGGACCATTTTTCCATTGATACACAAGGACACCATTCGCAGGTGCGACCCTTTCCCATTGGGGTCGAAAACAAGATGGATCAATCAATCCCGACTGGCGTCATCCTGGCCCAGCGTCTGGCTGACCTCCGCGATCGGCATTCCCTGGAAAACCTGCGTGTTGCAGTCGGCGTCGACCGAATCGACTACATCAAGGGTTTGCCGGAGCGCTTCAACGCCGTCGCCCGGTTTCTGGAACGCTATCCGCAACATCGGGGACGCTTCACGTTGGTGCAATTGGGCGTGCCCAGCCGTATGCACATTCGCCGCTACCGGGATCATCTCAATGAACTGGAATCCCTGGCGGATACCATTAACTGGCGTTTTCAGACCGCCTCATGGCAACCGATTCGTTTTCTGGTGGGCCAGCATGACCCGGTTACGGTTTACGCTTTCATGCGCATGGCCGAGATGAGTATTGTCAGTTCGCTGCATGACGGTATGAACCTGGTGGCCAAGGAATTTGTCGCGGCCCGTTCAGACCTGGATGGGGTGCTGGTGCTTTCGGAATTCACGGGGGCCGCCCGTGAATTAGAGGATGCGTTAATCGTGAATCCTTACGATACCGAACAGTTCGCCGAGACGATTCACCTGGCGCTGGACATGCCGGCGGACGAACGGCGCGAGCGTATGATTCGCATGCGGCGGCGGTTGGAAGAAAACAATGCCTACCGCTGGGCCGCAGATTTCCTGACGGAGTTGACCGCCAGGCCGGTGACCGACGAAGAGTCATGATGCATGGCCAGTGATCAGCCTACGGGCGATGCGCCGCCGGCCTTCGACATCGAACCGGGCGCGCTATATGTCGTAGCAACGCCGCTAGGCAACCTGGAAGATATCAGCGCGCGCGCCCTGCGCGTCCTGCGGGAGGTCGAAGGCATCGCTGCCGAAGATACCCGGCATACCGGGCGGTTGCTGGCGCATTTCGGCATCGCTACGCCGCTGTTCTCGCTGCATGAACACAATGAGCGCGCTCGACTGGAGCCAGTGGTTGAACGCTTGCAGCGCGGCCAATCATTAGCATTGGTCTCAGATGCTGGCACCCCGCTGATCAGCGATCCCGGTTTTCCACTGGTGCGCGAATTGCGTCGCCAGGGCTTGAAGGTTATCCCCATCCCTGGGCCTTGCAGCCTGGTGACGGCGCTGTCGGTGGCTGGCCTGCCGACGGACCGTTTCATCTTCGAGGGTTTCCTGCCAGCCAAATCCGCCGCGCGCCGCGCGCGTCTGCAGGGTTTGGCGCATGAGGAACGAACGCTGGTTTTCCTCGAAGCCAGTCATCGGATTGCCGAAATGCTGGCCGATTTGGCGATGGTGTTTGACGAGGAACGGTTCGCGGTGATCGCACGAGAATTGACCAAGCGTTTTGAAGAGGTGCATGGAGCGAATTTGAGCGAATTATTGGACTGGCTGGATGCTGATCCTAACCGTCGGCGCGGTGAATTCGTGGTGCTGGTTCACGGCGCGCCGGCTGTAGTGGATACAGTGGATACGCAGGAGATACGACGTTTGTTGGCCGCGCTGATAGAGGAATTGCCGCTGGGTCAGGCGGTCGCGGTCGCGGTCAAGGCGACCGGGCTAAAACGCAAGGCGCTGTATGAACTGGCGTTACGGCTGGAAAAAACTTAGAGAAGAATTTATTCCGAAACCGCCGCCTCTTGAATCCAAGAGGCGGCGGGTGGGGAGTAGCGCCGAACCTATCCCAGTTCCAGTTCCATCGGTTCGTCCATCCCAATCAGGGTCAGCGGCGTTGTTCCGTCTGCTGGCAACACCTGATCGTGGAATTCGGCGCTGTTCAAAAAGTCGTCAATGATGGTGGTTTCCGCCGCGCCCTGCTCCAGGAGATTGACCCAATACGTCTGACCGCCTGGGTCAGGGGCGCGGTTGAGAAGGCCCAGATAGAGTTCATCGACAGTGACAAGGGCGGCGCTTTGGGTGCGATATTCCGCCGAGTCGGTGAACGCCAGCAGCACCTCGGCAGCGGTGCGCGCGCCAGTGGCCAGTTGCGCGACCCAATACGCTTGACCTTCGGTATCCGGAGCGCGATCAAGCACCTGCGAATAGAGGAAGGCGACGAAGCTTTCTAAAGCGGTGGGCAGGATCGGGAAGGCCGGGTCTTGAAGCATCGCTTCGGCCCGATCTGTGAGGGTCTGGCCACTGCGCAGGGCTGCGATGTCGCGTTCCAGATCGCATTGCGTAGGGGCATGGCCCCAGACGCCTTCGTGCAGTCGGATCAAACTGTCGAGGGCGTCGCCTTCAGGGGCAGTCAGGAAGGTCTGCGCTAAGGTGATCGGGGTCAGCGTGGTCTGGAGCTGCTCGCGCCAGAAGGCTTGACCGGTTGATTCCCCTTCCCGATAGAGTAGATCGCGGTACATCTGGGCAACAAACAGGTCGTCGCGGGTGAAGACATCGTTGTCCTTCACAAGCGGGTTAGCGCCGTAAGCGCTTTCCCAGGCGTCGGGAATACCGTCGCCATCGGTGTCCGGGGTGAAGAACCCAGGACAACCGGGATCGAGTGGCGTGTCGTTAACGTCGGTGACGGTGACGGTGAGCGTTTGTTGCGCAGACCCGCCCTGACCGTCGTCCACGGTGACCGCCACGACATAGGCATTGTCGCGGTTGCTGTCCGTGGGGTTCTCAAAGTCAGGGGCAGTGATGAAGGTCAGGACACCGGTAGCGGCGTCGATTTGGAACCGGCCTTGATCCGCGCCGCCGGTCAACTGATAGGTAAGCGGATCGCTGTCGGCATCGATAGCGGTGAGCGTGGCGACCGCGGTTTGGTTTTCAGGGACGGTGACCGTGGCCGGACTGGTGATCACCGGCGCCGTGTTATCTGGCGTGGGTGGGGTCACAGCCAGGTACACCGGCCCGCCCGGATCGCTGATCGCGCCCGGCGTAGGATCGCTGTCCAGAGGACCATTGTCTTGCAGCACAAAGTCGATGCGTTGCTTGTCGCCTACGGTCGTGATCGTGATAGGGACGCTCACCCAGTCGCCTTGGGCATTTTGCTTGAGGTAACCATTCACCGGCAGGTCGCCGTCAATGAACAGGCGCATCGTGATTGCGCCGTCGGGCGTTACGCCAGTCACATCGAAGCTGAACACCCCCAAGGGGAACTGGCTGCCTTGCAGGTCGGGAGGCAGTTCGGCATCGCTCGGCGGGGGCAAAACAGTGATATTCGTTTGCTGGCCGCCGCCGTTGTTTTCGATCGTAATATAGCGCGAATGGCCTTGTGCATCGGTAAGACCAGTGGGTAGGGAGGTGACATTGGCCTGGCGGGTGTCGGGGATACCGTCACCGTTGCCGTCGCCTACTGTCCCATTAGGACCTACAACGCCGAGTTCCGTAGCGCTGTCAATGCCGTCGTTGTCGTCGTCCGGGTCCCGGTTGTCGCTGATCCCGTCGCCATCCGTGTCCCGATTGGCTTCCTCAGCGTCGCCTTGGCCGTCGTTGTCCGAGTCAGGGTCTTGATTGTCCGGTATACCATCGCCGTCAGTGTCTACCGCGCCGTCGCCTTCGTCGACATCTGGGATGCCATCGCCGTCGCTATCCGGTAGAGGCAGCGGAGGCGGCTCGGCAAAGTGGTTGTTCGTGACGTTGACCGCTGGGCTGATGGAAGCGGAATCGTTGCCGGCTGCATCCTGGATGGCGTTAGCGTCGTCGCTGGCGGTCGGATCAGCATAGGCGACGGTGACGGTGTCGCCGGGCGCAATGGGACTGGCCGGGGTGAGTTGCACCGTAGAACCGCTGATGCTGACGCCGGTCACGGTGCGGGGCTGATTGTTAACCTGGACGGTGAAGGCGCTCACCGCTGCCGTAGTGGTGCTCAGCGCTTCATTGTAGGTAAGGATGAGCAAAGTGCCGTTGGCGTTGGTCGCAGCCGATTGAAGCACAGGCGCGGTGCTATCAATCGTCACGGATAGCCCATCCGATGCGGAGGATGCGTTGCCCGCAGGGTCGGTCTGGAGCGCTTTGACCGTGTAGGTTCCCGCCGCCAGCACGCTGCTCGTCACCGACCAGGCGCCGCTCGCCACCGTCGCTGTGCCCAGGCTCTCGCCCGCATCAACCATACCGTTATTATTCGCATCAGCGAACAGGGTCACCGTCGCGCCATCCTCACCCGTGCCGGTGAAGGTCGGCGTCGTGTCGTTCGTGATATCGTCCGTGTCGCTGTCGCCCGTGTCGGAGGCCGCCACAAGATCCGGCGCGCCCGGCGCATTCGGTGCTACGCCATCCACGAGTACGCCTGTCGCATTCGGGGCGGTGTAGCTGAAGTTGGTCATAGCGCTGTTGGCGCTATTAGTGATCGTCGCGCCGTTAGGGGTGAGGCTGCTGGCAACGGTAATGCCATCGGTGTCCAGATTCCCGCTGACGACCGTGTAACGGAAGGTCGCAGTGGTGCTGTTGGTCACAGCGCTTTGGAGGGTGGCATTGACTGTTCCGCCGGTGTCGAGGGTGACTGCGATGTAAGGTGTGCCGTCCGTGGTGTCAATAGTGACGGCTTCGCTGAAGGTGACGGTGAAATCCAGGTTATCGCCGATCTTGTAGGTTCCGTCAGTGGGCGGGTTCACCGATTGCACGGTCGGCGCGCCAGTCAATACGATGTCATTGCCATCGCCACCCTGGTAGGAGAGCGTCAGGGTGACGCCATTGACGGTGATCGGAGCGCCCTCAGCGAAGCCGTTGAAGGTTCCGATAACCGCATCGTCGCCATCGTTGTCAATGAGCGTGAAGTCGCCGCTGGCTGACGGCGTGAAACCGTTGATGGACTGTATGTTGAGGGTAGCCCCGGTAACGTCTACAGCGCCGGTCACAGCGATCTGGTCATAGCCAGCGCCTGCCGTGGTTCCGCCCAGATCAATGTCCAGGGTCGCGCCATTTTTCAGTGTGAGATTACCGGTGTGCAAAACGCCCGCACCGCTGCCACCCGGCGCAAAGGTTGCGCCGCTTTCCACGGTGAGCGCGCCGGCCAGAGTCCCCTCGCCGTGCAGTGCGCCCGCCGAAATGGTCGTCGCGCCGGTGAGCGTGTGGTTGCCGCTCAACGTCAATGTCCCCGCGCCGGTTTTGGTCAGCGCGCCCGAACCACTGATCACACCCGTGAACGTGTTGCTGTTGATTTCGTCGATAGTTAAATGGTTTGCGTTCAGCGCTACCGAACCAGCGCCGGCCAGTCCACCAATCGTCTCATCGCTGCTCAGCGCCAGCGCGGCGCCGTTCTCCACCGTGACTGCGCTGGCGTCGGTAATGGCGTTGCCGCCCGTTGCCGCCAAGGTTCCTGCGCTGATCGTGGTGTTGCCAGTGTAGCCATTACTACCGGCCAGCGTCAGCGTCCCCGCACCTTGTTTAGTAAAACCATATATCCCTGACTCTACTGAAATATTTCCAGTAAGCGTCACATCACCTGCATTGACGAAATAAGCATCCTTACCTAAAAGCAGGCTATTCGCAAAAGTTCCGGCGCCGTGCAACGTCAGACTGCCGCTGCCGCCCGCGAGGGAGACAAGCACACCGGAGCTGATCGAGCCGCTGGTCTGCAACCCCAAGGCGCCCTGATTGAGCGTCAGAGTACCGCCGGAGAAATTGGCTGCGCTGCCCAGAGTCAGGGTGCCATTCCCTGTTTTGCCGATATTCTGCCCGGCATCGGCGACGGAGATAGCGCCGTCCAAGGTCACATCCTGGCCAGTGTCAACCTTGATCGAACTAAACTTACCGCCTTTCGTCGCCGCCAGATGGATGCTATTGGTGACCGTGCTGGAGCCGCTCAAGCTCAAATGCAGGCTGCCGTCTGCAAGCGTCAGTGTTCCAGACCCAAGCGCCGCAGCATCGGTGATTGATACATAGCCCGTCTGTATGGTGATATCGCCGGCATAGCCGCTGTTGTTGCCCGAAAGCGTCAGGGTCTTCGAGGCGCCGATCTTGGTCAGGTCACCTGAGCCGGATAGTGTCCCAGAGAGGGTAGCGTGTCCAGAGAGGTCAATCGTACCATTACCGAAGCCGATTACCACCGACTTGTCGATATCCATGGCCCCGGTCACCGCCAGCGCGCCGCCGTCGAGAGTGAGCGTTGTTCCGCCGCTGCCTAGATCAGTCGCTTCCGCAATCGACAGCGTTCCCCCTGAGAGGGTCGTGTTGCCGTAGGTGTTGTTGCCCGAGAGAATCAGTGTGCCTGCGCCAACTTTGTTCAGTGCGCCAGAACCGGAGATCACGCCTGAGAGCGTGGCCGTGACGCCGCTATTAACACCGATGTTCCCTGTGCCCGAGGAGAGGCTGATCGCCTTGGTGATGTCGCTCGCGCCGGTGATCCCCAGCGCGCTCCCATCGGCCAGCACAATCCCGCCACCGCCCACGCTGCTGTCGCCGGCTACTTGCAGGGTTCCGGCGGAAACGGTGGTCGCGCCGTCATAATTGTTCGCGCCGGATAGCGTTAGGGTGCCCGCGCCGGTTTTGGTCAGGGAGCCGCTGCCAGACATGCTGCCCGCGTAGGTTTCATCGGCACCAAAACTCTGGTCGAAAACCACGCTAGCGTTATTGGTGATGTTGCCTCGCAGGCTGTCGGTCGTGCCTGCGAGGGTTCCCGCAGATACGGTCGTGCCGCCGCTGTAGGTATTCGTCCCGGTCAAGGTCAAGGCGCCAGCGCCAGTTTTCAATACAGCCCCTATACCGGGCAGCGATGTCTCTATCGTCCCGGTGTCGTTGCTGCTATTGGTCAGCGTTAGCGTCACCCCGGAATTGAGAGGGAGCGCCCCTCCGCTGAGTGTAGCGCCGCTAGCGGCATCCAAGTCGAGGGTCAGGCTTTCCGTCAAGGAGGAGGCCGATAACGTACTCACTGTTTGCCCGGCCAGACTGCTGGCCAGGGCGATAGTCTGCGTCCCGCTGGTGTCGGCGAGGGCAATCGCGATGGCCTCGGAGAAACTCACGCCGTCATTGATGTCGATGCTGGCGGTATCGGTCGTGTTGGTGACGTAGATCGTATCCGAAGTCACCGTGACCGTGCCGGTGTCCGCGTCGCTTCCATCGCTGACGGTAAATTCCAATTCAGCGTCGCCAGCAGGCGTGTCGTTTTGGTAGGTGATGTGCTGGAGAACGTCATTGACCAAGGCGGTAGTCGCCGCCGTTCCGGTGCTGTTGAAGGTGATCGTCAGTACGCCGCCCGCGTTCGTAAAACTGGCGAAGGTCTGGCCGCCGGCTTGCAAGTCGCCGCTGTTGACCGTGAAACCGGCGCCGCTGGTATCGAAGTCAAAGGTATCCGTTGTGATCGCCGCACCCAAACGCTGCACGGTCAGTGAACCGCCGCTCCAGTCGCCATTGCTGCTGTTGAGCGTATCGAAATTGGTATCTGCAACCGTGGCATCGCTGTCCAGCGTGACCGTGTTTCCTTCGACCCAGGCGACCGAACCGCCGTCAAGGTTGCTGAAGGTGGGGGCGCTATTCGCAGTTGTCAGGACAATGTCGTTACCATCGCCGCCCTGGTAAGAGAGCGTCAGGGCAATGCCGTTGACGGTGATCGTAGCGCCTTCGTTCAGGCCGCTGAAGGTGCCTGCGACGGGATCGCTGCTGCCATCGTTGCTAATCAGGGTGAATGCGCCGGTCGGCGTAAAGCCGTTGATGGACTGTACGTTGAGGGTGGCCCCGGTAACGTCCACAACGCCGGTCACAGCGATCTGGTCATAGCCAGCGCCTGCCGTGGTTCCGCCTAGCTCAATGTTCAGGGTCGCACCGCTTTTCAAGCTCAAGTTGCCGGTGTGCAGAGCGCCCGCGCCGCTGCCGCCCGGCGCAAAGGTTGCGCCGCTTTCCACGGTGAGCGCGCCGGCCAGAGTCCCCTCGCCGTGCAGTGCGCCCGCCGAAATGGTCGTCGCGCCGATGAGCGTGTGGTTGCCGCTCAACGTCAATGTTCCCGCGCCGGTTTTAGTCAGCGCGCCTGCACCGCTGATCACGCCGGTGAGCGTGACAGCGGCGAGGGTGTTAATTACGCCATCGCCAAACCCGAGGACAACAGTTTGGTTGAAGGTCGAGGCGCTGGTTACCGCCAGCGTACCGCCGTCCAGCGTGAGCGTTGTTCCGCCGCTGCCTAGATCAGTCGCTTCCGCAATCGACAGCGTTCCCCCTGAGAGGGTCGTGTTGCCGTAGGTGTTGTTGCCCGAGAGAATCAGTGTGCCTGCGCCAACTTTGTTCAGTGCGCCAGAACCGGAGATCACGCCTGAGAGCGTGGCCGTGTCGCCGCTGTCAACATCGATGTTCCCTGCGCCCGAGGAGAGATTGATCGCCTTGGTGATGTCGCTCGCGCCGGTGATCCCCAGCGTGCTCCCATCGGCCAGCACAATCCCACCACCGCTCACGCTGCTGTCGCCGGCTACTTGCAGGGTTCCGGCGGAAACGGTGGTCGCTCCGTCATAGTTGTTCGCGCCGGATAGAGCCAGGGTACCCGCTCCTCCTTTCATCAGGTCAAAGCTGCCAGCGCCGTCGGAAATGGTCCCTGACAGGGTCGTATCTCCAGCGACGATGATGCTGGCATCACCGTTCAGGGTGATGCTCTTGGCAATCGTGGTGGAGTCGCTGATGCCCAGCGTCGCACCTGCGCCCAGGAGCAGCGCGCCGTTGCCTAGGTTGCTGTCGGTCGCAATGTTCAACGCGCCGGTCGCAATGGTCGTGTCGCCGGAATAGATGTTGGTACCCGACAGGGTCAGCGTGCCGGCGCCAATCTTCGAAAATCCACCGCTCCCTGATAAGTCGCCGCTCAACGTCGCGTCGTTGCCTACGCTGATTGCCGTGCTGCCGGTTGAGGTATTGCCCAGTAAATTGATCGCATTGTCGACTGTAACGCCGGTACCGGTGATCGCCAGGATGGCGGATTTCGAGGACCCGCCCAGCGAAAGTGTGCCCTTGAACAAATTGCCATCGTCCATCACTGACAAGGTGCCGCTACTGACGGCCATGTCGCCCGTCACTGACGAGTTGCTGCTGTTGCTCAGAATCAGTGTCCCCGAACCGGTCTTGGTCAAGGAGCCAGCGCCGGTGAATTGGCCGGTGATGCTGAGGTTAGAGCTTATGGTGGTTGTCGAGACCGTTAGGTCGCCGTCCAAGGTCACGGTCCCGGCCAGGGTTGTGGCACCGCCGGAGGACATCGAAAGAGCTGCGCTGCCACTGGCCGTCACAGCTTCAGCGATCGTGAGTCCCCCGCCGAGCGCCAGCGTCGCGCCGTCGCTGATAAGGGTGGCGCCGTCGGTGCTACCCAAGGCATTGTTGTGTTCCGCCGCGATCGTGCCAGCACTAATGGTGGTCACGCCGGTATAGGTGTTGTCGCCTCTGAAAGAGACCGTTCCGGTGCCGGTCTTGGTGATGCCAAAGCCGCCACCGATGGTTCCTGTCAAGACCAGGGATGTGTTGCTCTTAGAATAGAAGGTGGCGTCCCCAGCCAGACTGATCGCGCCGCTGATCGTGGCGTTTCCAAAGCTACTGGGGTCATACCGCAGCACGCCACCGCCGGAGAGGCCGCTGCCAGCCAGCGTCAGGTTCTCGCCGAAGGTATAGGCGCCATCGATCCACAGTGCGGCGCCACTCTCGACTGTTGTGCCACCATCCGTCGCGCCCAGTGCAGCTGCGTTCCCAACGACCAAAGCCCCCGCTGAAACTGTCGTCTCGCCGTTGTAGGTGTTACTGCCTGCCACGGTCAGCGCCCCAGCGCCGGTCTTAACCAACGCCCCGCTCCCCGACAGGATGCCGGTATAAGCGCCATAGCCACTTTGGCTGAATTCAATAGTCGCGTCGTTGGTAATATCACCCAGCAGGGTGGAACTGGTGCCTTTCAGTGTGCCTGCCGAGACGGTCGTGCCACCGGTATAGGTACCAGTACCCGCCAGCGTCAATGTGCCGGCGCCGGTTTTGGTCAGCGTGCCAGAACCGGAAATCGTGCCTGAGAGCGTGGCCGTAATGCCGCTGTCAACACCGATGTCCCCTGTGCCCGAGGAGAGATTGATCGCCTTGGTGATGTCGCTCGCGCCGGTGATCCCCAGCGTGCTCCCATCGGCCAGCACAATCCCGCCACCGCCCACGCTGCTGTCACCCGCTACTTGCAGGGTTCCAGCGGAAACGGTGGTCGCGCCGTCATAATTGTTCGCGCCGGATAGCGTTAGGGCGCCGGCCCCTCCTTTCGTCAGGCCAAAGCTGCCAGCGCCGTCGGATATTGTCCCTGACAGGGTCACATCTCCAGCAACGGTGACACCGGCATCACCATTCAAAGTGATGTCCTTGGCAATCGTGGTGGGATTGCTGATTCCCAGCGTCGCACCCGCGCCAAGGAGCAGTGCGCCGTTGCCCAGGTTGCTGTCGGTCGCAATGTTCAACGTGCCGGACGCAATGGTCGTGTCGCCGGAATAGGTGTTAGTGCCTGCCAGAGCCAGGCTGCCATCGCCGATCTTGGTTAAAGCGCCTATACCGGATAGCGATGTCTCTATCGTCCCGTTATCGCCACCGCCATTGGTCAGTGTCAACGTTACTCCAGCAGCATCGAGAGCGAGCGTTCCCTCACTCAGTGTGGCGCCGCTGGCGGCGTTGAGGTCGAGAATCAGGCTTTCCGCCAAGGAGGAGGCCGATGACGTACTCACTGTTTGCCCGGCCAGGCTACTGGCCAAAGCGATGGTCTGCGCACCCGTGGTGTCCGCCGCTGCTATGGCAATGGCTTCGGAGAAACTATTGCCATCCGCTGCGCTGATCGTCGTCGTATCTGTAGTGTTTGTAACGTAAATCAAATCACTGGTGACGGTGACATCGGCATCGGTCGTGCTAGTGCCGTCACTCAGAGCGAATCGAATGATCGCATCGCCAAAGGGCGTCGAGTTGGTATAGCCGATGTTGCGAATCAGTGTCTCTATCCGGGTCGTCGTGGCATTGGCGTCGAAGGTGATAACCAGCTTGCCCGTCGCACTCGTATAGGTCCAGTCGGCAAATTTTGTTCCACTGTCGCTTAATGTCCCACTGCCATCTGATCCTTCGCTGATGCTTCCTGTCGCCGTCACACCGGACAGGAAACTGAAGACGTCGTACAGATTGCCATCCGCCACGCCGCCAGACGTCACACGCTGGAGGGTCAAGCTGCCGCCGCTCCAGGCTGAATCACTGGCGGTAGCAGTCGCATCCGCCAATCCGCTGCTGGCGGCAGCGAGAGTGACTTCATTGCCGGTTCCAGCGCCACCTCCGTTCAGGTCGATGGTCGGCGGCGTGTTATAAGGGGCTTGCAACATAAACTCGTTGCCGCCGCTCGTTGCTTCGCCATCAGTCGCTGCGTAATAGGCGGTCAGGATGACGCCGTCTCCACCTGCCGTCAGCGTACCGCCTTCGGCCAGACCGCTGAATGTTCCGGAAATCGCATCAGAGCTATCGTTTGAGATCACCCGATAGCTGTCGCCATTGCCCGCGGCGTAGGAATGCGTCGCCGAAAAAGTTGCGCCACTGGTGATTGCCACCGTGCCGCTCACCGCTACCGCATCATATGTAGTGCCTATCGAGTTCCCTGCGATATTAACAGCATAGGCGCCCGATGCTCCAAAGAGCAGATTGCCATTGATGGTGATCGCCCCGACATTGCTGTCCGTACCAACCACACCGGGCGCAAGCGTTCCATTAATCGTTACCGTGTTACTCCCAGAGCTGAAAATGGTTCCATTGCCGCCCAGGGTCGCGCCGTTGTTGACCGTCACACCCGACGTCCCAGTCAGTGCGCCTGTCACATATAAGGTTCCCACTGAAACGGTTGTGCTACCGGTATAAGAGTTGGTTACGGAAAGCGAAAGGATGCCGGCGCCGGTCTTGTCGAGCGATCCGGTTCCTGTAATTTGTCCCGACACAGTGGCTGATTGACCACTGGCTACACTAATAACATCGGTTGAGGAACCATCGAGAGTTAACGCATTATCAATATTTGTATCACCCGTTATCAATAGCGTACTATCTTGCAGGATCACCGTACCGGTCCCGAGATTGCTATCCTGAGAGACCGCCAAAGCGCCGCTGGAAATTATTGTTGTCCCGTTGTAGGTATTTTCCCCAGACAGGGTCAGTGTGGCGCTTCCCAATTTGATCAGGCCATCCGATCCTGAAATGACGCCAGCAAATGTTCCATCCGTGTCTTGCGATACCGTCAGGGCCTGATCTAATGCAATTTCGCCGCTTGCGCCTGATAGATTGCCGATGGTCTCGGCGATTTGCACAGTTAGCGTACCGCCGTTCATCGTCACCGCACTGCTGTCTGAGAGCGCAGCGCCGCTCGAAATAGTCAAGCCGCCGGCGGTCAGCGTCGTGTCGCCGCTGTACATATTGCTACCTGACAGGGTCAGCGTACCCGCGCCGGTTTTGGTTAAAGCGCCTGATCCCTCGATGCTGCCGGAGAAGACGGTATCTGAGCTTTGATTAACGGTCAGCGTGCTAGTACCCAAGTCGACTGCACCTGAGCCAGCCAACCCGCCGATGGTTTCATCCAAGGCCAAGCGCAACGCGCCTGCGCCCTCGACCGTTACGACACTACTATCGGAAATCGCTCCAGAGGCCGCGCTAGCGATAAGAGCGCCAGCAGAAATAGTGGTCGCGCCACTGTAACTGTTGTTCCCGGTCAGCGTGATGGTGCCATTGCCGCTCTTTAGCAGTTCACCATTACCACTGATCGCTCCTGTGTAGGTGCCGTCGGAACTCTGGCTGAATTCCACAGTGGCGTTGTTAGTGATGTCACCGAGCAAACTGGACGTGGTGCCCTTCAGGGCACCTGCCGAGACCGTGGCGCCACCAGTGTAGGTGTTGCCGCTGGAGAGTATCAGGGTGCCGGCATCGACCTTTTCCAGCCTACCGGAACCAGAAATCACACCTGATAGCGTGACGGCGCCGCTGTCCACGCCAATCTGCGCCGTGCCAGAGAGATTGACTGCCTTAGTGATGTTAGCTGAGTTAGTGATACCCAATTTTGCGCCGTGGGCCAGTGCAATCCCGCCGCCGTTGCCAAGGTTGCTGTCTTCAGCAATGGTCAGTGTACCGCCGCTTACCGACGTGCCGCCGGTATAGGTATTGGTGGCGCTCAGGGCCAGTGTACCGGCACCGGCCTTAGTCAGCGAACCGCTACCCGCGATGACCGAGGCGATGCCGTCAGCATCCCCGCTGCCCGAAGTCCAGGTCATGCCGCCGTCCAAGGTGAGCTTCTGTCCAGTGATGGTCAATCCCGCACCATCGCTAGCATCGATGCTCAGGCCACTTTCCAGCGTCGTATCCGCGCCCAGGGTGATGGTTTCGGCGTTAGCGAACACCATCGAGTCCAGCCTGAAGCTCTGCGCGCCAGCCTGGTTATTGGCGATATCCGCCGCTTCTTCAAAGGTGATGGTGTTGCGATCGGTATCGATCGTGACGCCAGTGTCGTTGATATAGATAACGTCCGAAGTCACCGTGACCGTGGCGTTATCCGAGGCGCTTCCGTCACTGATAGTGAACTGTAAGTCAGCGTCGCCAGCGGGCGTATCGTTTTGGTAGGTAATGTGCTGGAGGACATCGTTGACCAAGGCGGTGGTTGCGACATTAGCGCCGCTGAAGGTGATCGTGAGCACCCCTCCAGTATTAGTGAAAGTGGCGAAAGTGTTCGAGCTGCCGTCCTGGAGGGCGCCGCCACTGACCGTGAAATTACTGCTGGAGGCGAAGTCGAACACGTCGCTGGTTACTGCGGCGCCGTCGCGCTGAATGGTTAAAGTCGCGCCGGACCAATCACCATTGCCGCTGTTGAGCGTATCGAAGTCGGTGTCCACAATCGTGGCGTCGCTGTCCAGCGTGACGGTGCTTCCTTCGACCCAGGCGACTGAGCCGCCATCGAGGTTGCTGAAGGTGGGCGCACTATTATTGGCAATGGTAACCGCTGTCGATCCCGTTGCCGTCTTCGCTCCGCCGCTTCCTTGGCTGATGGTCGTTCCGTCGCTGAAAGTCCAATCAAGGGTAACAGCGCCGCTCGTATCCACCGCATTGCTATAGGCAATAGTCTGCAAGACCTTGTCAACCATGACCGAGGTTGCACTGTTGTTAAAGGCGACCGTCAACGTACCGCTGCTTTCCGACCAAGTTCCAATGGTAGTGCTGTTATAGGTGATGTTGCTGCCGCTCAAAGCAACCGTACTGCCACTGTCAACAATGGAAAAGTTATCGTTCGCACTCGCTCCGCCTTGACGGACGATAGTCAGCGAAGCGCCGTTGTAATCGCCGGAACCGGAATTCTCGGCGTCCAGCTCTATATCCGTAACTGTGACATCAGAATCGAGGGCGACAGCCGATCCGCCAAATGCAAAGCTGACCGTCCCGCCGAGATTGCTGAACGACGGCGCATCATTAACCGCCGTGACGGAAATGGTCGCCGTGGCGCTGGCGGAAGAATAGGCTGTCCCGGTCGTCGTATTTGCCGTGATGTCGCCTGCCGATCCAGAACTCTGATCCCAGGCTTTGAAGGTGACGGAGCCAGTATCCGAGCCATTGTAGTTCCCATCGGGAACGAACCGCAGATAGTCATCATGCGCGAGCAACACGGCGCTCGTTTCGCTTACGCCGGAAACATCGTCCCAACTAATGCCATCGGTGCTGTACTGCCATGTACCGTTGGTATTGGCTACCCCAGTAACGGCGATGCCAATGCTGGCGCTATCAGGATCGGTTACGGTCCCAGCATTGGACGAGAGAATGGCGGAAACCAGCGTCCCCGAATTTGTCGCTGGATCTTCCGTGATGGTGGTCAGAGACCGCGCCCCGGTGCTCAGGATTGGCGCGTCGTTGACGGCATCGATATACACCGGGACCGAAATCGTCGAGCTGTCGTTCGTCCCGTCATTGAATGTCCAGTCCAACGACACGGATGACGGCGGCGCATCGGAAGAGTTGGAATAGGTGATGCTCTCAAGAATAAGGTCGACATCGTCCGATGTAGCGTTGCTGTCGAAGGTGAGCTTCAGGACGCCATTGGAGTTGGTCGTCACGGTCCCAACCTGGGTGCTGGCGAAGGTAAAGGACTGCTCTTCTGTCAGTGTGCCGAGACTGTTTTTGTTGCCAAATACGTCCTCGCTGTTGGCGCCACCATTCCGAACAATAGTGATGGATGCGCCATCGTAATTACCGGCGCTACTGTTGAGCGCGTCTAGTTCCGTGTCGGAAACGGTCACGTCACCATCAATCGCGACCGCTGAGTCGCCTTCTGTAAACGTATTCCCGCCGGTCGTCGCGCCGAAATCAAGGACAGGAGGGTTAGTGTCGGAAGCGGTGACGGCAGTGTCCAAAATCAATGTATCGATGCCGAACGATCCGCCGCCGGAAGAAGTAGTCACATCCGAGGCAAACGTAAATCGGAGTTCGTCAATGTTCTCAAAAGTGTTGTCAAAAGTGATTGTGGTGCCCTGATCGGCGACAAAAGTCTTAGAAGTCGTTCCAACTGCTGTACTGCCACCATCTCGATACCCGGCGATAGTTACTGGAATCCCGGCCGCTTGTCCGTTCGCTGCCGCCTCCAACGAACTAATCTTGAAGTTATTGCCATCCGTTGCTTTAATTATTAGTTCATTAAAATAACGCCCTTGACCATCCACATTTGCAGTCGTTATGCCCAAGACATCATCACCAACACCGTTGATGCCGGCAATACTGGTAGAGATGTTTGCCTGTGCAAGGCCAGTGAAAGATACATCAAATCCAAAATTTCCTGGATTAGTATAACTACCATCCGTATCAAAACTGCTGCCCGACAAGGGTATGTTAGACGAACCCCACTCTATGGTGGTCGGAAGCGTTAATGTCAACAAATGAGAGTAAGCCGGCGCAGACACCGTGAAAAGACTGGATGTAAATTCTCCGATTCGATACTCAAGCTCCCAGTTTCCGCCGAATGTAGCTGAACCGGTAAGATCGTCTGAAGCCGCTACATCCGCTCCAGTCGCCTCGGCCAACTGCCGAACGAACGCCTCCCCGGCTTCGCTGTCAGCAATATTGCAGCTATAAAGCAGCAAATCCCCCTGCTCGCCCAGTGCTTCGCCCAACGCCGCTGTCAGGGCAGCATAGTTGTCCAGATTCTCGGATGTGATTGTCTCACCGCCCAGACGCAACGCCCCTACGCCACCATGCGAGAGAACATGGATCGCGTCAAGATCGCTGAACGCGCCCAATTGCTCGGTTAACCAGGCAAGTGCATCGCCCGATTCTGGCAGAATGAGCACCTGTGTATCGGGGACCAGACCTTGGAGCAGGGTTTGATAGTCATTAACTGCTGGGTCCACGATCAGCAGCTGGCGGGCAGCAGAAGTAGATGGGGTGTCGGCGGCGGTGGAACCTGCGGAGGCATTGTCGGAAAGATACATGATTTAGCTCCAAGATCGGTGGCTCGCGGTCACTGTGCGGATGCTTCATTGAGCATTAGTTTAATTTGATCAATCAGTTAAAAAAAGCGCGCACTCTATGGATTATCGGCTGATTTAATTGAACCTTGAGCAAAAATAGCCGAATAGCCTTAAAACGACAAGAGGAATACAACTCAAAATGGGCGTCGGACGCTCTTGACATCGGCGAGAAATAATGCAGTGTGCAATCAGTGAATTCGAGATAAAACTGCTTATCGAAAAGTTGTTCAGCGGTACAAAGGAGCCATCGAATTCCACATTTCTGATGCAGAACAATTTTTAATAAAATTAAAATTAAATTTCAATTATTTGAAAATCAATCCTTTAATGATCATAAGCCTTAATGTCTTCAATGAATTCACTTGAACTTGCCGCTGGCGTCAACCATTACCAGGCTGGGCGCTATGCCGCCGCTGCCGCGCATTTTCAGCGCGCTTTGGATGCCGCGCCGGAGCGCCCGGATATCGCCAACAACCTGGCCACGGCGCTCACCGCACTGGAGCGCTACCCGGAGGCCGAACAGGTCTGTCGATCCGCCTTGCGCGGTGACCCTCACCTGGTGGAAGCTCATAACAATTTGGGCCTGATTCTGCTGAATCTCCAGCGCCCGGAAGAAGCCATTGCCAGTTTTCGCACGGCGCTGAAGCTTCAGCCGCGCTTTGCCCCGGCCCATAATAACCTGGGCCATTGTCTGCAAAGCCTGGGACGCACGACAGAAGCCGCTGCCTGTTTTCGGCAGGCGTTGGCCCTCGATCCCAACGACTATCAGGCCCACAACAATCTCGGCATTACCTTATGGGGGCCGGAACAGGGCGCCGAGGCCGAAGCCTGCCATCGGCGGGCGATTGCCCTCAAACCGGATTTTGCGCCCGCCTACAACAATCTGGGCATTACGCTGATTCAAAGCGCACGGTTCGCCGAAGCGGAAGCCGCGCTGCGCCAGGCCATCGCCCTGGATCCCGGCTATGCCGAGGCGCACAACAGCCTGGCGCTGTTTCTGTTGCTTCAGGGCCGTTTGGAGGAAGGTTGGCGCGAGCATGAATGGCGCTGGCAGGCATCGTTCCTTTCCCCCTGGAAACGCAGTTTCTCGCAACCCCGCTGGACGGGTGAACCCTTGCAAGACAAAACGCTGCTTATTTACAGCGAGCAGGGACGGGGCGACATCATCCAGTTTGCGCGTTATGTTCCACTGGCCGCTGCGCTCGGCGCGCGCGTGATTTTTGAAGCGCCGCCCGAAATGCAGCGATTGCTCAATACCTTGGCCGGCCCGCACAGGCTCTACGCCAGTGGTGAACCCTGGCCAGCGTTTGACTTTCACATCCCTCTGATGAGTCTACCCGGTGTGTTGGGGACGACGCTCGATACGATCCCGGCAACCGCTCCCTATCTGACCCCCGAAGCGAAGCGTGTCGAATACTGGCGGCAGCATCTCAGCGCGGACGGCTTCAAGATCGGCATTTGCTGGCAGGGTTCGCTCATTCGTCCGGCCCCCCTGCGCAGTTCCCTGCCGCTGGCCGACTTTGCGCCACTGGCCCGGTTGCCGGGCGTTCGGCTGATCTCGTTGCAAAGCCACTATGGTCTTGAGCAACTGCAACAACTACCGCCCGATATGACGGTGGAAACACTGGGCACGCAGTTTGGCGCTGGCGATGATGCATTCATTGAAATCGCCGCCGTCATGGCTAACCTGGACCTGGTGATCACCATCGACACCGCCATTGCCCATCTGGCCGGAGCGCTGGGCCATCCGGTGTGGGTGGCGTTGAAATTTGTCGTTCCAGACTGGCGCTGGTTGCTGGAGCGGGAGGACAATCCCTGGTATCCCACCATGCGGCTGTTCCGTCCAGCGCATCACAACGAAGCAGGGCGAGCAGTCCTTGAACGGATCACGGCGCAACTGGCGCAGGCGCTGGCCGGTCAGGCCCCAGTGATCGCGCCAACGGCTCCATCCCGCCGCAGCCAGGATACCGTTTTGCTGTCGTTCAGCCGCCGGTTGACGACCCAGGGACGGCTGACGGAGGCTATCCCTTTATTGCAATCGATCATCGCCCACAACCCGGCGGATGCGGAAGCACAGAGGCTGTTGGCGAGCAGCTATTATCAGATCGGTCAACAGGATCAGGCGCGTTGCGCGTTTGAACGGCTGGTCGCGCTGTGCCCGGAAGATCCGAATGCCCGCAGCGACTGGGCGACGGCGCTGGCCGCAAGCAGGCAGTGGGCGGCGGCGGAGCGCGTTTTTCGCCAAGCGCTGGCGCGTCAGCCGGACGCCGTGGAGAGCCTGAGCAATCTGGGTATCGTGCTGCATCACCTCAATCGTCACGAGGAAGCGCTGGCAACGCTGGATCAGGCATTGCGCGTGAAACCGGATTTCACGCCAGCGCTCGCCAATCGCCTCACGGTCCTGCAACATTTGCAGCGCACTGCGGACGTGGAGGCGGCCCATCGGCAGTTGCTTTGTCTGCGTCCCGACGATCCCAATGTCCACAATGACTTGGGCGTATTCCTGAGCGATCAGGCCCGCTGGGTGGAAGCCGAAGCCTGTTATCGGCAGGCGATTGCGCTCGATCCCGGTTTCCTCCCTGCCCAGCGTAATTTGGGCGTTATCCTGCGCAAGCATCGCTTTTTCGCCGAATCGGAAGGGTGTTTCCGCCAGGTGGCAGCCTTGACCCCCAATTCGGCGCAAGCGCATCTCGACTTGGGGATTACTCTACACAATCTGGATCGTCTGGAGGAAGCCGAACGCTGTTACCGCGAGGCGCTGGCTCGCGATCCCGCTTGCCATGACGCGCATAACAATCTGGGCGTGCTGTTGCAGGAATGGCGGCGACTGGAAGAAGCGCGCCGCCATCTGGATCAAGCGCTGGCGCTACAGCCGGATCATGCGGACGCGCATTATAATTACGCCCTGTTTCATTTGATTCAGGGACGCTGGGCGCCAGGCTGGCCCCAGTATGAATGGCGCTGGAAAACAACATTTTTTGCCGACAAAGTGCGCACGTTCTCCCAGCCCCGTTGGAACGGCGAAGCGCGCGCTGGTCAAACGCTCCTGCTGTACGCCGAGCAGGGCCTAGGCGATGCGATCCAGTTTGTCCGCTATGCGTCTTTGGTTTTGCAAACGGGCGCCCAGGTGATCGTGGAAGCGCCCCGGTCGCTGGTGCGCCTGTTGCGCAGTTCGCCCTTTGCGGTGACTGTGGTAGCCCGAGGCGATGAGCTGCCGGCGTTCGACGCCCAAGCGCCGCTGATGAGCCTGCCAGCAATCTTTCAGACCACCGAAGCCACTATTCCGGTCACGATTCCCTATCTGCACGCGGAACCCGACCGGGTGGCGCGTTGGCGAACGTGCATCGGCAGTCACGGTTATCGCATCGGCATCGGCTGGCAGGGTTCCCCAGCCGGCTCCGTGGATCGAGGGCGCTCCATCCCACTGGCGGCGTTTGAACCGCTGGCGCGTCTGCCGGGCGTCCGGCTGATTTCCCTGCAAAAGCATCATGGCGTTGAGCAACTGGAACGGTTGCCAGCGGGCATGACCGTGGAAACCCTGGGTAACGGCTTCGACGCTGGCGAAGACGCTTTTCTCGACACTGCCGCAGTGATGGCCAGTCTGGACCTGGTGATCACCTCCGATACCGCCATTGCCCACCTGGCCGGCGCTTTGGGACGGCCCGTATGGGTGGCGCTAAAATTCGCGCCAGACTGGCGGTTTTTGCTGGATCGGGAGGACAGTCCCTGGTATCCCACCATGCGGTTGTTTCGCAAAATCGCCTGGAATGAACCCTGGACGGCGGTTATGGCGCGCATTGCTGCGCTCTTTACCGACGCCCAGGCGCATACGATCCGGGGCAATGCGCTGCTTCAACAAGGGCAGCGCCGTCTGGCCGAAGGGGCTTACCGTCAGGCGCTGGCGCTGCATCCTAACATGCAGGCGTTGATCAATCTGGCCAGTCTGCTGAGCGATCAGCTGCGCTTTGAAGAGGCCGAACGGTGGTTGCAACAGGCTGTGGCGGTTAACCCCGAGCACTTCGCCGCCTGGAGCAATCGGGGCAATGTGCTGCGTATGCTGGGGCAGTTGGAAGAGGCCGAACAGTGTTGCCAACGGGCGTTGGCCCTGCAACCGGATCATCCGGGGACGCTGAACGCTCTCGGCAGCGCTCTGCTCATGCAAGGCCGCCGGGCTGAGGCGGAAGCCGCCTTTCGCCGGGCGCTGGCCCTCCAGCCGGAAGACGCCGACGCGCATTTGAACTTGGCGCTTCTTCTCTTGCAAGCGGGGCGCTTCCAGGAAGGCTGGGCCGAATATGCCTGGCGCTGGCGCACCCAACGGCTCGCGGCTTTTATCCGGCAATTTCAGCAGCCGCTCTGGCGAGGTGAGTCGCTGGCTGGACAAACCCTGTTGCTGTACAGCGAACAGGGCTTGGGCGACGCCATTCAATTCGCCCGGTTTGTCCCGTGGCTAGCTGCGCAATGCCGGCAGGTCATTGTGCAGATTCCGGATCGGCTGAAACGCTTGCTGAGTTCGATGATCGTCCCAGAACCGGCGAAGGAATGTCTGGAGCACGCCATCGTCTGGATCGGCGCCCAGGAATCTCCGCCGGCTTTCGATCGGCATGCGCCGTTGATGGACATACCGCGTTTTTTGAAGATCCATGATGTGAAAGATATCCCGTGCGCTGTGCCCTATTTGCGCGCTGAAGAAGCGCGTATTCGCTATTGGCAAGCCCGCATCGGGGCCGAAGGGTTAAAGATCGGGATTTGTTGGCAGGGCAACCCCAACACGGTGATTGATCGGCAGGACCGTTCGATTCCCTTAGCGGCGTTTGCGCCCCTTGCCAAAATGCCGGGCGTGCGTTTGATTGCCTTGCAGAAACAGCATGGACTGGAACAATTGACGGCATGGCCCGCCGGGTTGCCGATTGAATTGCTGGGCGAAGACTTCGACGCCGGCCCAAACGCCTTTCTGGACGCCGCCGCCGTGATGATGAATCTGGATCTGGTGATCACCTGCGACACGGCGATTTCGCATGTCGCGGGGGCGCTGGCGCGGCCAGTCTGGATTCTTTTGCCGTTCTTTGCCGACTGGCGGCGGCTGATTGACCGGGAGGATTGCCCCTGGTATCCCACCGCGCGTCTGTTCCACAAGCGGCATTGGTCGGATGACTGGACGCCGGTCATGCGCCAGGTCGCCGATGCAGTGGCGGCTGCCATTGGGCAGCATTCTTGTCGAAATAGAAATCGTATCCGGTTCAAAACGCCGAATATTCGGAGGCTCGATCCTGATGGGATGCGCTCCGCAACCTGAAACGCAGCGACGTGGGTCGTCAATCCGATCATGAACAGAGCATTACCTTGGCGCGATCTTTTGACGCCCGACTTTCTGCAACGTTATCCGCTAATCGTTGACTTGCTGGTTTTCGTCGCTGGCGCGTTGCTGGCGCTGGCTTTTGCGCCGTTCGATTTCTGGCCGCTGGCTATTCTGCTGCCGGTTGTGCTGCTGTGGAGCTGGGATCACGCCACGCCACGTCAGGCCGCGCTGCGCGGCGGGCTGTTCGGACTAGGACTGTTCGGCTTTGGCATCTACTGGATCTACATCAGTCTGCATGATTACGGCAATGCTCCCGCCCCATTCGCAGTGCTGGCCACCTTCCTGGTCATTTTGCTAATGGCGCTCTATCCAGCACTCACTGGTTGGTTACTGGCGCGCTGGGGACCACCGCCGGGTCCATTGCGCTGGGTGCTGGCGTTCCCGGCGCTGTGGACTTTGCTGGACTGGATGCGCAGTTGGCTGTTTACCGGCTTTCCCTGGCTGGCGTTGGGCTACAGTCAGATCGATGCGCCGCTGGGTCAATTCGCGCCCTGCGTCGGCGTATTTGGCGTCGGCTGGTTGGTGCTGCTGAGCGCCGGACTGTTGCGGACCTTGCTGCATGGCCAGAGCCAGCGGTGGGCGCAGTTGAGCGGACTGGGATTGCTGGCGGTCTTATGGCTCAGCGCCTGGGGACTGGGGCACATTCACTGGGTCACGCCCACCGGCTCGCCACTACAGATCGCTATTATTCAGGGCAATATTGCTCAGGATCAGAAATGGCGACCGGACGTTCTCGATACAACCCTGTACCATTATATTCAGCTCAGTCTGCCTGAACATGAGCGCAGTCAGGTCATTATCTGGCCGGAAACAGCGATTCCGGCGTTTTATGAACAGGTACGCCCTTTCATAGACGCCCTGGCTGCACGGGCGAGAAAAGATCGGGTTGATTATGTGACGGGCATTCCCACCGGTTCCTGGGAAACCGGGATTTTTCGCAACAGCGTCGCCCATATCGGCTCAACAGTGGATTTTTATCACAAGCGACGCCTGTTGCCATTCGGCGAATATTTGCCATTACGCAGCTTTTTCCTGTTCTTCCGCGACTGGGTAGATATCCCGATGGCGGATTTTACCGCGGGCGACCACGACCAGCCGTTATTACAAGTCGCAGGCCAGCCTGTGGGCGTCTCTATCTGCTTTGAAGCGGTTTTCGGCAGCGAAATCCGCAAGTCGCTGCCTGGCGCGACCTGGTTAATTAATGTCAGCAACGATGCCTGGTTCAAGGATTCCACCGCCCCGCACCAGCATCTGCAAATCGCCCGGATGCGCGCATTAGAAGTTGGACGCTACATGGCGCGCAGCACTAATACCGGCATCTCCGCCATTCTCGACGAGCAGGGGCAAATCGTCGTCAAAGGCGCCTCGTTCCAGGCCGAAGTCATTCGTGGCGAGGTACAACCCTTAAGCGGGTTGACGCCTTATGCGCGCTGGGGGGATTCACCTACCATGATTTTGGTGATAGCCTTACTTTTAATCAGCTTGTTCCTTGCCCAACGTAAACTCGCCACGGCATGATTGAACGTTACCCACTCTTTCTGTCTCGCAGCAGCTTTTATTCACCACGTCTGCTGGCCAGCCGGGGAGTGTCTTTTGTTGGCTGGCAATCCTGGTGCTGGATCTGGAGCGGCTCCAGCAGCCTGTTGACCATTCTTCTGCTACTGGGCGCTTGCACTACAGTCCCGCAGCCGCGCAATGTCAGCAACGCCTGCGCCATTTTTACTGAATACGGCGACTGGTACCCCGATGCCAAAGCCGCCAGCCGACGTTGGGGGGCGCCATTGCCGGTTTTGTTAGCGATTATCCACCAGGAATCTACTTTCCGCTCCGACGCTCGTCCACCACCACGCACCTGGTACTTCGGCTTCATTCCCGGTCCACGCCCTACAACCGCTTACGGTTACAGTCAAGCGCTGGATAGCACCTGGGGCGACTATATCGCAGCGACCGGCAATCATAACGCCGACCGAGACAAATTCGACGATGCGGTGGATTTCGTGGGCTGGTATATTCATCAAACTTTTAAGCGCAACCACGTTGCCAAACATGATGCTTATCACCAGTATCTCGCCTATCATGAAGGCCACGGTGGTTTTGCCAGGGGCAGCTATCGGAAAAAACCCTGGTTGATCAAACGGGCGCACGAAGCCCGCCAGTTGGCGGATCGCTATCGCGCCCAACTGGCTCGTTGCGAACCTCAGTTAGCTGGCCAGCAATCGAGTCGGTGGTTGTTTTGAGTTTCGCGTAACCCATAAAAAAACCGCCAGCAAATCCGGCTGGCGGTCAAAAACAAAATATTGAGCTTAAATACGCTTCACTAGGAAAATTAGCTCAAGCCACCCAAAGTAAACAATTTTTCACGCCCTGGGTAAATCAGGAAAATTGATCGCTCAATCAAGGTTTATACTTATAGCAGTTCCAGGCATCAGGAACGGAAACAGGGAGTTATTCCCGCATTTGTCCGGTTCCATCTGGAAGAACAATATCTTATGGTTCATCAGTCACCCGCAAAAAGCGTATTCCCCCGCACCCCAGACAAGGACCGATAGCAGCCGGCGCATGATACGCCACACATTCGCCACACTGTTCGCACTGCAAAGTGCCCGGCCCGGTAATTTCACCAGAATGGTAATACTCCTCCTCGACCCGTTCATAAGGCGTTTCGAACTCCAATAAATCCAGGCGTGACTGATCCACGCCGCGCTGGAAAAAATCCAGTAGCCGGTCTTCCAACAATTCCAGATCGAAACGCAACCAGGCGCGCAGATCGCGTCCCGTAGTGGTCAGATAGTGACCTGCATCCCCCAAATCCCGCTTCAGATACCCACCGATCAGCTGTGCTTCCTCGCGAGTCAGTTCACCGACCTCCACAGCTTTTTCCGCTGCATGTTCGATACTAGCGCTCAACCGGGGCAAAGCTGCTTTCTCGGCTTGCTCCAGTTCCTCCAGCCGATTTTTCACCCGCTCCATCATTTGCCGGTAGGCTCGCACCAGCAGCGAACTGTTCGATACATCGTTCATGAGTGATCTCCATTGCCACGATCAGGGCGGCGCTTAGATAACGGCGTTGCTTCGTGAATAGCAGTTGTCATCGCATTCAAATACACTAGACACAAGATAATATAGAGACTTCAGGTAATACCCTTGCTTCTTAAAGCCCATCATATTCCCAATCTTATTACCGGTCTGCGCATCCTGTTGGTGGCCCCATTCCTGTGGTCGCTGCTGCAAGAACAGTATGGTGTGGCCTTGTTGCTATTTATCATCGCCGGCGTCTCCGATGCCCTGGATGGCTTTCTGGCCAAATATTTTGGCTGGACCAGCGAGTTGGGCGGCCTGCTTGATCCCATCGCCGACAAGCTTTTGTTGATGGGAGCGATCCTGTCCCTGGGTTGGTTGAATGAACTCCCCTACTGGCTCGTGGCGCTGGTCATCTTGCGCGATCTCATCATCATCGGCGGCGCGATCAGTTACCATTTTCTGATCGAGCGCTTTACGGCTACTCCCTTGATGATCAGCAAGTTTAATACCTTGCTGCAATTAATCCTGGTCTGCGCGGCGATTGTTCATTATGGCATGGCCCTCTTACCGTCATGGTTGCTGATCGCGTTGATTTATCTGACGGCGCTGACCACGATTTGGAGCGGGGCAGCTTATGTCTGGCGATGGAGCGCACGCGCCCGCAACCGGGAGCAATAACCCATCAATAACGGCTCTACCTCGGCAATTATGAACCCTTGAGTAATTCATAGGTCGCCTGATAGGCATCCGCTACTGCAGTCATGTAAGCTTCGTTGAGCTGGTTCGGCTCCAAACCCAGGTTATCGAGAGAATCCCAGTCACAGCGTTCATAGGCCAGAGTACAGGCCAAAATGCGCCCTAGCGGTCCTTCGTGATACAGCAGCGCCTTATTGATCTCATCATCCAATGGCAGCGCAGCCAGAATCGCCTCCAGCGGCATTTGAGTCATGGCGTCCAGCACCGACAGCAATCCGACCGTAAACCCGGAATCCTTTTGCTTGATTTTCAACAGATCCGCCAGCAATTCGCACATCTTGGCCCGCTCCAGAGCAACGGTAATCAGATCGCTGCGATGATTTTCGATGTTCGAGAGTGAAATCAACGTAACCCAGGAGCGAATATTTCTCAGCCCCAGCATCACCACTGCGCGCTGGATCGAGTCGATGCGTTTGGGCAGATTGAAGTAGGCGGAATTGATGTAGCGCAACAACTTGTAGGTCAGGGAAACATCTTGGCTGATCAACGCCTCGACCTTTTTGATTTCAATGTCGGGATCATGCAACTTGCTGATCAGTTGCAACACCGCTAATTGATTGGTGGGAACGCTCTGGAACTTGAGCAACTTGGGCTGGGAGAAGTGATAACCTTGCAGGTAGTCAAACTTGAGAGTCTGACAAAGCTCCTGGATCGATTGCGTTTCGATGCGCTCCGCCATCAGCGCGATTTTCTTGTGCTGACGCAAACGTGGAACCAGGCGGCGCACCTCCTTCTCGGGCGTAGTCAGCATGTCGATCTTGACGTAATCGGCGATTTCCAGCAGCGCCTGATAAGCTTCATTCTCTATGTAGTCATCGAGAACGAAGCAGCACCCCTGCGCGCGCAACTCACGCAGTATTTGTAGCAACGGCTCATCGACCACAATATCGGCGACGATCTCGAAGACCAATTGCGGCATTGCAAAACCCTGCAAATGGCCATCCATGATGAAATCGCGGGCAACATTGATAAATGCTTTGTGCTTGCCCACGATGCGCTCCAGACCGACTTCGGTAACCGTGTTCAGCACGATTTGCGATGTGGCGATTTCCGCATCAAGAAACTGGGCAGTGGTATCCGTCTCCCTGTTTCGGTAAAACAACTCGTAACCTTCGATTTCAAGGTTGCGGTTATAGATAGGTTGACGGGCAAAATAAATTTCCTTCACGAACGCACCTCTGGCAGGACAGCGCGGGGGTCTGATAAGGACCGGATACGATATATTAGCAGCATTCGAAGCCGCGCTTGATGTTGAAACGGGCTACGCTCCGAAAATTCAAATCCTGGAACCGAATGATGCATTAAAAGGACTGACAACATATGCAACGAGAATCGCAAACCCGCTTCTGGCTGATGATGGGCGTCATCGCCATTGGCCTGCTGTATCTGCTGTCACCGGTGTTGACGCCGTTTCTGTTCGCCACCCTGCTCGCCTATCTGGGCGATCCCCTGATTGACCGACTCGAAGCGCGCAAAATTCCCCGATCCTGGGCAGTGGCGCTGGTCTTTGGTGTGATCCTGTTTGGTTTGTTGTTATTGTTATTGTTTCTGATCCCCATGTTGACCCATCAATTCAAAGGACTGATTCAACGATTGCCTGGTCATATCGACTGGTTTCAAACGCACGTTTTGCCTTGGTTGCAGACCCATTTGGGCGTGGAGCCGGAATCGCTCAGCTTGCGTAGCCTGCAAACCAAACTGGTTGCTCTCGCCCAAAACATCGGCGACGTGGCTGGGAGCGTGTTGGAATCGTTCCAAGCTTCGTCTACTGCGCTTTTTACCTGGCTTGCCGATTTGATCCTGGTGCCGGTGGTAACCTTCTATTTGCTGCGCGACTGGGATTTGCTGGTTGCCAAAGTCCGTGAGTTACTTCCCCGGCGCATTGAGCCGGTGGTCAGTCATCTGGCCAGGGAATCCGATGAGGTGATCGGGGCGTTTCTGCGCGGTCAGGTCATCGTCATGGCAGCCTTGGGGGTGATCTACTCGGTCGGGCTGGCGGTGATTGGCCTGGATTTTTCGCTACTGATCGGAATGCTGGCCGGCTTGGTCAGCTTCGTACCCTATCTGGGCTTAATTACTGGCATTGTGGTGGCCAGCATCGCGGCGCTCATGCAATTTCACAGCGTGCTTAGTCTCATCCCTGTGATGATCGTTTTTGGTCTTGGCCAATTGATTAGCGATTTCTTCCTGACTCCGAAGCTGGTGGGCGACCGAATTGGTCTCCATCCAGTCGCAGTATTGTTCGCAGTGCTGGCCGGTGGTCATTTGTTCGGATTCTTCGGTATTCTGCTGGCGCTTCCCGTGGCGGCGGTCATTGCAGTGCTGTTGCACCATGCCCACGATGAATATCTTAAGAGTGTGTTTTACACCGATTGAGCGATGGCAGAACGGGTTGACGAAGCATAACTGACATGACGCTATTGAAAAAATATCCATGAATCAAAGATGGCTCAAGACAATCCGGGTTGTGGTTTCACTAGCGTTTCTGGCGTTGACCACGTTGTTGTTCATCGATTTTGATCGGTTCGGCGAAACACCCGCCGCTACGATAGCGATCTATCCGCAATTCGTCCCCTCGCTTCTGAACTTCACAGAAACTGTCAGCTGGGCGGCGACCGGGTTTCTACTGGTGCTCGGGATCACTCTGCTCTTTGGCCGGGTTTATTGCTCAATGATCTGTCCACTCGGCGCGCTGCAAGACCTTTTCATTCGCATCGCCGACAAACTGCGCAAGCCGCGCCGGGTCAAATTCCGTTACCAGAAACCCCGCCCTGCCCTGCACTACGGTATTTTGGCGCTGACTATTGCCCTGTTCCTGAGCGGCAATGTTCTGGCCTTGAGCTTGCTGGACCCGTTCAGCAATTTCGGGCGAATCGCCAGTGATCTACTGCGCCCGCTTTATGTAGCCGCGCACAATGGTTTTGGGCAATTGCTGGAAAGTTTCGGCGTCTATGGACCCTTTCCCCTGCATTGGAAAGCGCCCGCGCTGGCGACGCTGATTTTTCCAATACTGTTTCTCATCGGACTGGCCTGGCTGAGCGCTTTCAAGGGTCGACTATTTTGTAATACGCTCTGTCCGGTAGGCGCGCTGTTGGGACTGATCTCGCGGTTCGCCGTCTTCAAAATCCAGATACCCAAAACCGCCTGCACCCTCTGCGCCCACTGTTCCATTCACTGCAAGGCGGGTTGCATCCATTTGAAGACCCAGGAAGTGGATTTCAGTCGCTGCGTGGCTTGCTTCAACTGCATCCCGGTTTGTGACGCGCATGGCATCGGCTATGCGCGGACGCGAGCGCTGGGAACAACCCGTGAAGAAACGCCAAATCTGGCGCGACGCGCGTTGCTGCGCGGGGCCACAGTGACGATAGCCGGTCTAACCGGTCTGTCAGGATCAAGCAACGGGGAGGCCAAGCCGCATAACCGGGTTCCCAGCACGGTGGTTAATGCGCGAACCTGCCCGATAGCGCCGCCCGGCGCTGGTGATATTGCCCGGTTCAACGATTTATGCACCGCCTGCCATTTGTGCGTCAGCGTCTGTCCCTACGGCGTATTGCAACCGGCCCTGCTGGACTATGGCCTGTCCGGTTTACTGCAACCGCATTTGGACTTCACCACCGGTTATTGCAGCTATGAGTGCAACCGGTGTGGCGACATCTGTCCGACCGGCGCCATCCAGCCGTTAACGCTACCCAACAAGAAAACCGTACAACTCGGCATTGCCCACTTTATCCGTGATAACTGCATTGTCTACACCGACCACACTGCATGCGGCGCTTGCGATGAGTATTGCCCCACGAACGCCATTGAGATGGTTCCTTACCGCAATGGCCTGACCATTCCCGAGGTGCGCGAATCCGTTTGCATTGGTTGCGGGGCCTGTGAAAACGCCTGTCCGGTGCGTCCATACCGGGCGATCTACGTGGAAGGGCATCCCGTCCATCAGCAGGCGGAGCTGCTGCAAGCCAAGCCGCTGGAACATCAGATAAAAAGCGGATTTCCGTTTTAACGCAGTGGTTAGCCCCGTTAAGCGGCTTCCAGATGCGCAATCCGCAGCTGTAACCGGCGTTGCCCTTGCCACTCATTGACATCCAGTTGGTAGGCGACGCGCACCCGCTCCGTTCCGGGGGAAAAAGCGGCTACCTGGTTAAAGGCGACAGCTTCCAGTCTGAAGCTGTCGCCTGGCAGGCGCAAAAACAGTTTTAAGTGTTTCTCCTTCATCACCTGATGAGACAGCACCTCGAACACTCCGTCGAACAGAGGTTCGGGAAAACCCTGACCCCAGGGACCGCCCTCGCGCAAGAGTTCAGCGATTTCCAGATTAAATTCGTCTGGCGCTAACTCGCCATCGCTGAGCAACCGGCCATGCAGATCATCGTCGCTGAGCCACTGACGGGTCTCTGCGTCAAACGCCTGGTTGAACACGTCGAAGCGCTCCAGCGCCAGCGTCAATCCCGCCGCCATGGCGTGACCGCCGAAATGACTGATTAGTCCCGGATTTCGCGTCGCGACTGCCGCCAGCGCATCGCGCAGATGCATGCCTGCCACTGAACGCCCCGAACCTTTGATTTTACCGTCCCGATCCGTCGCAAATACGATGACTGGACGATTCAGCCGTTCTTTCAGGCGACCGGCGATGATCCCAACCACGCCTTGATGCCATTCGGGATCGAACAAGCACAAACCGAAAGGTAATTGCTCCGCTTGCGGCGCAAGCCGGTCAATCCGCGCCAACGCCTGGGTTTCCATTTCAGCGGTTAATACACCCCGTTGCCGGTTGATTTCGTGCAACCGGCAAGCAATAGCGCGGGCGGCATCCAGATCGTCACTCAACAAGCATTCGATGCCCTGACTCATGTCCTCCAGGCGACCGGCGGCATTCAACCGGGGACCGAGATAGAAACCGATGTCGCCCGCGTTCAGTCGGAGCCTTGGGCGATTCGTGACCTCACACAAGGCTGTGATGCCGGGAACGCAATACCCTTGGCGAATGCGGCGCAGCCCCTGCTCCACCAGAATCCGGTTGTGGTGATCCAGCCGCACCACGTCCGCCACGGTGCCAAACGCGACCAGATCGAGAAACTGGGCGAGATTCGGTTCGGCTAAATGGCGTTCAGCGAACCAGCCGGCCTCGCGCAATCGCGCCCGCAACGCCATCATCACATAGAAAATAACGCCCACGCCGGCGATATTTTTGCTGGGGAATTGATCGCCTGGTTGATTCGGATTAACAATCACCTCGGCGAGTGGCAACTCTGGACCCGGCGAGTGATGATCAGTAATCAGCACCTTCATGCCGAGCGCGTGCGCGGCCTTGACGCCCTCGTGGCTGGAAATTCCGTTGTCGACCGTGACCAGCAAATCAGGCTGTTCCTTGGCGGCGATTGCGACAATCTCCGGCGTCAGGCCATAGCCATGTTCAAAGCGGTTCGGAACGCGATAACCGACCCAGGCAGCGCCCATCACCCGCAAAGCGCGCACTGCCAAAGCGCAACTGGTCGCGCCATCCGCGTCGAAATCGGCAATAATCAGAATACGCCAGCGCTCGCGCAAGGCCGTGTACAGCAAGTCGACCGCCTGCGTCATGTTCAACAGCCCGGCGGGCGGCGTCAGCAATCGCAATTCCCGTTGCAGTTCGTGGGGGAAACGCACCTCGCGGGCAGCGTAAATGCGCTGTAGCAAGGGAGGAACCGGCAGATCGTTGCACGGTTCACAAATACGACGGACAATGGATTTATGCATAGGGACCGATCGGATCGTTCAATTCTTAAGCGTTTAAGTCCGCATGATTTTAACCTGGAGAAAGATAATGTCATTTTTTTCCTGCTCAAACTTTCCTAAAGCGCCGGTGATGCGACTGTTATCGAGTGAACTCGTTCGATGGTTTACCCTGTGCGGCCTGATCACGATGGGCTGTTTGGCCGTGGCCAATCCCCGCTTGGCCGCAAGCCTCTCTGCGCCATTCGCCAATGGTCAAGCCTGCGGCGGCGATTGGAGCATCGCGCTGCGCTTCGATGATCTGTATGACGTCACCGCGGGTCATGGAATCCTGGTTGCAGTCGGCGCTTCCGGGACGATTCAAACCAGCCTTGACCAGGGCGCAACCTGGACACGCCACTATAACGATGTGAGTAACAGAGCCTGGTTCGAAGGCGTGGCCTGGAACGGCAGTCTGTTCGTCGCGGTGGGCAACACCATTGTGACCAGCCCGGATGGCGTAACCTGGACCTCCCGCGATACCGCTGACGCCGGTTATCCACTGCTTCGCGATATTCTCTGGACAGGAACGCAATTCGTGGCTGTAGGCAACACGCATGACAGCGCTGGCAATATAGCGCTGATGCTGACCAGTCCGGATGGCGTGACCTGGCAACGCAGCGATATCGGCGCGGTTGACTATTTCGTCGAGAGAATCGCCTGGAGCGGCGACCGGTTGGTCGTCACCGGGAATGACTATCAGACCAGCACGGTGATCCTTACCAGCACCGATGGCGTGACGTGGAATCATCGTTCCCTGAACACCCTCATGGTGATCGAAAACCTTGTTTGGGGCAATGATCAGTTCGTCGCGGTTGGAACCAATTACGAGGATAACCAGTATTCGATCCTGACCAGCGTCGATGGCGCAACCTGGATGCCCCGCCGGTCGGATGGCCCTGCATACGGCGTAACCTGGGACAATAACCGGTTTGTCGCGACGGCTTATAACCGTATGCTGACCAGCGTCGATGGCGTGGTTTGGACTAGCTCCAATGTGAATGTTTACAATACCTTGTCTAGCGTAGCCTGGACAGGTCAGCAGTGGGTGAGCGTCGGCGTCGGTGGAACCATCCTGACCAGCGCTAATGCGAGGGATTGGACGCGCCGCGATTCCGCAATTGTCAAGGGCGGTTTGGAGGGGATTACGTCAAACGGTCAGCAATTCGTCGCCGTTGGCTTCAATGGAACGCTGATCACCAGTTCGACGGGTTTAAACTGGACGCCACGTGATGCCGGCGGTTTGAATGGGTTGTTTGACGTCGCCTGGGGCAACAACCAGTTTGTAGCGGTGGGCTACGGTCAGAATGTGTTGACCAGTCCCAATGGCGTGACCTGGACCCCCCACACACTTGACGGATCCTCTTATTATCTTAAAGGGATCGTCTGGAGCGGCAGTCAGTTTGCGGCAATCGGGTATGAATATGTCAATGGCGGCAACGCCAAGGGTGTGGTTTTCACCAGCCCCGATGGCGTCGCCTGGACCCGCCGTAATGTGAATGCCGCTGGTCTGCTTGAAAGCGTTGCCTGGAGCGGCAACCGATTCATCGCGGTGGGCCATAATGAAGATCAACCGCCAACGCCGTTATTACTGACCAGCGCTGACGGCGTGACCTGGAGCTTTTCCTCCACGACGGACTTCTCCGAACTGTATGATATTGTCTGGGGCAATCATCTGTTTGTCGCCGTCGGCTCCAACCGTTCAAACTCCGACTTTTCAATCCTGACCAGCGCTGATGGCGTAACCTGGACGCCCCGTCAATCCGGGGGTTCCGTTAACGGAATCACTTGGGACGGCAGCCAATTCGTAGCGGTAGGCTATGGCGCTGTGCTTACGAGTCCCGATGGCATCGCCTGGACCCGTCAGGACACGGTGAATGCTTTTCTAAACGAGGTTGCCGCAAGCGACAATCAACGGGTAGCGGTCGGCAGCATCATTCTGCATAGCGATTGCAGTGGCGGCGACGATCCCGCTACCACACTGATCACCCATTATTACGTCTCCATTCTGCGCCGGGAACCCGACGCGGGCGGATTGGCTTATTGGCAACAGGAGATCGCTGACAAGCAGGCGCAGGGATTGGATGTCAAGCCAGTGTTTCGGGACATGGCGGCTTTTTTCTTCTTCAGCCCCGAATATCTTGACCGAAACACCCCGGATGAAGAGTTCATCACCAATCTGTACCTCACCTTTTTCCAGCGCGAACCGGATGACGGCGGGATGAGCTTCTGGTTGAACCAGTTGGCCATGGGCGTCTCGCGGAACAGTGTAATGGCTGATTTTCTCTATTCGCCGGAATTCACCCATTTCATGGAAGGGTTGGGTTTCTGACGAGTAGGAGAATGCATCATGTCTCGACCTGCTGAACAGTTCATTACTCCGGCTGAATACCTGGAACGGGAACGCGAGGCTGATAGCCGCAGCGAATATCTCAATGGCCGCATCTACGCAATGAGCGGCGCCAGCCTCAGGCACAACCGGATCGTAGCCGGTCTGGCCGTTGCCCTGGGTGTTCAACTCAGACGCAAGCCTTGTGAGCCGTTTTTTGGCGATATGCGGGTCAAGATCAATCCCACGGGCCTGTATACCTATCCCGATGTCGTGGTGGTCTGCGGCGAGCCGCAGCTAGAGGATCAGCATTTCGACACGCTGCTGAATCCTGCAGTGATTATTGAAGTTTTGTCGGCGAGCACCGAAGCCTATGACCGAGGCGAAAAATTTGCGCATTACCGCGCGCTGGGATCGCTGACAGATTATCTGCTGGTCGCCCAGGACAAACCGCGTATCGAACACTATTGCCGACAAGCGAATGGACAATGGTTGTATTCCGCTAGTGAAGGCTTGGAAGCGCATATTGAGATCGCCACAATTGGCTGCGCATTGCCATTCGCCGAAATCTATGAGCGCGTAGAATTTTCGGATTCATAGCGGTCGAGTCTGCGACAAACTCCCGTTAAATCCAGTATCATCCGCTGACTTGCACAGTACCAAAAGGAGACGGCGTGCTCGATCTGATCAAGGCTGGCGGTTGGCTGATGGCGCCGATTCTGGCTTGCTCATTCGCAGCGACCCTCATTATTTTCGAACGCCTGCTGGCGTTGCGTCGGGCGCGGGTGTTACCGGAACGGCTACTGGTCATGCTGCACCGCTGGGCCGAACCCGGCGCAGTTAGCCCACTGGACCTCAAGATGCTGCCGCTCAATTCCCCCCTGGGCCGGATCGTAGCGACTGGGTTAGCAAATCGTCACCGTGGACGCGAGGCGCTTCGCGAGCGAATCGAAGATGTCGGTCGCCATGTTGTGCATGAACTGGAGCGCTTCCTCAACACCTTGGGCACTATCGCCGCGATCAGCCCTTTGCTGGGTCTGCTTGGGACGGTCGTGGGCATGATCAAGATTTTTCAGATCGTTTCGACCCAGGGCAACAGCAATTTCAGCCTGCTGTCGATCGGCATTGCCGAAGCATTGGTGACTACCGCTGCGGGGCTTACCGTGGCGATTCCCAGTTTGCTGTTTTATCGTTACTTTCAAGGCCGGGTCGATGAGCTAGTGGTGCAGATGGAGCAGGAAACCCTGGAATTGATTGACCTGCTTGACCATCCATCGCCCAGTGAGCCAATGATCGAATCTTTTACTCCCCTCTCTCCCGAGAACATGGATGAATCTGCGCCCCCGTCGCCGTGAGGATCCAGAACTCAATCTGGTGCCAATGATTGACGTAGTACTTGTGTTGCTGATCTTTTTCATGATCGCCACCAGCCTGCGGCATGAATCGGAACTGGAAATTCGCCTGCCCGAGGCTTCGGGGCAACCGATGCCGGGAGATATCGCGCCATTGGAAGTCAGCATCGACGCTGAAGGCCGTTACTCCATTCATGGCGTTCAGGGACAATTGCTGGACTCGACGACCGCCCACGAAGCATTAAGGGAAGCCCTCCGACAAGCCGCCAAGGGACAGCCTTTGCCGTTGATCATCAGCGCCGATGGCCGGACGCCGCATCAAGCGGTCGTGACGGTGCTGGATATCGCCGGGCAACTGGGGCTAAGACGGGTGGCTATCGCTACAACGAATGCGCCGGAACAGGCTCCTCTGCCTCCTCCGGCGTCAGCGCCTTTATCCTCGTCCCCGGATCGTTGAACATGAGCTGGCTGGATCGTTACGGCTATTCCCTCAATCTGGTCGCGGTCCTGCTCTGGCCGCTCAGTCTATTGTTCAGCGCCGTGGTTCGGGTGCGCCGCAAGTTTTATCAATGGGGTCTATTGCAAAGCGAAGCGATTGCAGCGCCGGTCATCATTGTGGGCAATATCAGCGTCGGTGGCACGGGCAAGACGCCACTGACCGCGCGGCTAGTGGAGGTGTTGCGGGATGCTGGCTATAAACCCGGCGTCGTCAGCCGGGGTTATGGCGGCCAATCCAAACAATGGCCACGCCATGTTACCGCCGACAGCAATCCGCGCGAAGTCGGCGATGAACCGATCCTGCTGGCGCAACGCTGCGACTGCCCCGTGGTCGTCGGGCCGGATCGAGTCGCTGCAGCGCAGACCTTGACCTCGGCTTACCACTGTAATGTGGTCATCAGCGATGACGGCTTGCAACATTACCGGTTGCAGCGCGACATCGAGATTGCGGTCATTGACGGATCACGCCGGTTGGGCAATGGCGCCTGTTTGCCCGCCGGTCCATTGCGCGAACCGCCCTCCCGATTACGCACTGTGGATTTCATCATCGGCAACGGCGCGGCGCGCGATGGCGAATATTTGATGAGCCTGCGCGGCGACACGGCGTTAAATCTGCTGGACCCCTATATCACGATTGCGTTGCCCGGTTTTCGCGGAAGCGTGGTGCATGGAATCGCGGGCATTGGCAACCCCAAGCGCTTTTTCAATTACTTGCGTCATGCCCGCTTGCGATTGATCGAGCATCCCTTCCCCGATCACCACCTGTTTCGGCCAGAAGATCTGCGATTTCCACAGGATTTCCCTGTGCTAATGACTGAAAAGGATGCGATAAAATGTCGGTCGTTCGCCAACGACGATTGGTGGTATGTGCCGGTCAGCGCGCGACTGGACCCGGAATTCGAGGAACAGTTGCTTAGACGGCTGGCAATGATTGCCATGGCTAAGGGGATACACCGTGAAAAAATGGAGCGCAACCGCAAAGCAGTCCCTGCCAAATCTGGCGTTTCCTAATCATAACGAGGTCACAAAATGGATAAAAAACTGTTAGATATTCTGGTGTGTCCGGTCAGCAAAGCGCCGCTGACCTACGACCGGAACCGGCAAGAACTGGTTTGCGCGGAAAGCCGACTGGCCTATCCGGTGCGCGATGGCATTCCGGTGATGCTGGAAGCCGAGGCGCGGCGTTTGGCTGATGATGAAGCGATTCCCGGTGAGTGAGAACATCCCCAGATTCCGGGTGGCGATTCCGGCTCGCTATGCTTCAACCCGGCTGCCGGGCAAACCGCTGCGCTTGATCGCCAGGCGGACGCTGATCGAGCATGTTTACCGTCGGGCGCTGGCCAGCGGGGCTTTGGAGGTCGTGGTGGCTACGGACGACGTGCACATTCAGCAGACCGCCGAAGGCTTTGGCGCGACGGTGTGCATGACCTCACCCAACCATCCCTCCGGCACCGACCGGTTGGCGGAAGTCGCCGCGCGGTTGAACTGGCCGGATGACGCGATCATTGTCAACGTCCAGGGCGACGAGCCGCAAATACCGTCGGCGCTGATTCAACAAGTCGCGGCGGGACTTGAATCGCATCCCGATGCTGGCATCGCGACGGTGTGTGCGCGCATTGATGATCCAGCGGAGTTGTTCGATCCCAATGTGGTCAAAGTGGTTCGGGACTCACAGGATTACGCCCTCTATTTCAGCCGGGCGCCGATTCCCTGGCATCGCGAAGGATTCGGCGTCAACCAGGAACCCTTAAACCGGTTACCGGAGAACGGCGCCTGGTTTCGGCACATCGGCCTGTACGCCTATCGGGTGGCGGTGCTAACCCGCTATCCGCGCCTGTCGCCCGCGATGGCCGAACAGGCGGAATCGCTGGAGCAGTTGCGCGCGCTGTGGCATGGCATTCGTATCCATGTAGCCGAAGCGGTGGAGATTCCCCCACCCGGCGTGGATACTGAAATCGATCTGGCGCGCGTAGCGGCGCAATGGGCATCCTCAAGCGAATAAGTCAAACGAAGTCAGTTCCGGCAAGTCGGGATTGAGCCGTTCGCGACGCAAGTTGAGCAGGGGAACAGTATGGGTTTTGGGCAGATGATCGCCTGCGTCGCCATACTGGTTGGCGTGAATGACCTTTCGGTGGTCCTGGTCACGCAGCACCAAGGCTGGCTCATCGACCAGGATTTCAATAACCTGGCAGGAAATGCCTTGATAGGTCAGAGTTTGGCCAAGCAGGGTTTTCAGTTTATCAGGATTAATCGGCGGCATAACAGGTAGCAATCAGCGCGATGGGTTCCACAATCGTACAAGCGATCCGGGCGATGTTTGTTTCCTCACAACGGTCGGATGAGACGAAGGCGAAAGCAATGGTTAAGGTGTTGTTTGTGTGCATGGGCAATATTTGCCGCTCCCCAATGGCCGAAGGCGTGTTTCGGCGTATGTTGGAAGGCGTCGGTCTCCATGAAAAAGTCTATGTCGATTCAGCCGGCACCCATTCCTACCATATCGGTGGGCCGCCCGACCCCCGTAGCCAGGCGACAGCTCAGCGTCGTGGGGTCGATTTGCGGAGTTTACGCGCCCGCCGAGTGACCCCTGCTGATTTTGCCGAATTTGATTACGTGCTGGCCATGGATCGGGATAATTACGAAAATCTGGTGGAGTTGTGCCAAAATGCGGAATTGCAACAGCGCATTCAGTTATTTCTGGATTTTGCCCCAGACCTGCCCGAGCGGGAAGTCCCCGATCCTTATTATGGCGGTCCAACCGGTTTTGAGCGCGTCATGGATTTGGTCGAAGAGGCGGCTCAGGGCTTGTTGATCCACATCCGTGAACGCCATCGGCTTTGAGTCTGGCCCCCCTTTGTTAAGGGGGACTGGAATGGATACATCAGGGCTTAGCATCGTTTCCTGGAGATACTGGGGGCGATTCAATCGACGGGGAAGGCTCCACCGATTCAATCATGGATTCGCTGAGAAGAGCGGGTTCAGTTGCCGGAATCCTTTTTTCTACCTCTTCGTCGGCGGCTGCTTCCGACGCAGCGGACGACTCGTTGACCGGAGCTTCTTCCGATACAACGGTTTCCGCCTCTACCTCTGCCGCCAAAACCACGGTCTCCCCAACCTCTGACCCAAATGCCGCCGACGTTGGCGCTGCATTATCCGTTTCAGGGATTATCTCTTCCAGTACAAGCGGAGCCTGGACCGCTTCCATATCCACGGCAATCGCCGTTTCTGCTTTGGCAAAAGCCGGTTCGACCGGCACCGGAGGACCGCTGACCGAATCGCTGACCGAACTAGTTGATTCCATGTAGGGCGCTTCAGCCTGACCTACCGGTTGAGCTGGCGCTTCCCGCGCAGAATCATTCACTGCTTTCGACGCTTCTTGCGACTTTTCTTTCACCTCTTCCTCAGCTGTTGGATATTCCAGACGGGTAAGAGGCGGCATCGGCAACTCGTCATTAAGCGCAGCCGATGCATCCGCCGCTTTGGTAGCCGCCTGTGCGGCAAGCACCTCCCGAGGCAGGCGCGGACGTCCGCTGCGGATACGTCGCTGTGGCCCGGCGGATTTCCCGGTCATAGTCGGCGTAACTGCCTCACTGACTGCGGTCGAGTCACTCTCTGATTCAACCCCGGCGCCCGATTCCAGGGTGATCTCGGCGTTGGCGGGCGGCGCATCGGCAGGCGCTTCGCTGCGCTTCCGCCGCCGCCCACCCCGCCGCCCTCGACGGTTCCGCCCGGAGGTTTCCTCTTCACCTTCGGCGATGACCACCGATTCTTCGAGTTCCGGGATGGGCGTTACCACTGATTCACCCAGCTCGTTGGGTTCCAACGGCGCTTCGCCGCTCGGTGGCGACATCAGGATAGGCGTCGCTTCATCAGTAGCTGTGACCGACGCAAAGGTTGTCCTGGCCTGTAGCGCCTCAGCGCCTGGTTCTGCCTCGCCGCGCCGTCCAGGGCGTTCCCGGCGCGGCCGCTCGGGTTTGGCTGTAGCCGGCTTGACGCCGGACCGTCCAGACCGCTCGTCCCTGGAAGACGCTGGCTGCGGTTGTCCAAAGAGATTACCCCATAGCCAACGGAAAAAACTGGCGTTAACTTCCGGCTTGGGTCCTGGCGATGGCGGCAACGGCGCCGGGCTGGCTGGCGCAACACCCTTGACTGCCGGTTCCTCAATCGTCTCTCGCAAGGCTGCGTTGACCTGCGCCTCGTACTGTTCCTCGTAATCTTCGGCCAGGGTGTACGATAACCGTTGCGCTTCCGACAGTTCTTCAATGCGCAACCGACTTAATTTGAAATGCGGCGTCTCCAGCGACTCATTGGGGATCAGCAAAATGCCGACTCGATGGCGCTGCTCAAAAGCGCGGATCGCTTCACGTTTTTCATTGAGCAGGAAGGTGGCGACCTTGACCGGCAGCTGTGCAACGACCCGGCCGGTCTTGTCCTTCATGGCTTCTTCCTGAATCAGTCGCAATACGCTCAGCGCCAGCGATTCGATATTGCGGATCGTCCCCCGGCCTTCGCAACGCGGGCAGATGACGTGACTGGCCTCATCCAGCGAGGGCCGCAAGCGCTGCCGCGACATTTCCAGCAGACCGAACCGGGAGATACGACCCACCTGCACCCGGGCGCGATCCACTTTCAACGCATCGCGCAACCGATTCTCGACTTCCCGCTGGTTGCGAGCAGCGTTCATGTCGATGAAGTCGATGACGATCAATCCGCCCAAATCTCGCAAGCGCATTTGACGCGCGATTTCATCGGCGGCTTCCACATTGGTGGTCAGCGCGGTTTCTTCAATGTCGCTGCCCTTGGTGGCACGCGCCGAGTTGATGTCGATGGATACCAGCGCTTCCGTGTAATCGATAACCACGCTGCCGCCAGAAGGTAGAGTGACCTCGCGTTGATAGGCGGTTTCGATCTGCGATTCGATTTGAAAGCGGGAAAACAGGGGCACATTATCCTGATACAGCTTGAGCTTGCTCAGGTTATGCGGCATCACCTGTTGCATGAATTCCTGCGCCTGACGATAGACCGCCGGACTGTCCATCAGGATTTCCCCAATGTCGGCGCGCAGGTAATCGCGGAGCGCACGGATGATAATGTTGCTTTCCTGATAGATCAGGAAGGGCGCCTTTTTTTGCGAGGAGGCGGTTTCAATAGCCCGCCATAAATTCAGCAAGTAATCCAGGTCCCACTGCAATTCTTCCTGAGAGCGGCCCACGCCGGCGGTGCGCACGATCAGGCCCATGCCTTCAGGAATGTCGAGGCTGCTCATGATCTCGCGGATTTCCTGGCGATCCTCGCCTTCGATGCGCCGCGACACTCCACCCGCCCGTGGGTTATTGGGCATCAACACCAGATAGCGGCCCGCCAGACTGATGAAGGTGGTCAGCGCCGCGCCTTTGTTGCCGCGCTCTTCTTTTTCCACCTGAATCACGACTTCCTGGCCTTCGCGGATCGCTTCGCGGATGCTGGGGCGATTGCTGTCAGCGTGGGGGTCGAAATTGCTGCGATTGATTTCCTTGAAGGGCAGAAAACCATGCCGCTCGGCACCATAATCGACGAATGCCGCTTCCAGTCCGGGTTCGACGCGGGTGATGCGTCCTTTATAGATGTTGGATTTTTTCTGTTCCCGCGAGGGCGTTTCGATGTCGAGGTCGAATAATTTCTGACCATCAACGAGCGCTACCCGCAACTCTTCCTGCTGAGTCGCGTTAATCAGCATACGTTTCATAAAGTTGAGATTCCTTGCGCTCAACCATCACCGGAGGCAACGCGGTTGTCGCCGAGGCGTGTCTGGGGTGGGAGATAGCCTGGGGAATCAAGGTTCCCAACAAGGGGCCGTCCCCAATACGCCAAAGGTCGTTGCCCGTCGGCTGGGAGCGCGGTCAAGAGCCGCTCGGGTTGAAAAGGGGTTGAGCGGCGGGAAAACCCTTTGAAAACCACCGCTCGCCGGGCAAAATGGCGCGCAGGCGTGAAAACCGATATCGTGTATTGTTCCAGTTTCGCCGACCTTTCGGGTCATTGGCGACAACCTTGGCAACTATAACAGTCTGATGAACGCGCTTCAAATAATGCCTGCTTCTGCATCGCCCGGTGGGGTGCGCCGTCTGGAAATCACTCCAGAACACGCTGGTCAGCGCTTCGATAATTTTCTGCTCCGCGAATTGAAGGGTGCACCCAAGTTTGCCGCTGGGCGACGGGAGATTGCCGTCAGCGCTCCGCTGGAGACTGAGCTTTATATCCTGCAAATGCCGTGTTACGTGAAATTTTGACTTTTGCTTTTTTTTGTACATTACACCCTGTCTGTTTGTGATGACACATTGAGTTGATCTCGATACTTTCCTCAAGAGACATTCTGTCTCTCCCGTACAAGTATCCGGTTGCTCGCCATTGAGTGTTCACCGCTTCTATGTCCACTCACAATATCCTAAAACTACAGGGGATTTCTGATGAAACGACATTGCCTCTGGCGCAGCGTGTTTCTGCTGTGCTGCTTTTTCCTGCCCGCGCTGGCTAGCGCCGCGCCACTTGAATTGCTGACCAGCGTTAGCAAAGACCCAGTTGTCCCTGGCGAGGGCTTTTTCTATCGCCTCATGGTCACCAACACTAACCCGCAAGGAGGTGCGCCGCTGGAAGATGTCAAAATCCGGTGGACAGTGCCTGATGGGCTTGCGGCTTTCTCGCCAGGTAGAATCAACGGCGCCTCTGTATCAGGCTGCGACCGTTACGATGGATGCTACTACGGTCACATCGTAACTCTGACCATAGGTACCTTGCTTCCCGGCGAAAGTCGCGAAATACAAATCCCAGTATGGGCGCGCTCCAACATTCCAATCACTGAACTACCCCAACCACTGATTGCCGAGTTTGAGGGGAGCTACGCTGACAGCGAACAGCTTCTAGTGAAGGAAACACTGACCATCGCAACCGCAAGCACACTGGATATCGAACTCAGCGCGACACCCACGCCACTCATGCCCGGCGAAGAACTCACATATACACTGACATTCAGCAATTCTGGTACACAGGCTTTGAATGATGCCGATCTTACCCTGCGACTCCCTACCGGCGTCACTGTCCTTAACAATGGCGGCGGCACATTGCTTGGCAACAACATCATCTGGTCGATTGACCAACTCAATTCCGGAACCAGCGACCGCCGACAAGTTCAGGTGCAAGATTCGATCAACGACGTTAGCCATGTCTTATACGCCCAAGCTGAAATTGATGACAAGGTAGGCGTAGCAGGACCGGATGTAAGGGCATCACTCCTGACGCCGTTTCGCAATAACCGTCCACTTGAATTGGCGCTGACTGTTAGTGACGATCCGTTGGTGCGTGGGCAAGGTTTCTTCTATCACCTGACTGTTGCTAACACCAACCCGACTTCAGGAGCACCGATGGAAAATGTCAGGATTTGGGGAATGGTGCCTCAGCTCGCAGCTTTTGGGCCAGGCAGAATCACCGGGGCTTCTGCATCAGGTTGTGATCGCTACGATGGGTGCTACTACGGTCACATACTGACTCTCTCCGTAGGCACCTTGCTTCCCGGCGAGAGTCGTGAAATACAAATCCCAGTGTGGACAAAAAACGATGCATCTTTTGGTCACTTGGTTCCAATTCGATTTTTCGGCAGTTATGACGCTGATCCTCTTATTGAACCAGTCATAGTCGCCGATACTATTGCTATCGAGCAATTTAAAACTCTGGATATCAATCTCAGCGCCAATCCTGCGCCGATTATGCCCTCGGGTCAGCTTATTTACGAGCTGCTGTATGGCAACACCGATTTTGCCGCTGCCAATGGTTCATTGGAACTGACTCTGCCCGATCAGGTGCAAGTGCTGGACAGCGATGGCGGCATCCAGACCGGCAATATCATCGTTTGGGACAACATCGGCCCGCTTGGCTCAGGTCGGGGCAGCCGTCGGCAGGTTGTGGTTGAGGATACCCGTGGTCTCGAAGGCCGTTTGCTGCAAGCAGAAGCGCGTCTCGTAAATGATGCCAGCTTTAAATCCTGGGCAGCGCGTTCAGCATTGTCTGTCTCGGCGCGCACTGTTGTTCCTCTCAGCATGACGGCTGCGCTCAGCAAAGACCCACTAGCCCAAGGCGATGACTTTCGATATGAGTTGATGGTGACCAATACCAACCCCATTTCTGGAGCATCCTTGGAAAATGTCAGAATTCAGTGGATGGTGCCTAATGAACTCAAGGCTTTTGGGCCTGGTAGCATCACCGGCGCTTCTGCATCAGGTTGTGATCGTTACGATGGATGTTACTATGGTCACATCGTGACTCTGACCATAGGTACGCTTGATCCTGGCGAAAGCCGCGAAGTGTACATCCCGGTCACAGTCAAAGATGATTTAATTCCCGGTATACTGTTTGAGACGCATTTCATTGGCAATGCCAATTTTCCCAATGGTGTCAATATACAGCAGTTAACAGCTACCGTTGGTGCGCTGATTGGTGAATACGCCGTTACCGTTCCCACCCATGCCCTAACCGTGACCACAACCGGAACCGGAACCGGTACGGTGAGCAGCAACCCCGCTGGGATCAACTGCGGCAGCGACTGTTCACAAAGCTATCCCGAAGGCGCATCAGTCACGCTGACAGCCAACCCCGACAGCAACTCCACCTTTGCTGGCTGGAGCGGAGCCTGTTCGGGGTCTGGGACTTGCGTGGTTACGATGGACGCCGCCAAGAACGTCACCGCGACCTTTGCTCTCGAAAACAGCGATCCCGCCACGACTCTGATCACCCACTACTACGTCTCGATTCTCGAACGCGAGCCGGAAGAAGAGGGCCTGGCCTTCTGGAAAGACCAGATCGCTGAGAAGCAGGCAAACGGCGAGGATGTAAAGCCGGTTTTCCGCGCAATGGCCGCTTTCTTCTTCTTCAGCGAGGAATACATCGGTCGAAACACCACCAATATCCAGTTCCTCACCAATCTGTACCTGACCTTCTTCCAGCGGGAACCAGATGATGAAGGGCTGGAGTTCTGGTTAGTACAATTGGTCGGCGGTATGTCGCGCAACCAAGCCATGCAAGGCTTCCTGTTCTCGCCGGAATTCACTAGCTTCATGGAAGAACTGGGGTTCTAAAGGAATTTAGGGCGCAGGATGCAATTCCCATGCATTCCCGACCTCTTTTCCTGGAGCCGACCCGGTCATGAAATCTCCCGCGACCGGGTTAGATCGTCAGCGTCCGCCAAGGGAGGCAGGCTGGGCTAATGCCGGGTTTTCAAATAGGCTTCCAACTGCTGCAATTCCTCCGGGGACAAGCCGCGCAGCCGCTCCTCGGGGGACAAGCCGCGCAGCCGCTCCTCGGGCGGCAGGCCGCGCAGCCACGCCTCCAGGGGAATGCTGTCCAGGAACCGGCGGTGGATTTCCTCAGCGAATTCGGCCAGGGTCTGGGCCATGCGCGGATCCTCCAAAAGATGGGTCAAGTACAATTGATACAGCAATTCCCAAGCGCCAGCGCGCCGGGGACGATAATGCCGCACCCCGTGACGGATACGTTCCTGCCGGCTACTGAACAGTTCCCAGAAGGCATTCCGGGGGTGCGGCGCAATCCGGTTAAGGACGATCAGGCGCACGGTTTGCGTTCCCCACACTACGTCAGAAACCCCCGGCCAAGCGGTCTTGCGTAGATGCTGCCCCTGACTCAGCGCACGCGGATGGCGGGTGGCGACAGCATACAATTGAAACTGACCGACGTCGGGCAGGTTCCCTTCGTCATCCTCCAACTGCTTGCGGTAATTGACAAAATGACCGAGCAGTTCGTCAAACGCCCAGCCGTCCATCGCCTCGCGCTGCGATTTATAGGTCAACAGGTTGTGTCGACGAAAATTCTCCAGACCGTCGGGCAATTCGCCCGCGCCGCCGGATGCGCATTGTTCAATGATGGCGACATCCAGCTGCTGCTTTTGCAAGGCCAGGTTGCGTTCGAGTTCCACGCGCCAAGGAGTATCCTGGAAAAGATCAGTGAGGGTCAGGCCAAACAACCAATGCCAATCGGTCAGGCGGTCGGTCATATCACATTCCTCTCCCCCCTTTGAAAACCGGGCTTAGAGGCGGATCGGCTGGGAGCGCGATCAAGAGCCGCTCGGGTTGAAAAGGGGTTGAGCGACGGAAAAACCCTTTGAAAACCACCGCTCGCCGGGCAAAATGGCGCGCAGGCGTGAAAACCGATATCGTGTATTGTTCCAGTTTCGCCGACCTTTCGGGTCATTGGCGACAACCTTTGCAACTATAACAGTCTGATGAACGCGCTTCAAATAATGCCAGCTTCCACGTCTTCCAACAGGGTGCGCTACCTGGAAATTGCGCCAGAACATACCGGCCAGCGCCTCGACAACTTTTTGCTGCGTGAACTGAAGGGCGCGCCCAAGAGCCTGATTTATCGTATCTTACGCACCGGTGAAGTGCGCTTGAACGGTGGACGGGTTCAACCTCGTCATCGTCTGCAAACCGGTGATGTGCTGCGCATTCCGCCGCTGCGGCTGGCGGAACCGGATGATCGGCCCTTCCATCCGCCGTCAGGGCTGGCCGAACGATTGCGGGCAGCGGTGATTTACGAGGACCGGGACCTGCTGGCGCTGGACAAGCCGGCGGGACTGGCGGTGCATAAGGGCAGCGGCGTCGATTACGGGATCATTGAAATTCTGCGGGCATTGCGGCCCGAGGAGCCGTTTCTGGAGTTGGCGCACCGGCTGGATCGGGAAACCAGCGGTTGTCTAATGCTGGCGCGGACACCGACTGCGTTGCGGCACATTCAGGAAGCGTTCCGGGACGGGCGGGTAGAAAAGCGCTATCTGGCGTTGGCGCGGGGTCACTGGAATCTCGGTGCGCATGAAGTGAACCAGCCGTTGCGGCGCAACATCCTGCGCGGTGGGGAACGTATGGTCGAAGCGCTGGACGATGGCAAACCCGCCCTGACCCGGTTCCGTCCGGTGAGTTTGCACGCAACCGCTTCTCTGCTGGAAGTTCGCATCGCCACGGGCCGCACTCATCAGATTCGCGTTCACGCCGCGCATATCGGCTATCCCCTGGCGGGCGACGACAAGTATGGCGATGCAGTTTTCAACCGGACGATGGCAGAAGGTTATGGGCTGCGCCGGCTGTTTCTGCATGCGCACAGTCTGAATTTGCCGCTGGGTGGGCGGGAGATCGCTGTCAGCGCGCCCCTGGACGCCGAACTCAAGGCGGTGCTGGATCTTCTCGGTTCAGCGAAACCGCGTGGCCACTCTTCTAACCTTTCTTCTCCCTGGCCCGCTTCCCCTGCGAGGGGCAAGCGGTCATTTAAGCGATAATGCCGAGAATTCACGATGAATGAGCTGAATCCGAATACCAGTCCCCCCGATGATGAGCGCTGGGCGCGGGACACCCTGACCAAACTGGCGTTCGCCTCGGCCACCGAGCAACGGCGAGCGCGGCGCTGGGGGATTTTCTTCAAATTCCTGTTCTTCGGTTATCTGGTATTGCTGCTTGTTCTGGCCTGGCCGGACAATCTCGGCAAGGCCACCGCCAGCGCCAAGCGTCATACCGCCCTGGTTCGCGTGGAGGGTCTGATCGCCAGCAGCACCGAAGCCAGCGCCAAGAATCTTATCGGAGCGCTGCGCAAAGCGTTCAAGGATAACAATACCGTAGGCGTCATCCTGCAAATCAACAGTCCCGGCGGCAGTCCGGTGCAGGCGGGAGAGATTTACGATGAGATTTGGAAACTGCGCGAGCAATATCCCAAAATTCCCGTTCACGCCGTCGTCAGTGATGTGTGCGCTTCGGGCGGCTATTACATTGCCGCTGCGGCGCAGAATATCTACGCGAACCAGGCCAGCATCGTCGGCTCTATCGGCGTGCGCATGGACAGTTTTGGCTTTACCGAGGCAATCGCCAAGCTGGGCGTGGAGCGGCGGGCCTATGCCGCTGGCGTCAATAAGGATTTTCTCGATCCTTTCAAGCCGGTGAATCCGGACGAGGTTCAACATTTACAAGGGATGCTGGACGCCATTCACCAGCAATTCATCACGGCGGTAAAAAAAGGCCGGGGCGAACGGTTAAAAGATCAGCCTGAGATCTTCAGTGGTCTGATGTGGACCGGCGCGCAGGGTGTGGAACTGGGTCTGGTGGATGCTCTGGGCAGCGCCCGTTATGTGGCCGAGGAGGTCATTGGGGAAAAGACGATCCTGGACTACACCCAGCACACCGGTTGGATCGAGCGATTGCTGGATGAGGTGGAGGCCAGTGCAGGAGCGGCGCTGCGGGAGGGATTGAGCATCGAGGGAACACCGCAGTGGCGGTAAAATCGTGGATGTGCATTTGCATGTTCTCTCCTTTAGCAAAGGGGAGTGAGGGGGGATTCTAGCCTCGTCGCCCGTGCGAAATCCCCCCAGCCCCCTTTTTCAAAGGGGGAGCCCTGCCCATCTATCTTGCACTGAAAGGAGCACATTCGCATGACGATTCGATTCATTACACTCCTGTTCCTGCTATCCGCGGGCATGACTGCCGCCCATGCCGGTAATGCCTGGAGTCAAGTCCGCAATCCGCTCGTGGGCCAACCTGAAGTCATCGGTTCTTACGCGAATGGCTGCATTGCCGGAGCAGTCGCCTTACCGCTGGTGGGCGATGGTTATCAGGTGATGCGCGCTAGTCGCAACCGCTATTATGGTCATCCGTTGCTGATTCGCTTCATTGAACAGCAGGGTCGGCAGGCGGCGGCGCGCGGCGGCCGATTATTGATTGGCGACTTGGGACAACCGCGTGGCGGCCCCATGTCCAATGGTCACCGCAGCCACCAAAGTGGGCTGGATGTGGATGTATGGTTTTTGCAGCAACCGCGTGATCGCATCTTATCTAGGGCGGATACCGAGCAGATCAACATGCGGTCGATGGTGCGCGCCGCCGATGGCGCCTTAAATCTTTCCCGTTGGTCGCCGCATTACCGCGACGCTTTGAAATTCGCCGCGCAATCGCCGTATGTCGAGCGCATCTTTGTGAATGCGATTATCAAGCAAGCATTGTGCGAGAGTGAAACGGATCGAAGCTGGTTGCACAAGTTGCGTCCCTGGTGGGGTCACGATGCGCATTTCCATGTTCGGTTGGCCTGTCCCCCAAATTCCGCTCAGTGTAAATCACAGAATCCGATCCCGCTGGGTGATGGTTGTGACACTGATTTAGGGAATTGGGTTCGTGATCTCGTCCAGGCGGCGCGGTCGCCCAAGCCGTATCGGAAGCCTAAACCGCCTTCTGTGGAAAATCTGCCAGCAGCGTGCCAGTTCGTCTTGAGCAACGCTGCGCAGGCCACGCCATGAAATTTCCCTATGGATTAAGCGATTTCGCCACTCTCATTCAGGAGGGCTACTTTTATCAGGACCGCACTGACCGCCTTCCACAACTGGAGAACGCAGGACGGCAATTGATTTTCATCCGCCCGCGCCGCTTTGGCAAAAGTCTGCTGCTGTCGATGCTGGAGCATTACTACGATGTGAATCGGGCCGATCAATTCGAGACCCTGTTCGGGCATTTGGCCATCGGACAAAATCCGACGCCGCTGCATAACCAGTACCTGGTGATGAAATGGGACTTCTCTCTGGTGAAAGCGCAAGGGGAGGTCCACGCGATTGAAGCGGCCCTGCATCGGCACATTAATTCATGCATCCGGCGCTGTGCGGCGCATTATCAACTCAACGTCCGTATCTGCGAAGAAGACGCCATTGATTCCTTTGGCGCATTGCTAACCGCGATCCAGTTGGCCGGGCATCGTCTCTATCTCCTCATTGACGAATACGACAATTTCGCCAATGACGTGCTGATGACCGGACGCAAGCAGGACTTTTACGAGAGCCTGCTCTATGGCGAAGGGTTGTTGAAAACGGTGTTCAAGGCAGTGAAAGCGGCGGCGGGCGGTCAAGGTCTGGATCGGGTGTTCATCGCCGGCGTCTCGCCCATCGTTCTCAGCGACATGACCAGCGGGTATAACGTCGGGGAGAATATCTATCTGGATGAGACGTTTAACGACCTGTGCGGGTTTACTGAAGCGGAAATCGCCCACGTGCTGGAGCAACTGGCTACCGAGGGCGGTTCCTGGCCGCCAACGGCGGTGCTGGAGACGATGCGCACCTTCTACAACGGTTACTGCTTCAGTCCCAAAGCGCGCGAACGTCTCTACAATCCGACCTTGAGCTTGTACTTTCTCAAACATCTGCACACCAAAGGCGAATATCCGCAAGAGATGCTTGACGAAAATCTAGCGATGGATCGCAACAAGCTGGCGTATATCGCCCAATTGCCGCATGGGGAAGAGGTTTTGATTCAGGCCCTCAATGGCGAGCAGGGCCTGGTCATTCCGCAGTTGTCCCAACGCTTCGGCGTGGCGGATGTGCTGGCGGCGATTAAAGATCAGCCGTTCATGGCCTCTCTGCTGTATTACTTTGGGGTGTTAACCTTGACCGGGCAGGGGCTGTTGGGCAAGGCGATTCTGAACATCCCTAACCTCGTCGCCCGATCATTGTACGTGGAGCGTTTACGCGAACGGTGGTTGCCCACCTACGAAGACCGGCAAACAATTCCGGCCCTGGCCGAAACGGTTTATCTCCACGGCGATTTAGCGCCGCTTGTACAATTTATCGAACAGCGCTATTTACCGGTGCTGTCCAATCGCGATTATCGCTGGACGAACGAGTTGGTGATCAAACTGGCTTTTCTGACGCTGTTGTTCGATGACCGGTTGTATATGATGGTGTCGGAAACCGAAATGGATCATGGCTATATCGATTTGAGTCTGATCGTGCGCCCGGACATGCGCCGCTTTCAGGCGCTGGATTTACTGCTGGAATTCAAATACGTCAGTCTGAAAGACCTGAAATTGACCGGGGAAGCGGTGCGCGGGCAGAGTCGGGACGCGTTGATGACGTTACCCCCGATTCAGGAGCAGTTACAAGCAGCAGAAGCACAGGCGCGGCGTTACGGGGCCGCTTTGCAGGAGCGCTATGGCTTGACCGATCTACGTTTGTACGCAGTCGTGGGCGTCGGACTGGAGCGCGTTGTGTGGCGGTCGGTCGCCCTCTCCCCCCTTTGAAAAAGAGGGCCGGGGGGATTCTGATCCGCAAATGACCTTAGACGACCTCCGTCAGACCCACAGATTCCGTGAAGTAGCCCTTGTAGCGCTCGCCCACGCTCTTTGTAGCGGGCATGTTGCCGTTGATGATCCACCATCGCCTCTGGCCATGCAGGACCTCATTTGCCGATTCTTTCTCTTGGCGGCCCTGGCGTCTTGATGGTTCATCCGCTTTTCGAGCTAAACCTAACGGGAGGTAAGACCCCGTCATGAAATTTCCCTATGGATTAAGCGATTTCGCCACCCTCATTCAGGACGGCTACTTTTATCAGGACCGCACCGACCGCCTTCCGCAACTGGAGAACGCAGGACGGCAATTGATCTTCATCCGCCCGCGCCGCTTTGGCAAAAGCCTGCTGCTGTCGATGCTGGAGCATTACTACAACGTGAACCGGGCCGAGCAATTCGACGCCCTGTTCGGCAATCTGGCCATCGGACGAAATCCGACACCGCTACATAACCAGTACTTGGTGATGAAATGGGATTTTTCCCTGGTGAAAGCCCAAGGGCAGGTTAAAGAGATCGAAACCGCCTTACATCAGCATCTGAATGAACGCATCGTCAAATTCCAGCGCGCTTACGCCCAGCGTCTGACGGCTTCTATCACCATTTATCCCGACAATGCGATCGCCTCCTGGGAATCGGCGATGACCGCGATTGCCGAAACACCCTACAAACTCTATCTCCTCATTGACGAATACGACAATTTCGCCAATGACGTGCTGATGACCGGGCGCAAGCAGGACTTTTACGAGGGCCTGCTTTATGGCGAGGGATTGTTGAAAACCGTGTTCAAGGCAGTGAAAGCGGCAGCGGGCGGGCAAGGTCTGGATCGGGTGTTCATCACCGGCGTGTCGCCGATTGTCCTCAGCGACATGACCAGCGGGTATAACGTCGGAGAGAATATCTATCTGGATGAGCGATTTAACGACCTGTGCGGGTTCACCGAAGTGGAAATCGCCCACGTGCTGGAGCAACTGGCGACCGAGGGCGGTTCCTGGTTTGCATCTGAGGCCCTCGATTTGATGCGTACGTTTTATAACGGCTACTGCTTTAGCGAAACCGGGGGTGAGCGCCTCTATAACCCGACTTTAAGCTTGTACTTTCTGAAAGCCTTACAGAACGAGGGCCACTATCCCCGGCGCATGCTCGACGAGAATCTGGCGATGGATCGGAACAAGCTGGCCTATATCGCCCAATTGCCGCATGGGGAAGACCTCCTGATTCAAGCCCTGAATGGTGAGGAAGGGGTGATCATTCCGCAGTTGTCCCAACGCTTCGGCGTAGCGGACGTGCTGGCGGCGGTTAAAGATCAGCCATTCATGGCCTCGCTGCTGTATTACTTTGGGGTGTTAACCCTCACTGGGCAAGGTTTGTTGGGCAAGGCGATTCTGAACATCCCTAACCTCGTCGCCCGATCATTGTACGTGGAGCGTTTACGCGAACGGTGGTTGCCCACCTACGAAGACCGGCAAACAATTCCGGCCCTGGCCGAAACGGTTTATCTCCACGGCGATTTAGCGCCGCTTGTACAATTTATCGAACAGCGCTATTTACCGGTGCTGTCCAATCGCGATTATCGCTGGACGAACGAGTTGGTGATCAAACTGGCTTTTCTGACGCTGTTGTTCGATGACCGGTTGTATATGATGGTGTCGGAAACCGAAATGGATCATGGCTATATCGATTTGAGTCTGATCGTGCGCCCGGACATGCGCCGCTTTCAGGCGCTGGATTTACTGCTGGAATTCAAATACGTCAGTCTGAAAGACCTGAAATTGACCGGGGAAGCGGTGCGCGGGCAGAGTCGGGACGCGTTGATGACGTTACCCCCGATTCAGGAGCAGTTACAAGCAGCAGAAGCACAGGCGCGGCGTTACGGGGCCGCTTTGCAGGAGCGCTATGGCTTGACCGATCTACGTTTGTACGCAGTCGTGGGCGTGGGCCTGGAGCGCGTTGTGTGGCGGTCGGTTACCCTCTCCCCCCTTTGAAAAAGGGGGGCCGGGGGGGATTCCGAACCCGCCGCCAGACCCACGATATTCAAATCCCCCCTTACCCCCCTTTGCTAAAGGGGGGAATCCAGAGTCACTCACGACTCAAGCAACGCTGCATTACAGTATTGACAATCATACAATGCGCAACTAAACATAAAAGGAACACTCTGCCACTTTCCCTTCATTTCGATTCACACAGGAGAAAACCGATGTTGCGTTATCGACAACCCATCCCCCTCGTACTCATCTTGCCGATTCTTTTTGTCATTGCCTTTTCGCCCCCGGCTGGGGCGGCTACTCTCCTGGTGACGACCCTCAACGACGACGGCCCCGGTTCGCTGCGCCAGGCGATTCTTGATGTCAACGCCTCCGAGGACACCGACAACACCATCCTGTTTCAATCGGGACTCAGCGGTTTTGTCTTGAGCACCGGCGGCATGACCATCAACAAAAATCTGACGCTGGAAGGCTTAGGAGAGAGCCTGACAACCATCATTGGCAACAACGCACGGATTTTCACGATCAATGCCGATGCAACCGTTAGTATCTCGGATTTGAAGCTCCAGAATGGCGGGATTCATAATAATGGGACGTTGACGCTCAGCAATAGCACTATTCAGTCTAGTAAAATTAACAGAGATGGTGGCGCTATCTATAATAATGGGACATTGACTGTAAATAATAGCACCATGGCCGATAATTCAGCGTATAATAACGGATATTATGATGGTAGTGGCGGTGGTATTTTTAACGCTGGGATTCTGAATGTAAACGACAGCACATTGGTCAACAATTCAGCGGTTTTTTATGGCGGTGGTGTTTTTAACGCTGGTACAGCGACCCTCACAAATACCATACTGACTGACAATTTAACTTCGTCTCCAGATTTTGGCCGTGGCGGTGGTATTCTTAACGGCGGCGATGGTACGCTGACCATTGAGAACAGTATCCTATCAGGCAATATAGTTCCGCTTTACGGTGGCAACATATTCAATGGGGGTAAGTTGACGATTAATAACGTGACCTTGTCGGATGGTACGGCGATAGACGGTGGTGGCGTCTACAATAAAGATGGCGATTTGGTAATAAGTAACAGCACGCTGTCGAATAACTCGACCACCCATAGTGGCGGCAGTATCTACCATATAGGTAGCGGCACTATGAATGTGCGCAATAGCACCTTGTCTGGAAATTCTGCATTGGGAGAAAGTTCAGGTTTAGGCGGTGGCGCTATCTACAGCGCAGCGACCGCTCTGATCCTCAACAGCACCATCGTCAACAATTCCGCGCTGGGTGTCGGCGGTGGTATATGGAACACGGTGCCGCTGTCCATCGGCAACAGTATCGTAGTGGGCAACACTGCGCCCACGGGCAAAGAAATCCGCAGCAATGGCACGCTCAACTCCCTGGGCCACAACCTGTTCGGTGAAAATGCCGAGGCCGGGCTGGAAGGCGCGGATTCCGTCGCCAGCGACCTGATTCTTGCTGGCTCCATGACGACCGCCATTGCGCCCTTGGCCGATAATGGCGGCCCCACCCAGACCCACCTGCCGATTCCCGGTAGCCCCGCGATTGACGCCGGCGACAACACCCTGATCCCTCAAGGCGTCACCACCGACCAGCGCGGCGAAGCGCGCATCCAAAACGGCCTCGTCGACATCGGCGCGGTGGAATTCGACGGCGGCGGCGTGTTCACCATCACCGCAACCGCCGGCGCAGGCGGCGCGATTCGCCCCGAATCCGTCCCGGTCAACTTCGGCAGCATCGCCACCTTCACCGTCATCCCGGACACCGACTATTTCGCCAACGTCAGCGGCTGCGGCGGCACCCTCGACGGCACGACCTACACCACGGGTCCAATCACTGCCGATTGCATGATTAGCGCCAGCTTCTACCCCAACACCAGCGCCTACACCGTCACCTCGGTCGCCGGTTCAAACGGCACGATCAGCCCCGACCGGCAGCTCGTCAATCCCGGCGGCACGACCACCTTCACCGTCACCCCAGCCCCCGGCTACGTCGCTACCGCCGCCGGTTGCCAGGGCGCGCTGGCTGGCACGCTCTACACCACCGGCCCGATCCTGGTCGATTGCACGGTGATCGCCCGCTTCACCCCCGGTGCAGCGACCGAAATTCCCGTGGTGACCACGCCCACGCTGCCGGACCTGGTGGCGGGCGTCCCCTACGGCGTCGTCCTCAATGCCCGTGGGGGCCGACCGCCCTACACCTATGCCGCCACCGGCCTGCCGCCCGGCCTCGCCCTGAGCGCCGATGGCGTGGTCAGCGGCACGCCCACCACCAACAGTAGCCGCATCCCGGTGGTCATCACCGTCGCCGATCAACTGGGCCGCAGTGGCACGCGCACCTATGACCTATCCGTCACCAGCGACCTAACGCTGGTCACCACCCTGCTTGCCGAAGGACTGGTCGATACCACCTACGCGCAAACCCTGTACGCCCTGGGTGGCCGGCCCCCCTACACCTTCAGCGCCCGCGACCTGCCCAGCGGTCTCACCCTGAGCGAAGCCGGCTTCCTCAGCGGCGCCCCAGTCGAAGCGGGCGAATCGGTGGTCGAACTCACCGTCACCGACACCGCCAACCACAGCGTGACCCTCCCCACGCTGCTCGTCGTGCGCGACGCCACCTTTACCGAACCCAACCCGGAACAACCCAACCAAACGGTCAGCGGTGTCGCCGAAGCCTGCGAAGACGCCGTGATCACCACTCGCACCCTCAAACTGGGCGATCCTGGCGCCCCGACCACCGGCCCCGACGGCATCGATCTACCCTATGGCCTGCTGGAAATCACCGTCACCGGATGCCAGGCCGGTCAAACCGTCCTCGCCCTGACCACCGTTTACCCGGAACCCCTCCCACCGGGCACCCAATACTGGAAATACGGCCCCACCGAAGACAACCGCGAACCGCACTGGTATGTCCTGCCCGGCGCGATTGTTCAGGGTAACGCCATCACCCTGCTGATCACCGACGGCGGCACCGGCGATTCCGACTTGGCAAGAGACGGTAACATCCTCGACCCAGGCGGCCCCGGCATGCCGAATCTGGCCATTAGTGGCGGCATCCTGTCCCGCACCCCGCTGGGTCAACCCTACCGCGCCACCCTCGAAGCCCGCTACGTCGGCACCCCCGTGGCCAACGCCGACACGGTCTGGAGCGTCGCCGCTGGCGTGCTCCCTCCGGGTCTCGCGCTCACGCAGGACAGCCTGACTGACGCCACGGTGCTCAAAGGGGTTCCCACCACCGAAGGCGTCTACTTCTTCACCCTCCAGGTGATCAACCGCGCCAACGGCAATGCGCTGTCTCAGCAGGACTACCGCATTGAAATCACGGGCGGTGATTCCGCCACAACCTTGATCACCCACTACTACGTCTCGATTCTCGAACGCCAGCCGGAAGAAGACGGTTTGGCTTTCTGGAAAAACCAGATTACCGAGAAGCAGGCAAACGGCGAAGATGTCAAGCCGGTGTTCCGCGAGATGGCCGCTTTCTTCTTCTTCAGCGATGAATACATCGGTCGGAACACCACCAACATCCAGTTCCTCACCAACCTGTATCTGACCTTCTTCCAGCGGGAACCGGATGATGAAGGGCTGGAGTTCTGGTTGACCCAGCTAGTGCTCGGCTCGCCACGCTATGACGTGATGCTCGGCTTCCTGTTCTCGCCGGAATTCACTGGCTTCATGGAAGCCTTGGGATTCTAACCGCGTCAGTATTCACTCCCCCCTTTGAAAAAGGGGGGCAGGGGGATTCCGGCCAATAATCATCGATCATTTGTTCCCAGCTAAAGGAATTCGCTTCGGGGAACACGGCTTCCAAGAGACTACGCGCCATCATGACCAGCCTTTACGAGACAGACTTCTACGCATGGACCCACCAACAGGCCGGTCTGCTACGCGCCGGTCAATGGGCCGAGGCCGACCTGGTTCACATTGCCGAGGAGATTGACAGTATGGGCCGCAGCGAACAGCGCGAACTGCTTAACCGACTGGTCGTCCTGTTGCTTCACCTCCTCAAGTGGCGCTTTCAACCCGCCTGTCCCTTCTCCTTCGCCCAAATGATGGATGAGACCTTCTGGCCGGATTGACGGCATGGGGATTTAGGGCCATGTGGGATTGCCAAAAAGACGGCAACCCTACATGGCCCGACTTATACCACTTCTCGTTATGTTAGCGAATAGAGCTGATAGGGTCAGCGCAGAAGCTCCCCCCTTTGAAAAAGGGGGGTTGGGGGGGATTCTGACGAGCAGCTTCGATCCACGGCGTTCAAATCCCCCCTCACCCCCCTTTGCTAAAGGGGGGAACCTATGTGCGTATTTCACGGGATGACGGCAGGTCGTTTCACGGGATGACGGCAGGTCGTTTCACGGGATGACGGCAGGTCGTTTCACGGGATGACGGCAGGTCGTTTCACGGAAGGCGGCAGGCCATTACACGGAAGGCGGCGGGTTGTTTCGCCAATGAGCAGCGACGCAGGTTAACAACTTGTAGGCTGGTTCCTTTTTTTCCGAGGAGGAACTCATGCCGACTGAGAGGTTATCCATGCGCAAGATTCAAGAAGTGCTTCGTTTGCAGGCGGCGGGCCATAGCCAACCACAAATTGCCCGGAGTTGCGGGATCGGCCGTAGCACGGTCGGAGAGTATCTGCAACGCGCCCGACGAGCGGGCCTGGGTTGGCCCCTGCCCAAGGGCATGATGGCCGATGAATTGGAACGACGGTTGTTTCCGCCGCGCCCCGCCGCTGGGTCTGCGGATCGCGGAAAACCGGATTGGGCCACCGTCCACCAGGAATTACGCCGCCCCGGCGTCACCTTGTGGCTCTTGTGGGAAGAGTACAAAGCCACGCATCCCCAGGGCTATCAATACACCTGGTTCTGCCAGCAGTATCGGGCTTGGGTGGCGCATACCGATGTGGTGATGCGCCAGACCCATCGGGCCGGTGAGAAGGTGTTTGTGGACTACGCCGGTCCCACCGTGCCCATCGTGGACCGCATCACGGGTGAACTCCGCCAGGCCCAAGTGTTTGTTGCGGTGCTGGGCGCCAGCAATTACACCTATGTGGAGGCGACCTGGACCCAAGGACTGGATGACTGGCTCATGGCGCATGTCCGGGCCTTTGCATTTTTCGGCGGTGTCCCGGAAATTGTGGTTCCAGATAATTTGAAAACCGGCGTCCAGACGCCGCACCGCTATGAGCCCGACCTCAACCCCAGTTATCTGGAGTTAGCCGCCCATTATGGCGTCGCGGTGATCCCCGCGCGTGTCCGAAAACCGCGTGATAAAGCCAAAGCGGAAAGTGGCGTGCTCGTGGTGGAACGCTGGATTCTGGCCCGCTTGCGCCATCGGACTCTGTTCAGTCTCGACGAACTCAACACGGTCATCCGCGAACTGCGCGACGCCCTCAATCAGCGCGCCTTCAAAAAACTCCCCGGTTCCCGTCAGCATTGGTTTGCAACGCTGGAACAACCGGCGTTGCGTCCCTTACCGGCCGAACCCTACGTGTTCGCGCAATGGAAAAAAGCGCGCGTCAACATTGACTATCACATTGACATCGAGCGCCATTACTATTCGGTCCCCTACCTCCTGGTGCGCCAGGAAGTGGAGGTGCGCCTGACCGCCACCACGGTCGAGGTCTTCCATCAACGTCAGCGGGTGGCTTGTCATCGCCGCCATCCGCAGCCTGGTCGCCATACCACCGTAACCGCCCACATGCCCAAAGCCCATCGGGAGTACGCCGAATGGACGCCCGAACGGTTAGTGCGCTGGGCTCACCAGACCGGCCCCCACACGGCGACTCTAGTGGAACGTATCCTGGCCACGCGGCCCCATCCTCAGCAGGGCTACCGCTCGTGCTTGGGCATCTTGCGTCTGGGCAAAGCCTATGGCGCCGACCGCTTGGAGGCCGCCTGTCAGCGCGCGTTAGCCATTGGGGGACTGAGTTACAAGAGCATCGAGTCGATTCTCAAGCATGGCCTGGACCAGCAACGCCTCCCGGATGCGGGGACTTCGCCACCGCCCATCCCTTCGACCGCGACCCACGCGAACGTGCGCGGCGCACGCTATTACCAATAACCCAGGAGCCTCCGCCATGCTGAAACAACCCCTTCTCGATCAACTGCACACCTTGAAACTCAGCGGCATGCGTCAGGCCTTGCACGAGCAACTCCAGATGCCCGATAGCGATCAGCTCAGCTTTACGGATCGCTTGAGTCTCCTGGTTGATCGCGAACTGACCGAACGCGCGAATCGTCGCCTCCAGTACCGCTTACAGCAAGCCCGTTTGCCCCAGCAAGCCTGCCGGGAAGACCTGGATTACCAACATCCCCGGGGCCTGGATAAAACCCTCATCCAGCATCTGCTCGGTGAACGCTGGCTTGTGGAGCATCTCAACTGCCTGATTACCGGCCCCACCGGCGTGGGGAAAACATGGATTGCTTGTGCCTTGGCTCAGCATGCGTGTCGTCTGGGCTATACCGCGCGCTATGTCCGTTTGCCCCGCTTGCTCCCTGAACTGGCGTTGGCCCGCGCCGATGGCCGCTATCCCAAGCTGCTACGCGAGTACGCTAAAGCACACGTGTTGGTCATCGATGACTGGGGCTTAACACCGCTCACCAGCGAGGGCCGCCGTGATCTTCTGGAAATCCTCGATGACCGGCATCACCGTCAATCCACCCTCGTGACCAGCCAGTTGCCCGTGGCAAGCTGGCACGCCTATCTGGACGAACCCACTCTGGCTGATGCCCTCCTCGATCGGCTCGTCCATAACGCCTACACCCTCAACCTGACCGGAGAATCCTTACGAAAACGTAAAACCCCCTTGACGAACTCCATCACGGAACAGTAAACACTCATCCACTGCGTCGCTGCGCTCCGACCGAGTGAAATACGCTGCCGCCTTCGACTGAACTCGCCGGCCGTCATCCCGTGAAATGGATGGCCGGCATCAGTGAAATACGCACCTATGATTCAACACTTATCGAGAAACGGTATCAGATAAGGTAAATGATCCTGTTCAACCGTCTGGACCGCCTGCGTCTGATCGCGTTGCTGCTATGGGCATTGCCCATTGCAGCGCTGTTGCCGCTGGGCGCGTTCTGGCTCTGGCAAACCGGAATGCTGTATGGCTGGCTGGCGGCCATGGTCGCTTGCAGCGCCGCTGGTTATGGACTGCAACACTGGCTGTTACGCAAGGATCGCCGTTTGCTGGCGGATGCGGCGACCGCGCCTGACTCGCACTGGCCGCCTAAAGCCGATGCCGCCTGGGAAATCATCGAGCGATTGGCCGGAGACGTAAAGCCGGAAGATTGGCCCTTAAACGACGGCAGCCGGTTGTGGACGCTGGGTCAGAACACCCTGGACGCCGTTGCCCGCTACTATCATCCGGCGGAAGCACGGCCCCTGCTGGAACTGACCGTACCGCATACCCTGTTGATCATTGAACGCGCCAGCCACGATATGCGCGCTACGGTCACCGCGCATATCCCACTCAGCCACCGCCTGACGATCGGCGATCTACTGCGCGCCTGGCGCTGGAAAGACGCCGCCCAGCGATGGGTGAACCTCTATCGCACGGGCCGACTGGTGGTCAATCCCCTGGATGCCCTGTTAAGCGAAGCCTGGGGCCATCTGCGCGGCCAAGCCTATAGCCAGGCGTGGACCGAAACCCAGCGCTGGCTGCTGCGGGAATATGTGCGCAAGGTCGGTTACTACGCCATCGAACTGTACAGCGGACGGCTGACCCTGAGCGATGACGAACCGAAGGCCAAAATCCCCCCTCACCTCCCTTTGTTAAAGGAGGGGACTGAACGGTTACAAACCGGCGAACCCTTGCAGATCCTGGTGATGGGCCGAACCAACGCAGGCAAATCCAGCCTGATTAACGCCCTGTTTGGCCGATTGACCGCCGCGACCGATATTTTACCGGACACCACAACGGAATTGACGCCTTATCGGCTGGAGCGTGAAGGACTGATTGCGGCCCTGATCTTCGATACACCCGGCTCTGACACCGATGGGTTCAATGTAAGCGTTCACCTCCCCCCTTTGAAAAAGGGGGGCCGGGGGGGATTGCGCACGGGCGACGGAGCCAAAATCCCCCCTCACCCCCCTTTGTTAAAGGGGGGGACTGAACGGTTACGGTTCAATGAAAAAACCTTACAGAACGCCGTGATGGAGGCCGACATGATTCTCTGGGTCTGCGCCGCGCATCGCCCCGACCGGCAACCAGATCGGCTGCGCCTGGACTGGCTGCGCCAGCAATTTGCAGAACGTGCGGAGCGTCGACCGCCGCCCCTATTGGTCGCCGTCAGCCATATTGATCAACTGCGTCCCCATCGGGAATGGCAGCCGCCCTATGATTTACTACATCCCCAGGGCGTCAAGGCCACGCATATCCGCGCTGCTGTCGAAGCCGTGGCGGAAGACCTGGCGATTCCGGTGGCCCAAGTCATTCCCGTTTGTCTAGCTGGGGAGCGGGTTTACAACGTCGACGACGCACTCTGGGCGGCGATGCTCGACCGGCAGGATGAAGCCATCAAAGCGCGGTTTCTGCGCTGTCTGGAGCACCGCAAACGTGCTGAAAACTGGACGTTGCTACGCCAGCAACTGGTGAACGCTGGCCGGTGGTTGCTGAAGTTGCCGGGGTGAACGGTGGGTTAAAAACAGGATTGCCTCTATGCCACGCACTGCTCATATTCTGCTGCGCATCGCCCTAAGTCTGGGCGTCATACTAGCACTGATGCTGCACGCCAGCGGTCTTTACCCACTAGCGCTGGTCCATCAATTGGAATCATTCGCCTACGATGCCCGCTTACGGTTAACCCTGCCTGGCGAGGTCGATCCACGCATCGTGATCGTGAATATCGACGAGGACAGCTTGCTCCAGGAAGGTCAATGGCCCTGGCCGCGCCAACGGTTAGCGGAACTCGTGGATATTCTGTTCAATGACTATCAGATTCGGTTACTCGCCTTCGACGTGGTTTTCCCGGAAGCCGAACGTCATTCAGCCCTAGCGGTTCTGCAAGCTCTTGCACAAGGCGCGTTGCGCGAAGATGCAGCGTTTCAACAGGAATGGATGGATCTACGCACCCGGTTGTCGGGCGATGAACGCTTCGCCGCCAGTCTGCGCGATCGCCCAGTTATCCTCGGTTATTCCTTCGCGTTGCCGGGCCAGCAGGGTCAGGATTTACGCAAGGGGCAACTGCCGCCCGCCGCCGCGCCACTGACGATTTTGGCCGGCGCTCCCAGCCCGTTTGCTGCCGCCGCCGGTTACAGCGCCAACCTGCCGTTGTTGCAGACCCGCGCCCAGGGCGGTGGATTCTTTAACAGCCCGCTGGTGGATCAGGATGGATTGATCCGCCGACTGCCCCTGCTGTTGCGCTATGACGACCAGCTTTACGCAAATCTCAGCCTCGCCGTGTTGCGCACTCTGATGGGCGGCCCCGCGCTGGAGATGATCAGCGGCGCAGGCTATCGCAATCCCAATGGACAGCGGGTAGAAGCCGTGCGCGTGGGCGTCTTCGATATCCCTGTCGATGCGCAGGGCGCGGTGTTAATCCCCTATCGCGGACCGCAAGGCAGTTTTCCCTACCTTTCCGCCCGGACTCTCCTCAACCGCCAAGCCGATCCTGGACTATTATCCGGTGCGATTGTGCTGGTTGGAACCACTGCCGCTGGTCTACTGGACTTGCGCGCGACTCCGGTGCAAAACATTTACCCCGGCGTTGAAATTCACGCCAATCTGATCGCCGGAATGCTCGATCAGCGCATCAAGCGCCAACCTGCGTTTAGCGCTGGTCTGGAAACCTTGTTGCTCCTGTTCCTGGGCGGGCTGAGTGTGGCGCTGGGGTTTGCATCACCCCTGAAAGCGTTGCTGGGAACCCTGGTTTTAGCTGCCGTGACCGTGGCGCTGAATCTGTACGCCTGGCAGGCATTGAACTGGGTATTCCCGCTGGCTTCGGCCCTGCTGCTCTTGCTGTTGCTGTACCTGTTGCACAGCAGCTACGGTTATTTCATCCAAACCCGCCGCGAACGGCATCTGACCCGCCTGTTTGGCCAATACGTGCCGCGTGAACTGGTGGCGGAGATGAGCCAGCAACCGGGAGGTTACGCGCTGGGCGGGGAAAGCCGGGACATGACCGTGTTGTTCAGTGACATTCAAGATTTCACCACGCTTTCCGAGACGTTGGACCCCCATCAGTTGACCCGCTTGATGCAATTCATCCTCACGCCGCTGACCCAGGTTATTCACGAACAACGCGGCACGGTGGACAAGTATATTGGCGACGCCATCATGGCGTTCTGGGGAGCGCCGCTGCCTGATCCCGATCATGCGCGCCATGCCGTTCATGCCGCACTGGGCATGAAAGCGCGGCTGGAGGCGCTGATGCCGGAATTGCATGCGCGCGGCTGGCCTTCCCTGCGCATCCGCATCGGCGTTAATAGCGGACTCATGAATGTCGGCAACATGGGTTCGGAATTCCGCGTGGCTTACACGGTGCTGGGCGACGCCGTTAACCTGGCGTCACGGCTGGAAGGGGCCGCCAAACAATATGGGGCGACGATCGTCATCAGCGAGACGACGCGCGCTGCCGTTCCCAAGCTTGTCTGTCGAGAACTGGATTGCGTGCGCGTCAAGGGCCGCTCGCAACCAGTCACGCTGTTCGAACCGCTCGGCGTAATCGATGCTTTACCGCAAACGCTGCATGAAGAATTGGCCAAATACGACGAGGCGCTGGCGGCCTATCGGGCTGGCGACTGGGATCAGGCCAGCGCCCGGTTTGAAGCGTTAAAAACCCGGTATCCAGAACAGCCGTTGTATAAAATTTATGTGGAACGGATCGCGGCGTTACGCGCTCATCCCTGCGCCACGGGGTGGGATGGAGTGTTTACGTTGACCGCAAAATAACTTACGAGGTAAGAAACCATGTTGCGTTTAAGCCAGTACTTGTCGCTATTCATGACGTTGTGGCTATGGACTGTGACTGGATATGCGGAGCGTCCACCCGATATCGCCGGTTACGTTACCCGAGTGCGCGGCGAAGTCGTGATCGAGAATGCTGCGGGTCGCCGTTCACTTGCGCTGGGTCAACCACTGCATATTGACGACCGGATCGTGACTGGCGCTAAAGCCCGCCTGGAAGCGCGGATGCAGGACGGAACGATCCTCACATTAGGCGCAAACACCGAATTTCTGATTCGACAAGCGCAGGGCGTGTCCCCAAAGGACAGTGGCTCGTTGTTCGAGTTGTTCAAAGGCGTCTTTCGAGCGGCGACAACGCAAGCTCGCGCTGAAGCGCCAACCCGCGAGGATTGGCGGGTTCAAACGCCGGTGGCGACCATCGGCATTCGCGGCACTGAGTTATGGGGCGGTTTCAACCTGCTGAATGCGGGGTCAGAGACGCTCGATGTCGTGATGTTGAAAGGCAAAGGCGTGTACGTCGAAAGCGCCGGGCAACGCGTGGAACTGCAACAGGCCGGAGAAGGCACGACAGTGGAAAGCGCCGGCCAAACGCCGATGCCTGCCAAGGCGTGGGGGAAGGAAAAGGTTCGGTCGGCACTGCAAACCGTCGTGTGGTAATGCGTGGCTGTGCGAAATCCCCCCCAGCCCCCTTTTTCAAAGGGGGGCTGGGGGGATTTGCTCTTCGTCCCCCCTTTAGCAAAGGGAGGTGAGGGGGGATTTACTTATCCATCGGCGATGTGCCGCAACCCGGACTGGTCGAGCGTCAATTGATTATGAGGCATCTCCTGAATCAAGCCATTGCGGCGTAATTCAGCGATAGTGCGGCTCACGGTTTCAGTAGTCAGTCCGAGCATCGCGCCTAAATCCTCCCGGCCAAACAGCGGCACGGGTTGCCCCGGCGCGGTTTCAGACAACCAGAGCAACAGCCGCGCCACCCGCTGGCGGGCGGTGCCGGTGGAAAATTCCGCCAACCAGCGATCGGCCTCCGCCAGCGCCTGTTGCCAACGCACCATCAATTCATGACACAGACGCGACTGCTCATGGCTCAGGCGATCCACCAGACTGACGGGAATCGTGCAAATCTCACAGCGGGTCAGCGCAATGGCGTCGTGTGGATAAGGCTGACCTAACAACGCCTCCAGCCCCAACGTGTCGCTATGGCGGAGCAGTCGAACGATGCGCTGGTTGCCGTCGGGCAGGTACTTCACCAGCTTGACCAGTCCCCGCCGCAAGGTAAATACGACTCGACCGCGCTCGCCAATCCGATACAACACCGCTGGCGGTTCCAGAATGATGTCTTCAATCGGCTGATGCAACTCACCGAAATCCACTTCCTGCAAACCGGCAAACAATGCTGAATTGCGGACAGCGCAATCACGGCAATCCTGCTCTCCCAACCAGGCGACACGGATCGGTACGGTTTTCATTAAAGGAACTCTGAGTTGTGGTGGGTCATAACAACCACCCTTCGACTGTTTGAGCAACCGGACGGCTAATTGTGGCAATCAGGAAAGACTTAATCCAGCTATCCTTTATCAATAAGAACGTCAGGATTTCCTGCGAGCGCCCGGCATGAACCAAGATGACCTCTCCTCAAGCACCGTGCGGTTACTGGATCAACTACAACGCAGCCAATCCTTCCATCATGGCGGCGTCACCGGCATCGAGCGGGAATTTGGCGGGTTGCGCCGCTGGCAGTCGGCGCGGCTGAGCCGCACCTACGCCGATCTCCTGGCTAACCCACGCTACCGGCCAGCAGCAGAGTTCTTTCTCGACGAGATTTATGGCGATCGGGATTTCCAGCAGCGCGAACACGACTTGGCGCGCATTGTGCCGATGATGACCCGCATCTTACCGGCCAGCGTCTTGCACACAGCCGCGCTGGCGCTGGAGCTAAATGCGCTCTCCTACGAACTCGATGCGCAAATCACGCGGATCCTGGCGTCGAAATTCGACTTTCATGAATCGATGAACGAAGCGGTTTATGTCGCTGCCTACCGCCGTTGCGCCAATTACGAGTTGCGCCAGCGCCAAATCGAACTGGTTGGGCAACTGGGTCAGGACTTGCGAAGAATCGTGCAAAAACCCTTTATTCATACCGCGCTCAAAGTGGCGAAGACTCCGGCGCGTCTGGCTGGAGTAGGCGAATTGCACCATTTCCTGGACGCCGGATTCCACGCCTTTCGCCAGATGGGCCAGTACGCCGCAATTTTCATCGCGACAATTGTCAGCCGCGAGAGCGCCATTTTGGAGCGTATGCGGACCGATCATGCTCATCCGCTGGATTTGGAACGGGAATAGAGAATTAAACCCCATCAGGCGCAGCGCCAAACATCGCATCCAACTCCTGTTGAATCTGCTGCTCCAACTGATGCTTGAACGGGGCCAGTAGAAAACCCAGCCGTATGCTGATCCGAATCGCGCCCGGTTCCAGATCGATTTGGCCACTGATGCCGGAGCGCTCAAAATACAGCGAATCATCTTGCCAATGATGACTGATTGCATAGCGGTCGGCCAATTGCGCAGCAATCGTTTCCGCCGCTTCACGGGCCTGATCGAGAGTCAAGGGATGATCGCGATGCATAACAATGTGGGACATTTCCAACTCGCTATTGATGAATCATTTTTATCAAATCGCCATGATAGGTTATTCTCCCGCTACGGTCATTTTTTCCACCAGCAGCGAACCGCAACGGATGCCGCCACGCACATCCACGTCGTTGCCTACCGCTGCGATGTCCCTGAACATTTCGTTCAGATTCCCGGCGATGGTGATTTCGTGAACCGGATATTGAATTTGGCCTTTTTCCACCCAGAAACCTGACGCGCCACGGGAATAGTCGCCGGTCACCAGATGAACGCCGTGGCCCATCAGTTCCGTCACCCACAACCCGGTATCCAGTTGCCGTAGCAATTCTTCATGACCCAGCGGACCGGGTTCGACGATCAGGTTATGCGTGCCGCCGGCATTGCCAGTGGTCTCCATCCCCAGCCGGCGCGCCGAGTAACTGTCCAGCACATAGCCCTGCAAGATCCCGCCAGCGACCACATCCCGATTGGCCGTCGCCACCCCTTCATTGTCGAAAGGCGCGCTGCCCAGCGCCTTGGGCCAGTGGGGCCGTTCGCGAATCGTCATAAATTCCGGGAAAACCGGCGTACCGAGCCGATCCAGCAGGAACGACGCCTTGCGGTACAGCGCGCCACCGCGAATGGCCCCAACAAAATGACCGATTAACCCGCGCGCCAGTTCCGGCGCAAACAATACCGGAACCTGGCGCGTACTCAACCGGCGACTCCCCAACCGGCGCAAGGCGCGTTGACCGGCTTTTTGTCCGACCGCAACCGGCGTTTCCAATTCATCGCGGTCGCGCGCCGCCGTGTACCAATGATTACGCTGCATTTCCCCGTTATCCTGGGCGATCACCGAACAACTCAGGGAATGGTGCGTGGTGGGATAACCGCCGCAAAAGCCGTGCGAGTTGCCATAAAGGACTAATCCGGTGTGCGTAGCGATGCTGCCGCCCTCGGAATTGCGAATTCGGGGATCCAATGCCAAAGCCGCTGCTTCACACTCACGGGCCAGGGCGATGGCGTCTTCGGCGGCTAACGGCCAGGGATGATAGAGATCAAGATCAGGAATGTCCCGCGCCAGCCGATCGGGATCGGCCAATCCAGCACAAGGGTCGCTGGCGGTATAGCGGGCAATGGCGCAAGCGCTTTGCACCGTGTCGCGAATCGCCGTCGCCCGCCAATCGGCGGTGCTGGCCGAACCACGACACTGGCCAAAGTAGGCCGTGACCCCCAGTCCGCGTTGACGGTGATGCTCCAGGGTCTCGACCTCGCCCAGCCGCACGGTGACCGACAGGGCGCTACCGAAGCTGACCGCTGCTTCAGCGGCAGTCGCACCCTGGGCGCGCGCCTCGGCAAGGATGTCGGCAACCAGATTTTCCAGGTGCTCGCGCGCCGGCAGGGGCGCGATAGGTTGGGCTGTTTTCATCACGCCTGCGTCCCCCCCACGGTCAATGCCTCGACTTTCAATGTCGGCTGGCCTACACCGACGGGTACGCTCTGCCCATCCTTGCCACAGGTTCCAACACCGGCATCGAGCTTCAGGTCATTGCCGACCATCGAGACTTTGGTGAGCACATCCGGGCCGTTACCGATCAACGTGGCGCCTTTGACCGGACGGGTGACGCGACCGTTTTCAATTAAATACGCCTCGCTGGCGGAAAACACGAATTTGCCCGAAGTAATATCCACCTGACCGCCGCCAAAGTTAACGGCGTACAGCCCTCGCTCGACCGAAGCAATCACTTCCGCCGGATCGTGTTCGCCGGGCATCATATAAGTGTTGGTCATCCGGGGCAGCGGCAAATGCGCGTAGGACTCGCGCCGGCCATTGCCGGTCAGCGCAGTTTTCATCAGCCGAGCGTTCAGCTTGTCCTGTAAATAGCCCTTGAGAACGCCCCGCTCAATCAGCGTGGTGCATTGGGTCGGCGTTCCTTCATCATCGATGTTCAACGAACCGCGCCGGTGGGCCAGCGTCCCGTCATCTACGACCGTACACAATGGGGAAGCCACGCGTTCCCCGATGCGCCCGGTGAACACGGACGTACCCTTGCGGTTGAAGTCGCCTTCCAGGCCGTGGCCGATCGCCTCATGCAGCAGAATTCCCGGCCAACCCGGCCCCAGCACCACCGGCAGAGTCCCGGCCGGCGCAGGGACTGCCTCCAGATTGACCAGCGCGAGCCGCACTGCTTCCCGGGCGTAACCCAGGGCGCGTTCTTCATCCAGAAACCAGCCGTAACCGACCCGACCGCCGCCGCCGGAACTGCCTTGCTCGCGGCGACCGTTCTGTTCAACAATCACCGACACATTCACGCGCACCAGGGGCCGCACGTCACCGGCCAACGTCCCATCGCTGCCCGCGACCAGAATCGTATCCTGGGTCGCAGCCAGGCTGACCATGACTTGCGTCACGCGCGGGTCTTGCTGGCGCGCTTCAGCGTCCAGTTTCTCCAGCAATTCCACCTTGGCCTCGGCGGTTAAAGTATCCAGCGGATCGAGAGGTTCGTACAAGGCGGGCCTTTGGCTAGCGCGCCAGACCTGGAGCCGCCCTTCCCCGCCTTGTTGCGCGATGGCGCGGGCAGCGGTTGCGGCTTCCAGCAATGCCGGCATCATCAGTTCATCGGAATAGGCGAAACCGGTTTTTTCCCCGCTGATCGCCCGAACTCCGACCCCCTGTTGGATCGCATGGCTGGCGGTTTTAACCTGCTGATCCTCCAGACTCCAGGATTCCGCGCGGCGTTGCTGGAAATACAAATCGCCGCTGTCTATGGCATGGCCGAATAGGCAACTCAAGGCGCGATGCAAATCATCCTCGCCGAGACCAGCAGGCGTTAATAGTTGATGGCGGGCAAGCGTAAGCGTGTCAGTCGTCATGGTTGATCTCAAGTAGACGCATATCGATGCGAGACAGTCATTTGTGGATCAGGATCGATCATACTAAAGTTGAGACCAGAAAAAAGAGGATTGCGCTCCCCGCAATCCCCGCAAGACCTCCAAGCGACGTAGGTCGGGCAAAAGCGGAGCGTTGCCCGACGGGTTCATGGGGGTGGAGGGTGCATGTCGGGCACGTCCGATGCCCGACCTACCTGGCTGAATCCGTGATGACCGGTCGGGAACTCGGCGAAAAGCTCCTGGCGTCCGTGCGGGAAATGAAAGCCGGAGAAGGGGCGCGAGTCACTCGGGTTGCGGTTCCGCCGATTGCGGCAACCCGCAATGCGGTCGGCGTGTCGCAATCCCAGTTTGCCGCGCTGCTCGGCATCTCCGTCCGCACCTTGCAGGAATGGGAACAGGGGAGGCGCTCGCCCACGGGCGCGGCCAAGACCTTGCTGCGCGTGGCGGAAACCCACCCGGAAATCCTGCGCGAGTTGGCGACTGGCTAACCTGCAAATCCCCGCCACTCTCCTGCCCTGCGGCAACTGGAGCAAACGGCGAGTGAGTCACTTGCCTTGCTTATCGCCATTGATGCTTAAGGCAGCTCGCAATAAATAACCTCCAATGGTAGGTCGGGCAAAAGCGCAGCGTTGCCCGACCGGTTCACGGGGGTGGTGGGCGCATGTCGGGCACGTCCGGTGCCCGACCTACCTGGCTATAAATCCTGTCCCTGCAGATATTACAACTAAATCAATTTCACCAAACTCTTCTCTGACTGAATTGAATACCTCGATGGCACTGTTGGTATCGGAAACATCCATTCCTCGTATCAGCGATGGAGAAGATAACTCTGGCCGGAGCGATTCAAGGAGGTTTATCCGTCTACCTGTTGCACAGACCATACAACCGTACTGAAAAAGAATCAGCGCCAACTCCTTTCCAATTCCCGATGATGCTCCGATAATGATAGTTTTTTTATTCCTTTTGCTTCTCGTGGTGGGCAACATAATGTTATCGGTTGTCAATGCGGACAAATCGAAATCCTGAATAAACAAGTTCAGTGCCGTTGCTCAAATCTGTTGCGCGTACCACACTTCCTTCACCGTTACCGATTCCCGCGATAACGGCTTCGTCATCAGAGATCGCCTGCAAGGCATATGTCACTCTGGTTTCTGGATCGACACCGTTCTTGGAGGCGATCACCGCTTTGAATACAAGAATTCCCGATTCGGTTACGAGTTCAGCCTGCTTGAAGTCGAACTGCTCATCGGTTGTGTCTGTTTGATACATGCCCTCTCTCTTGCGCCAAGCGTCGGGTATGTCAACGCTCGGCACTCGCTCAAACGCAAAAGGCGCGGGCAACCCTTCCAGTAAGGCCACATCCTTTGCTTGCACCGTTATAAATCGAATGGACAATGTATCAATCGGTATAGAGATCAAACCGAATGCCACGTTGGCCTTTGGTACGAAGGTGTCGGCACTAACTGGCTGCAGCGTGAAACTCCTGTCAAACAGCGAAGTCTTGAGTTGATCTCCGTCCACGGTAATGGACCCGAGTTGGCCGTTGAACATCGCGTAATGTCCGGCATAACGGGCGAGGTGATCGTGCGACATTCGCATCGGCTCGGGTGTTGGATTGGTGGTATCGCGTGTCGGTGGGGCGCGCCATACTTGGTCTCATAAGCGAGTTCAAGCGCGCGAGTGCCGAGCTTGGTGATGAACTGAGACGCCTCATCACTGTTGGTAAGAATGATTACACCCAGCTTTTGTTTGGGCAGCAGTGAAAGGTGTGCCTGATAGGGAGGGAATCCGCCGTTGTGCCACGCCAGCGGCTGACCTCCAGGGGCGGAAAGGCCGCTCAGCATCCAGGCCATGCCGATTTTGTGGTCGAAATCCAGATCGAGGCCAGCGAACTGTGGCTTGAACATTTTCTGCAGTGTTTCCGGTTTGATGATTTGCATACCCTGCGCACTGCCATCGGCAAAGATGAACCGCAGCCAGCGGCTCATGTCATTTACGCTGGATAGCATGCCCCCCGCAGGGGTATCGCGCAACGATAAGCGGGGCGCGTCCTTTCCCTTGCGATAGCCGCGGGCGTAGCGATGTTCGATATCCGGTGTGAGCTGGAAGGAGGAATCCGCCATTCCCAAGGGCATTAACAGGTTTTGCTGCATGGCGCTGGAGAATTCCTGATGTTCGACGTTCTCGATAACCCTGCCGAGCAAGCTGTAGTCGATATTGGAGTACTTGTATAACGATTGCGGTGGACTTGCGAGACTCTCTTCACTCAATGCTCTGACATACTCCGCGAGGGAAACGGGGTGGTCAACCCACATACCTTTGAGCACATCCGACGGCATTCCGGAGTGATGTGCAAGTAGAGCACGCAAGGTGATGGGCTTGCTGTCTGCGAAACGATTGCGGATGGAAAATTCCGGCACATAATCCGTGACCGGCTTGTCCAGCTGGACATTGCCATATTCGACCAATCGCATGATCTCGGTGGCCGTTACCACCTTGGAGATCGACCCGATACGATACACCGTATCAGCGGTCGCAGGCACATTGTTAGCGGCGTCGGCAAAGCCGAAACCCTCGGCCCACACGACTTTTTGGTCATCAACAAGTGCAATACTTAGTCCCTTGACATCGTGTTTCGCCATGTCCTGCTTTATCAAAGCTGACAGATATTGCCTGGCCGGCTCATAGTCGTTGCGGGCGATATTCGTCGGCCAGGGTGGGACACCAGCGCACCCGGAGAGCAATAATGCAATAGAGAAACCCCAGTTAATTAGCCATCCTGGTATAGGCTTGCCAACGATTATCCCTACATTATCAACGAACTGAGCGTTAATCAAATTGTCTAATAACTATAGAAGACCTCTTTAGAGACTCTAAATTTATAGAGGAGGTGCGGCAATGAACGCGGAATGGATGTTTGATGCACGTAAAATACCGGATGAAGTGATGAATTACATCCGGCGTATTGCGGTTCGCGCGGTCGAAGAGAAGCATTATGGTCCGGAGCTTGTTGCTGATTTTTTGGGTATCGACCGAACGAGTATTTATGATTGGCTTCGCAACTATCGTTATGAAGGAGAAGAAGCCCTGGATACCCGGAAAGCGCTCGGCGCCACGTGTGTGATGACTCCGGATATTGATCGATGGTTAAAAGAAACGATACTCAATACGACGCCGGCGGATCATGGCTATGATACGGTTTTATGGACTTTAGAGATCATGGTTAATTTATTGAAAGAGTACTTTGGTTTATGGGTATCGGATGCCACGGTTCGTCTGCATTTACATCAATTAGGACTGAGTTGTCAAAAACCTTGTTATCATGCCTTAAACCAGGATCAGGAGGAAGTTAAAAAGTTTATTAATGAAGAATTTAAAGAGATTCAGAAGCGGGCTCAAGAACTTGGAGCGGATATTGCGTTTCAGGATGAGTCATGGGTTCAAGGCCATACGCGTTCTGGACGGACGTGGGGCTTAGTCGGTCATCCGCCTGAAATTAAAGTGAGTGATGACCGGGGTGGGTTTCACATTTTATCGATGGTTACGGCGACGGGCGAGTTAATATTTGAAGTGACCACTCAAAAATGAGTGAGTGGGGTTTTCATTGCCTTTTTAGAGAAGGCATTAGAGGGTCGAGAGCGCCCATTAATTGTCATCACGGACAATGCGTCTTATCATACCTCGAAAGAAGTCAAAGCCTTTCTTGAGACGCATCGAAAACAAATCCGCTTGTTCTTTCTTCCCCCCCACTCGCCAGAGTTAAATCCGGATGAACAGGTTTGGAATGAGATCAAAAATGATCATCTGGAAAAGGAGCCAATTAAAAACCGGGCTGATTTCAGAGCGCGCGTTTATTCTGCTTTGGAAAAGCTAAAAGAATTTCAGGAAAGGGTCAAATCATTTTTTAGGCTCCCTGATACTCAATACGCTAATCCTGAAAAAGCTCCAGCATGATTTTTGTGGGGATAACTATTAGCAAGACAATAACATTCGCAAGCTCATTTTCTTGTCGTATTTCGTTGTCATAACGCTATACAAATTTATTTCCATTAAAAACAGGGCTGATTTCAGACAACATGTTTATTCTGCTTTGATAAAGCTAAAAGAATTTAAGGAAAGGGTCAAATCATTCTTTGGGCTTCCTGATACTCAATATGCTAGTGGGCTGACACAGAAGTTTTGACAGGTTCAGAGGTTTCTAGGTCCACCGGGGTTTCAGAAGATTTCAAGGGAGGATAGAGGCGCTTGAGTTTGACCCGGGCCAAGTCGGTGCCGAACTGCCAGTGGATTTTGGTCTGACGTAGGTTGCGTGGGCCTTGCCAAGCGGCGATTTCCTTCCGCAAAGTTTCGAGGTTCGCAATGCGGCGATTCAAACACTGGCCGGCGAGAACAGCGAACTCACATTCCGCCATATTGAGCCAACTGCCATGCTTGGGGGTGTAATGAAATTCGAGCTTGCGGGTGATCCGGCGGGCTTCCTCTGGAGAAAAGACACTATACAAGGCCGCAGGAGTGTGGGTATTGAGGTTATCCACGACCAACCGGATTCGCTCCGCCTTCGGAAAGTACACATCAACGAGTTGCTGCATTTGCTGGGCAAAATCGCGTTTGGTGCGCTGTTTCGTGACATTAACATGACGCCACCCGCGCAAGGGTTGTACGAATAGAAATAAATTGGCGGTGCCTTCGCGTTTGTATTCACAGTCATAGCGCGCCGGTTGACCCGGGCGGGCGGGTTGAGGACAGCGGGTTTCGCTGGTCAATTGCACCGGACTTTCATCGAAGCACACTTGGGGGTATTGAGGATCATCGGGTTCGGCGTACAGGTCCAACACATCCTCCATATGCCAAACATAATCGGGACTGACACTGGGAATACACCATTCTTGACGTTGCCAGGGTTTGAGGTCGTTTTTTTAAGGATGCGCCGCACACTCTCACGGGAAATGGCTTCGATGGGCCGGAGTTCCATGAAGCGGTCCGCTAACAATTGGAGAGTCCACTGACAACGGCCAGCGGGCGGGGTACTACAGGCCAAGGCGACCAGAAAGGCGGCCTGTTTGCCGGTCAAGGCCGGGGGCAAACCGACTCGTGGCCGCTCGCTTAACGCCGCCAGCAACCCTTCGTCGACAAACCGTTGACGGGTACGATGAACGGTCGAAATCCCCAAGTGAAGGCTTTGGGCAATGGCCTCATCCGTCGCCCCTTCCGCAGCCTGCAGCAACACATGGGCACGGGCAACCTTGCGCGCCGCTGCCTTGCCTTTATGAATGACCTTCAGCAGGTCTTCCCGCTCCTCTTCAGTTAGATCAACCAGATACTTGTGGGCCATGGTGATTCCTCCTGTTGATCTCAACCATAGGGCACCCACCGCTACCTGTCAAAACTTCTGTGTCAGCCCACTAGTCTCGAACAAGCTCTAGCATGATTTTTATGGGGATAACTATTAGCAAGACAATACAAGGGGGGAATTGACGATTCAAAATCCATTGAGAAACGGTATAACAACGCTGCCCAGCAACCGCTGGCGCAGCCCGGTGATCCCTTACAGACAGTTCTTCCAAATCAAACAGGCGGCCAGAAAAAAGGGGATTGCGCTCCCCGCAATCCCCGCAAGACCTCCAAGCGAAAGAACAGAGGTCAATCAGACCCAATACTCAACGGCTTAAATGTAATCGCTCTTAAAACTTTCGAGCGTCTTGATGTAATTGGCGCGCTCAAAAGCAGTCGGATCAGCCACATTCTGCTGGCTCATCGACCCTTTCATCTGCGTCACCGACTGGTACTGATTCATCTCCATCCACGCCTGCAAACCATCACGCAGAGTGGTCAGATAATCGACGCCATTCTTGAGCAACGCCGAGGTTGTCATCACCGCATCGGCGCCAGCCATCAAGTACTTCACGACTTCAACCGGGGTATGCACCCCGCGCGTCGCTCCTAGAGAAGCTTTTAGTTTCCCGTACAGCACGGCGATCCACAGCAAGGGCAGGCGAATCTCATCCGGGGTACTCAAATTCAGATTCGGCGCCACTTCCAGCTTGTCTAAATCGAAATCCGGCTGATAGAAGCGATTGAACAGCACCAGTGCATCAACGCCGACATTGTCCAGCGCTTTGGCCATGGAACCGATGGCGCTGAAGAACGGACTCAGTTTAACGGCAACGGGGATCGTGACCGATTCCTTGACCGCCTTGACAATCTTGATGTAACGCTCCTCGACTTCTCGACCATTGGTGGTCAAATCGGCGGGAATGTAATAGATATTCAGCTCGATGCCTTTAGCCCCGGCCTGTTGCATCAATTGGGCATACTCGATCCAGCCGGTATTGGTGATGCCGTTAAGACTGCCGATTACCGGAATATCTACAGCCTCGGACGCCCGGCGCAACAGATCGAGATAACTATCCGGACCCACCGTGTAGTCATCCACTTCCGGCAGATAGCTCAGCGACTCGGCGAAGCTCTCGGTGCCGGCGGTCATCAGGTGTTCCAGGGCAGCGCTTTCATGCTTTAACTGCTCCTCGAACAGGGAAAACATGACGATCGCCGCCGCGCCTGCGTCTTCCAGGCGCTTGATGCTCGCCACACTTCCCGATAATGGCGATGATGACGCCACGATGGGATGCTTCAGTTTCATCCCCATGTAAGTGGTGGTTAAATCCATGTTCATTCCTTCAGAAATAAGGGATCAGGTTCCAGACTCCAGGCATCAGGCTGCCAGGTTGCAGGTCCGTATCTGACCTCTGACGCCTAACGCCGGATACTTTGGTTACTTGAATTTGGGCACAAACGTACCGCCGCTACGGGTCGCCATGTCCTCATACACCGACCAGCGCCTGTTAATCGCCTGCTGGGCCATGTCCATCAGGTGCTCGGCTTCCGCCGGGTTGGTGTGAGCCAGCACCTTGTAGCGCACCTCGTTATAGGCGTATTTCTTGAGCGGAATCTTCGGACGCCCGGAATCCAGAACAAACGGGTTCTCGTTGGATTCATGCACCATCGGGTTGTAGCGGAACAAGGGCCAATGACCGCTCTCCACCGCCAGATGTTGTTGATCCAGTCCGCGCTGCATATTGATGCCGTGGGCAATGCAGTGGCTGTAGGCCAGAATCAGCGACGGTCCCTGGTAAGCTTCGGCCTCGCGGAAGGCTAGCAGCGCCTGCTGTGGATTAGCGCCCAAGGCGACACGCGCGACATAGACATTACCGTAGGAGATGGCCTGCAACGCGATGTCTTTCTTACCGATATGTTTGCCCGCCGCAGCGAACTTGGCGACGGCGCCCATCGGGGTGGATTTCGACATCTGGCCACCGGTATTGGAATACACCTCGGTGTCCATGACCAGAACGTTCACATCGCGACCGCTGGCCAGGACGTGATCGACGCCGGAGGAACCGATGTCGTAGGCCCAGCCATCGCCGCCGACAATCCAGACGCTGCGCCGCACCAGTTGATCGGCGACCGCCAGCAATTGCGCTGCGCGGGGATCGTTGATCTCCTGCAAACGTTGCTTCAAATCCGCGACCCGCCCACGTTGCCGGCGAATGTCGATCTCGGTCACCTGCTCGGCGCTCAACAATTCGTCCACGCGATCAGCACCGATCTGTCCGGCCAGCGCTTGCAGCAGCTCGCGTGCGTACTCCAGATGTTTATCCGCAGTCAGACGGAAACCCAGGCCAAATTCGGCGTTGTCTTCAAACAGCGAGTTGGACCAGGCCGGGCCGCGTCCTTCATTGTTAATCGACCAGGGCGTTGTCGGCAGATTGCCACCGTAGATTGAAGAGCAACCGGTCGCATTCGCCACCAGCAAGCGGTCGCCAAACAGTTGGGAGAGCATCTTGACATAAGGCGTCTCGCCGCAACCGGCGCAGGCCCCGGAGAACTCGAACAGCGGCGGCAGGAATTGCACCCCGCGCACTGTCGAAAAATCCACCCGGCCACGGTCCACTTCCGGCAAGGTCTCAAAGAAACTCACATTCGCGCGCTCGTTCTCTAGCACCGGCTCCTTGAGCGCCATGTTGATGGCCTTGCGTCCGGTCTGTTCCTTGCTCTTGGCCGGGCAGACTTCCACGCACAGTCCGCAACCGGTGCAGTCTTCCAGATAGACCTGCAAGGTATAGCGAATTTCCGGGAAGCCTCGGGCGTCGATGGGAGCGGCCTTGAACGCCTTGGGCGCGCTGCTCAGGTTGGCCTCGTTGTAGAACTTGGAGCGGATCACGCCATGTGGGCAGACCATGCTGCAATTGCCGCACTGAATGCAGACATCCGGCTCCCAGATCGGCACGAAGGTGGAGATATTGCGCTTTTCCCACTGGGTGGTGGAGCTGGGATAGGTGCCGTCCACCGGCAGCGCGCTGACCGGCAGTTCATCGCCGCGCCCGGCCATCATCATCGCCGTTACTTTCTGAACGAATTCCGGCGCGTTGGCGGGGACCGTTGGCGGTAATTCACGGGTGCTGGTAGCCTGGGCCGGCACTGGAATTTCGCGCAAGTTAGTCAAGGTATTGTCGACCGCTTCGAAGTTCTTGCGCACCACTTCTTCGCCCTTGCGCATGTAGCTCTTTTTAATCGAGTACTTGATCTTCTCAATGGCTTTATCGCGCGGCAGCACCCCGGAAATGGCAAAGAAACAGGTCTGCATGATGGTGTTGATCCGCGTTCCCATGCCGTTATCGCGGGCGACCTGCTCGGCGTTGATCGCGTGGACCTTGAGTTTCTTAGCGATGATCTGTTCCTGCACCGGGCGCGGCAACCGATCCCACGCCTGCTCCGGCTGGTAGGGGCTGGTGTTCAATAGCAGCACTGCGCCTTGCGCAGCATTCTTGAGCACATCGCCGCGATCCAGGAAGTTGAACTGGTGGCAACCAATGAAGTTAGCTGACTGCACCAGATAGGGCGAGCGAATCGGATCGGGACCGAAGCGCAGATGGGAAACCGTCTGCGAGCCGGATTTCTTGGAGTCGTAAACGAAATAGCCCTGGGCGTAAAACTCGGGATCGTCGCCGATGATCTTGATTGAGTTCTTGTTCGCACCCACCGTGCCGTCCGCGCCCAACCCGTAGAACATGGCGCGCACGACTTTATCGGATTCGATGATGAACGTCGGATCGACGTCCAGGCTGGTGTGCGTCACGTCATCGACAATGCCCACCGTGAAATGGTTCTTTGGCCGCGTCTTGCTTAATTCGTCGAACACCGCCTTGACCATCGCTGGGGTGAATTCTTTGGAGGACAGCCCGTAACGACCGCCAATCACCTTCGGGAAGGTCGGGGTGGGCAACGTGCCGGCGGTCTGCGCTTCCACCAGGGTATTGACCACTTCCAGGTACATCGGCTCGCCCGTCGCCCCTGGTTCCTTGGTGCGTTCGAGGACGGCGATGGATTTGACGCTGGCCGGCAAGGCCGCCAGGAAATGAGAGGCCGACAGCGGCTGGAAAAGGCGAACCAGGATCACACCAACCTTCTCGCCGCGCGCATTGAGATAGTCTGCGGTTTCACAAGCGGTTTCCTGCCCGGAACCCATCAGAATAATCACTCGTTCAGCATTCGGATCGCCGAAGTAGTCAAACAGGTTATAGCGACGGCCGGTGACGCTGGCAAACTGGTCCATCGCCCCCTGTACGATGCCCGGCACCTTGGCGTAAAACGGGTTGACCGTTTCACGGCTCTGGAAATAGACATCGGGATTCTGCGCCGTGCCGCGAATGAAGGGCCGATCTGGATTCAGCGCCCGGGCGCGATGCGCCAGCACCAGGTCATCGCGGATCATCGCCCGGATCTCGTCATCCGACAACAACGTAAGCTTGTTGACCTCGTGCGAGGTGCGGAAGCCATCGAAGAAGTGGATGAAGGGCACCCGCGCTTCCAGGGTGGCCATCTGGGCGATCAGCGCCATGTCGTGGGCTTCCTGCACCGAACCGGAAGCCAGCAGGCAGAAACCGGTCGGGCGCACCGCCATCACGTCCTGGTGATCGCCGAAAATTGACAAACCCTGGGTCGCCAGGGAGCGGGCGGCGACGTGGAATACTGCTGACGTGAGTTCGCCGGCGATTTTGTACATGTTGGGAATCATGAGCATGAGTCCCTGCGAGGCGGTGAACGTGGTGGTCAACGCCCCGGTTTGCAACGCGCCGTGCGCCGCGCCCGCTGCGCCGCCCTCGCTCTGCATCTCCATCACCAGGGGCACGCTGCCCCAGATGTTTTTCACGCCTTCCGAAGCCCATTGGTCCGCCAACTCGGCCATCGTCGAAGACGGGGTGATGGGATAGATGGTGCAGACTTCGTTCACCCGGTAGGCGACGTAGGCCGCCGCTTCATTACCGTCAATGGTGGTAACTTGCCGTTCAGTCATTTCGTGCTTCTCTCTTGGCCCGCTGTGATGGAGCGGGCAGGTGGTTTTTGATCACCATGCGCTCCCCCTCTCCTGGCAGGAGAGGGGTCGGCGGTGAGGGGATGGGGGCGAATGATTACGCTTCCGCCGGTTCCGGGATCATCTCGATGGCATGGCAGGGACACTGCTCAAAACAGACAGCGCAGCCGGTGCAGAGATCGTAGTTGTAGCGGTAGCGTTTGCCGGGTCCCAGCTTGATCACGGCGTCTTCGGGACAGGCGCCAAAGCAGCCGTCGCATTCATAGCAGTTGCCGCAGGACAGGCAGCGCTTGGCCTCGTAAACCGCTTCCTTGGGCCCCAGCCCGGCCACCACTTCCTCGAAACTGCTCTGGCGAACCTTCATGTCCAAATGACCCTGCGGGCGCTGGGCGGCGTCGGTGTAGTACCAAACATGCAGCTTGTCGAAGGTCGCCAGATCATGCTTGGGCGGCTTGGCATAAGATTCGCCGCGCAACCAGGCGTCGATATGGCGGGCGGCTTTCTTACCGTGGCCAACGCCGATGGTCACCGTGCGGTCGGAAGGCACCATGTCGCCGCCCGCGAACAGACCCGGACTGCCGGTCATCATCTGGTCGTTGACGATCACCACGCCGTCGGCCTTGAACTGTACGCCCGGCACCTTTTGCATGAAGCTGGTATCTACGTCCTGCCCCAGCGCCAGAATCAAGGCATCGGCCTCCAGCGTCTCAAACTGACCGGTCGGACGCGGCCGACCCTTCTCGTCGATCTCCATCACCTCGACGGTGAATTGGTTTTCCTCAATATTCTTGATCGTGCGCAGCCAGTGAATTTTGACGCCTTCTTCCAGCGCCTCATCGGCCTCGAACTCATGAGCGGGCATGTGGGCGCGGTCGCGGCGGTAGATGATCAACGGTTCGTAGCCCAGCCGCTTGGCGACGCGGGCGGCGTCCATCGCCGTGTTGCCGCCGCCGTAGATGGCGACGCGCCGGCCCAGCTTGGGCGCATTGCCCGTTTCCACATCCTTGAGAAAGTTGATGGCGTCGAACATCTTGCCGGCATCGCGCGCCGGGATTTCGGTGCGCTTGCTGATATGGGCGCCGACCGCGACAAAGATGGCGTCGAAATCGCCTTGCCGCTTCTCAGCCAACAGGTCATCGACCCGATGGTTCAGAACGATCTTGACGCCCATGGTTTCGATGCGCTTCACCTCGGCGTCCAGTACATCGCGCGGCAGGCGGTAAGAGGGAATGCCAAAATGCATCATGCCGCCGGCCATCGGTCCGGCTTCATGAATTTCCACTTCGTGACCCAGGCGGGCCAGGTGATAGGCGGCGGACAAGCCGCTGGGGCCGGCGCCGACCACCAACACCCGCTTGCCGGTCGGTTGCGCGGTGACCTCGAATTGCCAGTTTTCCTGCAAGGCCAGATCGCCAAGGAAGCGTTCGACCGCATGGATGCTGACCGAAGAATCGAGCTTGCCCCGGTTGCAGGCGCTTTCGCAGGGGTGGTAACACACCCGGCCATGAATCGCCGGCATGGGATTGTTTTCGGTCAGGCTCTGCCAGGCTTCTTTGAAACGCCCGGCCTGGGCGTGCGTCAGCCAGGCTTGAATATTCTCGCCTGCCGGACAGGCATTGTTGCACGTCGGCAGCAAATCCGCGTAAATCGGCCGCTGGATGCGCTGCGGGCCGACATTACGCTTCTCGTGCGTCAGGTCCAACGGGCGTGTCATGTTGATAGGCTGGTCAGTCATCGTTTGCTTCTCTTCGCAATCGTCTGGTGGTGAAAAATCGCCGACCGTTCAAGGCGCAGCGCCGACCGGGTCGTGCTGGCGGTCGTGTTCGATCGTTTTCAACTAAACTCGTCCCCATAAACGTAGAACATTTTGGCCGGAAGTGAATAACCCGCTGCGATCAATCGTCCGCGAAATTGCAACCTCAACTCAGGAGTGCAATCTATGAAAGCCGTCTTGCTCCGCCAACTCGGCGGTCCCGAACAACTCAGCATTGAAGACTTGGCCCTGCCGGAACCCAGCCCAGGCCAGGTTCGCGTTCGCCTCCACGCTTCGGCGCTCAACCGCCGCGATGTCTGGATCACCTTAGGCCAATATCCGGGCATTCGCCTACCGTGCGGCATGGGTTCGGATGGCGCGGGCGTGGTCGATCAATTAGGTCCAGACGCACCAGCGGATTTGCTGGGCCGGGAAGTCGTGATCTATCCCGCTTATGACTGGGGAAATGACCCGCGTTTCCCCGGTACGACCTTCCGGGTGTTGGGAATGCCTGATCCGGGTTGTTTTGCTGAACACCTTTGCGTTCCCGCCGGTCATGTTTTTGCCAAGCCGACGCATTTGAACTGGGAACAAGCGGCGGCTATCCCGCTAGCGGGTTTAACGGCATGGCGAGCGTTGATGACCCAGGCCGCAGCGCAGCCGGGCGAAACCGTGCTGGTCACCGGCATTGGCGGCGGCGTGGCGACCTTTGCCATGAAGTGGGCTGTGGCGCTGGGCGCACGGGTCTTTGTCACCAGCGGCGACGAAGGCAAGCTGGAACAGGCGCGGCAGATGGGTGCGTCTGGTGGCGTCAACTATCGGGCGGAGGACTGGGATAAACAATTGGCTAAGCTGACCGGTGGCGTCGATGTGGTTATTGATGGAACGGGGGGGCCGGCTTTTAAGGGCTGTTTCTCAGTGCTGAAACCGGCGGGTCGGTTAGTGGTGTATGGTTCGACCGCCGGTAACCCACCCGGACTGGACATGGTCCGGCTATTCTTCCGGCAGGCGCGGATCATTGGCTCCACCATGGGTTCGCCAGAGGAATTTGCCGCTATGCTGCGCTTTGTCGAAGCGCATCACGTCGAGCCCGCAATTGACCGGGTCTTTCCGCTAGATCAGGTCGTTGCCGCCCATCAGCGGTTGCTGGCGGCTGAGCAACTGGGAAAAATTGTTTTACGGCATGGTTAATTAATTTCTTGACGCAGTGCAATATGTTCTTTATACTGCATTGCAACATTCATCGAGAATGTTATCCTCCAAATCCTCCTTTGGTGGTTCTTTAGCCAGGATTAAGCATGATCCTGGCTTTTTTTTATTGCGCCGCAAAAAAAGTTTTGTTGCGTTCCTATGAATTTGCTTGACGCAGTGCAACATTTAGACTAAGCTACGTTCTGACATCGTTCAGATGTTCTTCTCCACACCTTCCTTTGGTGGTTTTTAGCCGGGGTTCACCGAATCCCGGCTTTTTTGTGAACGACGTTCAGGCAACCGCCAGATACTTCGCCAGACCCTCCATCATCTATACTGTCGTGGTTTCAGAGTTGCGTTTTGCGAGGCTCATCCGATGACCGAAGCCGTATTAGATAGAGCTTACGCATTGACAAACATCGTATAATGTGCATAGCGAGTCAAATCTTGGTCATGAATGTTGCCGTTAATGAGAACAATCAGCCGCCCACCCACCGCCCGTTGCACTTTAGCGATGTATGTATCTTTTATATTGAGCACACCGCACTCACCGACCTGTTGTCGGTTGGGGGAAGTGATGAAGATCAGCCACGACAGTGTTAATCGGTTCTTACTCCGCGAAGAGTATACGCCCCACGATTTATTCAATGAGGTCCGCACCGACGGGCTTGGGAAAAAGCGCTCGCGGTGACCGGAGCCATCATCAGCCAGGTGGTCGCTTCATTCACCACATTTTGCAAGGATTTCACACTCTTTCTCAGAATCAAGACCAAGACCGCGGCAAACGACAAACAACGAACGCGCGTGAACGCTTGATCGTTGACCCGATGTCGGTTCTTAAAGTCAGCGCTGTTGAGGAGGTCACGGGTGATCTCGATTGCAGCATAGGCCGTAGGGTTCATCGGCAACTCTCAAGACAGGTAGGAAACTCCTCTTAATTATGATGGAAATGGGCTTAACTTAATGGCATTGAAACAGCCTATGGGATGGTCAAAGTGGTTAAGGAACCCCAGGATGGAGAAGCCGTCATGAACGCGCAAGCTGCTCCTGCGACGGAAGCCGCCACAGAGAAAATCCAGTCTCGAGTGACGAACTGGCCCGAGTATGATCGCGCCCTGGTGCGCCGGGGCAGTTTGACGATCGGGTTTGACAAAGTGTTTTTGCAGGACTACTGGCGACCGGCTCCGACCGGCCAGCGAGGGGGGCCATTCCAGTCTCGGATACCGCCATTCAAGCGTTGTTGACGCTCAAGGCGGTGTTCGGTCTGCCCTACCGCGGAGTGAAAGGGCTGGTGGGTTCGATCGTGCGGTTGCTGGGATTGACGTTGCCCATTCCCGACCACACCCTGCTGTTGCGCCGGGCGAACACGCTGACGGTGCAGATTCCCGTCCGTCGCGGCGTGGACCGATCGACGTCGTGGTCGATTCCACGGGCTTGAACGTGTAGGGTGAGGGCGAATGGAAAGTCCGGCAACAGGGTGCGGGGAAACGGTGCACCTGGCGTAAGGTGCATTTGGCGGTGGATGCCGACGTCAAGGATGTGTTGGCGGTTGAGGTCACGACGGCACAATGGACGGATAGTGAAGTGTTGGCCGGACGGCTCGAGCAAATCGATGACCCGATCGGCCACGTCCGGGCCGACGGCGCGTATGACACGCACGGGGTTTACACGGCGGCCGGGGAACGCGGTGCCGAAGTCACTATCTCACCCCGCGAACACGCAGTGCCGTGGACTCCCGATCATCCCCGCACCCAGGCACTGGCGGCCATTGCCGCGCAAGGACTGCTGGCGTGGAAACAGGCGGTCGGCTAGCATCGCCACCGCATCGCCGAAAACGCCATGTATCGATTCAAACCGTTGTTTGGTGATCGCTTGGCCTCCCGTTTGTTCGAAACCCAAGTCACAGAGATCCCGTCCGGGTCGCCGCGTTGAATGTCATGACCTACCTCGGCATGCCCGTTTCCGTCCCCTGCAGGGTTATTCTGTCTTGAAAAGACATAGAGGGGAGAGGATATTACCCTCATTTTGTTTATGCACCAACGCCGCTGTTGGCCTAAAACATGCCGTTTAACGCCATAATAATACAGCTTCTTCGAGGCACAGTAACCGCGATCGGCATACTCTGGCGCGACCTACGTTGTAAAGCTATATCCTTATTGAGAAAGGATAATCGGTTGAGAATCAAGCAACCAATCGCCCAAAATAGGGCCAGGGGCCGATAGAATCTCAACGAGCGGCGCGAAAACATCGCAGACTTTATTCACCCGTTGCACAAACCCAGGATAGGAGGGCAAATTGGGAAACCAATCACCCAGATGACGGTGAGTTTCATCATAGATGGTTTTGATTTGACTGTGTTTACTCATAATCCCAAATAAGACAAAGCGTAATCACCTTGAGGTGGACCCCAATGTCAAGACAGAATTTAGCCGAATTTAAGGTGGACACTCTACACCTTATAGCGACCGGCTTTGCCTGTCCGCATACACCTCAGCGGGTGTTCGATAGTTCAGCGCCTGATGAGGACGCTGGTCATTGTAAAACACGAAGTACTGCGCCAAGCCCTGGTAAGCCGGGTCCAGCGTTTCATAGGCCTTCGGATACACCTCCTCATATTTTACGGACCGCCAGAGCCGTTCGACAAAGCTATTGTCATGCGCCCGCCCTCGACCGTCCATACTGATTCGGATTCCGGCTTGCGCCAAGCACCCGGTAAAAGCGACGCTCGTGAACTGGGTTCCTTGATCGGTGTTGAAGATCATCGGCTGGCGATGCGCCAGGGCTTCTTCCAAGCACTCCAGGCAAAAGGTGGTCTCCAAAGTATTGGACAACTGCCACGCGAGCACTTTACGGCTATACCAATCCAGGATCGCAACCAAGTAGACAAACCCGCCTGTCAGGCGAATGTAGGTAATATCCGTACTCCACACCTGATCGGGGACGGTCACCGCTACCCCGCGCAGCAGGTAGGGATAGATCCGATGAGCCGCACAGGACGGCGAGGTCACCGGCTTGGGGTCAATCGCCTGCAATCCCAATTCCGTCATCAACCGAACCACCCGTTTGCGGTTAACCGGATACCCGGCCTGCCGCAACACGGCCGTCATTCGCCGACTGCCATAAAAAGGATGCGCCGTATATTGCTCATCCATCTGCCGCATCAGCGCCAGATTCAGCGCCGACGTGGGCACTGCCGTGTAATACCACCCACTGCGTGCCCGTCCCAGCAGTTCACATTGGGCCACCACCGACAGTGCCGGATGATCCGGTTCGATCCAAGCCCGCTTTACCTGGGTGGACTCAGTCCCGACTTTTTTTTCAACCACTCCACCTGGACTTGCAGCCGACCAATCTGGCTATACAGCGCCTCGGCATCGGTCCCGTCTTGGGGGGAACGTCGGCCCCGTTTGCACGCAAACAGGGCCTTCAGCCCCTCCTGGGCTTCACGCTTCCAGGTGGTCACCTGGTTCGGATCCACCTCATGCACCCCGGCAATCTCGTTGATCGTTTTTCGGCCCGCCAGCGCTTCCATCGCGACCTTGGCCTTGAACTCGGCACTGAAGACTTTCCTCTGCATTTCATCGCTCTCCTCAATCGTTTCTACTTTGCAGAGTACCACCTTATTTAACCGTCCGAAATTCGGGGTCCATTATACCTCCTCATCCGTAAACGATAGATCGCAGTAAGGACTAAATTGTGGCTCTTCGAGGGTTTCTGTGGAATCGGCCCGTGTGACCGGAGATCAGCCCACCAAGTGGGACATACATCTTTCAAGATCAATTGATTAGTTTCATAGTCAGCTCGCCGGTTGGGTTGCTCCACAAAAACTCTCGAAGAGCCTAAATCGTTGGCAATAAACGACCCCGCAGCAAGCTGCGGGGTATGTATCCCGAACGGGAATCAATGGCTTATTTTTTATACAGCTTCTTAGCCTGCATTCTAAGGTACGCGGTGCGTACCCTACATCGACGATGTTGATACCGATCATTCAAAAGTAGAGTACGCACCGCGTACCGCTGCAGTGAATAGCCATGACCCGGAATGTAGGGATAACGGCGAGCAAGACAATAAGAACGCGCCTGTAGAGAAAACACCATGCAGCAGAGAAAAGACCGCGACAGCCTCAATAAGGAGCGCCGGGGTGGTTCGGAATGTCAGTTAATCAGGTTGCCAGACTATAGATCGTCATAATCTGGTCACAGGCCAGAATACTGAAGAGAGAAAAGTACCCGAAGTGGTTGACGGGATTGGTGGGCGATACTGGATTTGAACCAGTGACCCCTGCCGTGTGAAGGCAGTGCTCTCCCGCTGAGCTAATCGCCCTTCAAAAACTAAAGGCGGATTATAAGCGTCACAGCCTGTCTTGACAAGCAATGGCGTCCTTCTTCGGTTTTCCTGTTTGCAGGGGATGACGCCGACGAGCTAGGCTATGTTGACATTCTATCGTAACCAAATCAATGCGCGCGTGAAGTGAATAAAGTGCAGATCTATGGAATATGGACCCTTGGGCCTAAATCAGCACACCAAGCTAGTGGGCTGTTGCAAAAGTTTTGCCAGGTTAGGAGGCCTCTGGTCCGATCGGATTTTCGGTGGATTCCAAAGACGGATAGAGGCGTTTGAGTTTGACCCGGGCGGCCTCGGTACCAAACTGCCAGTGGATTTTGGTCTGGCGCTGGTTGCGCGGGCCTTCCCAAGTGGCGATTTCCTCTCGCAAGATGTCGATCGTCGAAATGCGGCGATTCAAACACTGGCCGGCGAGTACCGCCAACTCACACTCGGCCCTATTGAGCCAACTGCCATGCTTGGGGGTGTAGTGAAATTCCAGCTTGCGGGTGATCCGACGCGCTTCGTCTGGCGGAAAGGTGCTGTACAGGGCCGCCGGGGTATGGGTATTCAGATTGTCGACCACCAGCCGAATGCGTTTTGCCGTAGGAAAGTATTGATCGACCAGCAATCGCATTTGCTGAGCAAAGTCTTGTTTAGTGCGTTGCTTCGTGACATTGACATGACGCCAACCGCCCAAGGGTTGAACAAACAAGAACAGATTAGCGGTACCTTCCCTTTTATATTCCGTGTCATAGCATGTGGGGTGGCCGGGACGGGCGGGCAACGGATGACGGGTTTCGCTGGTGAGCTGCACCGGGCTTTCGTCAAAACACACTTGGGGATAACGCGGATTATCGGGTTCGGCGTACAGATCCAAGACATCCTCCATAGGCCAGACATAATCGGGACTCACACTGGGAATACACCATTCTTGACGTTGCCACGGTTTGAGGTCGTTTTTTTGAGTACGCGATGGACCGTATTGGGCGAGATCGTATCGATTTGGCGCAATTCAACGAAGCGATCGGCCAACAGTCGCATCGTCCACCGCCGGCGACCCGCCGGTGGGGTGCTACAGGCCAAGGCGACCAGAAAGGCGGCCTGTTTGCCGGTCAAGGCCGGGGGCAAACCGACTCGTGGCCGCTCGCTTAACGCCGCCAGCAACCCTTCGTCGACAAACCGTTGACGGGTACGATGAACGGTCGAAATCCCCAAGTGAAGGCTTTGGGCAATGGCCTCATCCGTCGCCCCTTCCGCAGCCTGCAGCAACACATGGGCACGGGCAACCTTGCGCGCCGCTGCCTTGCCTTTATGAATGACCTTCAGCAGGTCTTCCCGCTCCTCTTCAGTTAGATCAACCAGATACTTGTGGGCCATGGTGATTCCTCCTGTTGATCTCAACCATAGGGCACCCACCGCTACCTGTCAAAACTTCTGTGTCAGCCCACTAGAACCGTCTCTTTCAAGAGCAATAGGCTGATCCGTCTTTCCTGTCTTCTGATACGCCAGCAGATGATGGAGGAGACTTATGTCTAACATCTGGCACGACTTGATTCGGACTTACGCCGCAGCGTCGATAGATGCTCTGGCATTGAAGACCGTCACAGAAGCATTATAATTTTGCTGACCTGAAGTTTCGGGAGCGGGTCAATCGAGGAAGGGAGAACAATCCGTTGGCTGTTCCCGTTAACTATATCGCGCACGACGGTGAAGACACCTACTGCAAGTTTGCAAGCCTTAACGATTTCATCATGGGTTGGGGACAACGTTAGATGCTCAAAGAAACCTACAACCTTCCTCAAGGCGTTAAACTCCAGCGATTGGGAGTTCTGATCTGATAGGGAACGTCTGGAATGGAGAGTCGTAATTCGTCCGGCAACCGCACCTGCATGGCAATAGGCAGATGATCCGAATAGACATGATCCAGCGCCTTGACTTGCTCAACGGTAATCGAAGGCGACACCAGAATATGGTCCAGTTGCCGATCCGGTTGCCAACTGGGAAAGGTATGCAGCCCTGGCACCGGTTCAGATAGCCGTGCGCTTGCCAGCAGAACGGCCATCTCGCGGCTATCCGAATGGCAATTCAAATCGCCCATCAAAATCACATGACGATAATCATGCACCAGATCCGCCAGGAATTCGATTTGCCGCAACCGTCCACGACGACCGAGAGCCATGTGCAAAATTAACACATGCAGCGCATCGACGCCATTACCGAATCGAACTTCCAGCACACCTCGGCCTGGGATCAGCCCAGGCAGCTTGTGCTCGGTGATTGTATCCGGGCAAATGCGGCTTAACAGGGCGTTGCCATGCTGGGAGATCATACCGATCTTGCGGTTGGCCTGATCGAAGACATGCTCAAAACCCGCATAATCCGCCAGATATTTGACCTGATTCACGAAACCGCTGCGCAGGCTGCCCGCATCCACCTCCTGTAGGCCGACCAGGTCGTAATTCGCCAGAATGCGAGCGATGCCATCGAGATTGGTCATTCGCGATGGAACTGGCACCAGATGTTTCCAACTGCGGGTCAGATACTCTGAATATTTGTTGGTGCTCAGTCCGCTCTGAATGTTGTAGCTCAGTAACCGCAACCGCTGCGGTCCGGGGTGATGATCATCAGCCATGCCCCCTCCCTGCATTTTCAGCTTTGCGGGCTAGCTTCCTTGGCGATCAGGAAATCCACGACCTCGAACATGCGTGGCGAACGCACGTCGTATTTACCGTTGACGATCACTGCTGGCACCCCCCGCACCCCAAAGCGCTGCGCTAACTGGTTGCCACGGCGCAACTGGGTTTCGGTCTGAAAAGATTGATACGCCTTGCGGAACGCCTCCTGATCCACGCCGTGCTCGGCGAAAAATGCCGCTAGTTCATCCTCGTTGCTCAGTTTGCGCCGTTGGTGATAGGCATCGAACAGCGGTTGGTGGACCTTGTCCAGCACCCCCAATGCCTCGGCAGCATAATAGGCCCGGGCGCCTGGCTCCCAGCTTGCTCCAAAAGCCACCGGAATCCGGGTGAATTCAACGTTATCCGGTTTACGTTTCAGCCATTCCTGGACGCTTGGCTCCAGATCGTGGCAATGCGGACAACCGTACCAGAACATTTCGATCACTTCGGCTTTATCGGAAGTTTCAGGCGCTACCGGGGTGGGCAATTGCACATAGTCCTTGCCCTCCTGAAACGGCGGGTCGGCGGCATGTACGGCGAGTGGCAGAGTGCAAGCCAATAGAATCAGTAACCAGTGGCGAAACAGGCTCGGCATCAGCGGAACTCCGTGAGTAGCAGTGGAAGAAATGAAAGAGACAGCGCCTACAGCGTACCGTAGGAATGTAGCCCCGACAGGAACATGTTGACCCCTAGAAAGGCGAACAGCGTCACGAACAGGCCGATCACCGCCCACCAGGCCATCGGTGCGCCGCGCCAACCCTTGGTCATGCGCAGGTGCAGCCAGGCGGCATAGTTCAGCCAGACGATCAGCGCCCAGGTTTCCTTGGGGTCCCAGGACCAGTAACCGCCCCAGGCTTCAGCGGCCCACAGCGCGCCGAGGATGGTAGCGAGGGTGAAGGCGGCGAATCCCAGGGCGATAGCCTTGTACATGACATCGTCCAGCAATGGCAACGGCGGCAGCGCCTGCGCGAGTCGTCCATTTGGCCAGCGCGTCCCGATCCAGTCACCCAACAGGTAGGCCACGCCCAGCATCGCCGCCAGGGAGAATGCGCCATAACCGATAAAGTTGGCCGGTACGTGAATCTTCATCCAGTAGCTTTGCAGCGCCGGGATCAGTGGCTGAATGTGATGCGCTCCACGGTCGAAGGTATACCACAATAGAAAAGCCACGGCGGCGCTGATCACCAGCAGAGCGAATCCTCCCATAGCGCGGGTGCGATGGCGATCCTCGTAAAACAGATACAGCAGTGCAGTAATCAGAGCAAACAGGATGAACACTTCGTAAAGATTACTGACCGGGATGTGGCCGATATCCGCGCCCAGCAGATAGGACTCGCGCCAGCGCACCAGCAGGCCGGTCAAGCCCATCGTAGTCGCCGACCAGGTCAGGGCGGTCGCGGTTTTACCCACAAATTCCGAGTGAGCGAACATCGCGGTAAAATAGGTGACCGTAGCCAGTACATACAGGGCGCTCATCCACATGAACGCCGCTTGGCTTTCCAGGAAGTATTTAAGCCAGAAATCGCTATGGCGCAGTTCATAGTCCGCGCCATAGCGCCATAACGCCAGCATGGTTAGCGCCACAGCCGCCAGCGTGAAGAATCGCGCCGGTTTCCAGTAAACGCCCCAGGCAATCAAGGCCACGGTGCTGCCCGTCTGAATGGCGATTTCGTAGCCATCCATGTAGGCGTGGTAAAGCCACCCGATGTAAATGGAACCGGCCATCACCAGCAACGTCCAGAGTCCATTCCAAATGTTCAACCATTGACCGAACGAAGGTTGTTCCCAGTGTCGCTCCAACATAGCTTCGCGCGTGACTGACATCGTAAAGGTTCTCCAAAATAGATCATTAATAAAGATAGGTCTCTTCGCATTCTTGTGGAGTAAGCTAGCCTAATGGCCAATTACAAACATAATCAATTGATATTAAAATAGTTATAACCGGACCACCAGACTGATCTTCGGTCACATGCGTCAATTTCATAGAAACTATCGAAGAATCCATGTGTCTCAAAAAAGATAGGAAAAGTCTATAAAATACTTATTATCTACACCATTGCTTCTCACAAGGAACACCATCATTATCTCCATCCATCTTGACATCTGGGCAATTTCTCAAAAAGAAAATGGCCTCGTCACAAGATTTCATTTGAGAGCAATGTGTTCTGCCGTCACATTTGAAGCTTGAAGCTCTACTATTTTCTTCGCTGGAATTAGAAGATGGATACCATTTATCTTTTCTTTGACCAGGGGATTCACTAGAAACGACTGTTAATGAGCCTTCAACTGACTCCACTTTTTCACATATAGTTCCATACGGCACACTTCCATATATAACGCTACCATCTTTAGTAATGCATTTTGTTTCTTTTGTGTATTCTATGTTAGGCAATGAATTTTGCATGAATGCTAGTCCAGATTGTTTGTATAGATAGTTTCCATACCAACCTATCGCTACAACAATGGCAATCACGATAATCTTCTTCATAATTTTGTTAGCGAATTCATTTTGTTGTTTCTGGGAAGACCAGTTCGCAAGACGCGAAGAGATCTCCTCCAATTGGTTTGCTTGCCTCGGCAGAGCTGAAAAGCGGCTTGATGCTGAATTCGACATAGCGGGCGAGGTCAACCATTCGGACATACGCCGAGGAAAGGTCCGCAGTGTATGTATGTGCCTTCAGTAATACATTTGCTGAGCCATTAAGTACGATGATTTCCTTTTTCGGGATGTTCAACTGACCTCTAATTGATGGAGTCAGAAAACCGGGCCTTATGAGGTAGGATTTCATGATTGGTGGCTCGATGCTCGTTACATTTACCCAACTTAGTTCACCTAGAGCTGCTGTGCCCGAAGAGATTACTTGCTCTGCTCGTTGAGCCAAGTGATCTGATACGTTTCGGATGTCCCGAATCGTGCCTAGTTCGCTTTTTAAGTTGGAAGAACTCCAGTCTTTAGGAATGCTATCTGCGTTAGGTTGCATTTTCCATAGGGCAAGCAGCCTGTCTATTGCGTCCACGAATGCCCAGGCATCCAGATAGTATTTTGCATAGCCTTTAGGGCGATCCCCTTCAGAATCGGACTTTGCTAAATCAGCGAGGTTTGTGGTTAGACGATTAAAAGCAAGGTGGGCGATCTCGAAGGCGTGGCGCATTCCGTCTAAAAAGAAAGCCTGCCGCCGATTAAGGTTGGCTGGAAAATTCAGAATCGGCGAGTCCGGTTTGAACATGAGGTATTTATCGGTTTCCGCTAACAGTTGAATAGGTAGTAATGAGTCAATTATGAGGCTAACAGAATTCCATAATCATACTTGCCCACTCTCCCCGCTCTCAAACACTTATCTGTTTCTCAAGCGCCATTCGCAGTTCGGTGAACTCATGAGCAAACTCGAAGGGCCGACGACTGCTGGAACCCGCCAGCACCATGTGAGTTGCGCCTTCCTCATCCGCCAGCCAGATCCATAACCGGCGGTGCGAAGTATAGAACATGACGAAAACGCCGATGACCAGCAAGGCAAAGCCGGTATAAACCACGGATGTGCCACTTCTGCGCGTCACTTGCAAACCTGATGCCTCAACCTGCTGAAAACCGGTGAGTTGCAGGTAAAACGGCGATCCGTAACCAGGCAGCACCGCCAGCGCAGATACCGCATCGTTGAAAAACGCATCCTCTCGTTCGGCAATCCCTTGTTTAACGTCCATTCCTTCATCGCGCAGCACTTCAATAAATACTTCCGCCAGCGTATCACGCAGAATGTTGAGATACAGGGTGGTCGCATCATTCAATCGTTCGGCGGGTACTACCGCTTTTGCGCGCTCGGTGACCGCCATGAACCCGCCCTGAGTGAACAGTTCAATCAGGTTCAGACGCACCTGGTTAAAATCACGCTGGAAGTCAGGATTGTCGCTTGGAGCTGGCGACCGCTCCAGCAAACTGCGCAGCCATTCCTTATTACGCAACCGGGCGTTAAAACGCAGGAAACGCTCGGGACTGTTTTTAGCATCCGCCGGGATGTGTAAATAGGTAAAAGGCTGTCCGGGCTGGGCGCGCATCCCGCTAATGTAGAACCAGCGGCCTTCTAATTGGGCAGGCGCCATGTAGTTAAAGTACTCGTGGGCCACGCCCGTGGCATCGCGCAGTTTGAAAGCAAAACTGGGTCCAAAATTACGGAACTTGCGATCGCCTGGTTGTGCGTCGGGTTCCGGCAGCAGATTAAATAATCGGAATTCGTCCAGTTCCAGCGTCAGTGCAGCATCCTGGCTCCCTACCTTGAGCGTGTTGCCTACAGTCCCCTGCGCTGCAATGGGATCAGGACGGGCGGCCATCAACGGCCAGGCCCGCAGATCCAGCCGGGAGCCGCCATCGCCAAAATCGGATTGGTAAATAGCGTAGCCCCGATAAACCAGCGGGTGATTAACGCGAATGGTCGCTTTTAGAGGGTGCTCGCCCAAATGCTCCTGATCATGGATCAACACTTCGCTGGCGAAGGATTTGGGCTGACCCGTGTCATAGTAGGCTACCTGGAAGTCCTTCAATTCGATAGCAAACGGCAGTTCCTGGAGCACGAAACCGTCGCGCACCCGCAGAAAGACGAAGTTCGCAGCGGCGCCCTCGGGCAGCATCACATTGCCGCGAAAAGCGGGCACCGCGCCCGGTGCCAGCCGGCTTTCCGGGGGAAGGTCACGGGCAGCCAGGTTACGGGTTTCGATACGCAAATCGCCCCGCCATTCCTTGAGCTTCAACCACAGGTTGCCATCCAGCAGTCCGCCTACCCCAATGACCACTACCGCTGCATGAGTGCACAAATAACCCAACCGGCTAAAGCGACCTTTGCTTGCCGCCATCACTCGATGATCGCCATGATTTTCAACTCGCCGGCGGTAGCCGCGACTGCGCAGCATCTGCCCAACAGTCTCCTGCACCGCGTCGACGGCATGATTCGGCAATCGCCATTCCGCCTGGTGATGAAAACCGCGCAGGGAATCGAGACGCACTCGGGTGCGGAACCGGGTCATCTCCCGCCACAAAATCGGCGCCTGGCGGTAGATGCACACGCTGGTGGACAGGATCAAAAAGGCAAGAATCCCGATGAACCAGCCAGTCCCGTAAACATCGTAGAGGCCCAACTGACGGAAGACCTCGAACCAGAACGGCCCGAATTTCAACACATAGTCAGGATAAGGCTGGTTCTGCTGCAACACCGTGCCGATGATCGAGGCGATAGCGATCACCACCAGCAAGGTAATGGCCAGATTCATCGAGCCGAAGAATTCCAGCCACACCCAGCTCAAGGCGCGCGGGCGGACAGGCTTACAAGCGGTGGTATCGTTCACGGAATCCTTGAGCAGTCGAGGCAAGTTGCCTGAATGTGACCCGGTGAGCGGCAATCCGTTCACCGCAGGAACAGAATATCAATGCTTGGCTAAACCTCCACCTTGGCATAAACATCCTGGAGCTTCAGGCTGCAATCCACGCTCTTCAATCCGACTTCATCATTGATCTCATCACTTTGCGAATAGACCCAAGTGTCATCAGACTGGCGCGTGAATTGTTCAATTCGACAGGATTTCTGCGAAACCAACAGATATTCAGCCAAGGACGGGATACCCTGGTAATGAAGAAATTTATCACCACGATCATAAGCTTCTGTTGAATCCGACAATACCTCCATAATTAGCAACGGGTTTAGCAAAACGTCCTCGTTTTCGTCCTCGAATTGTTGTTGCCCACACACGATGAGAACATCCGGATAGGCGTACTTGTTCAGTTTTTCGATCTTAACCTTCATATCGCTGGAATAGACGCTACAGGGTCGATTCGCCAATTGATTGCCTAGAATGCGCGTCAAGTTGGATGAGATTTGATTGTGCCGACGACTGGCACCCGCCATCGCGAAGATTTCACCATCAAGATACTCGCGCCGGGTTGCGGAAAGCCGCTCCTGAAACAGATACTCCTCAGCGGTCAATCGGTGTTGTAGTTTCGGCAGCATGAATCGAGGTTTCCTGATGAGCATCAAAAAAGGCGGCCCGAGAGCCGCCCTGAATTAGCCTAGCCAACCCGGTTCAACCCGGTCTTATGGCGATAAGTTACTGCAAACCCTGAATATAGGACGAGACGGCCTTAATTTCCTGATCGGTCATCTTACCGGCGATGCTGCGCATCATTTGACCTGCGTCATTCGCTCGCTCCATGGCGCGGAACGCCTTGAGTTGCAATTCAACATACTCCGCGTGTTGTGCAGCGATGGCTGGGAATTTGGCAGCCGGAATCCCTGCGCCATTGACGCTATGACACGCCATACAGGCGGAAACCCCACTGTTCAGGTTACCGCCGCGAAAGATCGCTTCGCCTACCGGAGCCAACGCTGGATCAGCAGCGGCGCGCGCGACCTGTTGCGAGGAAAAATAAGCCGCCAAATCTTCCATATCCTGGGGACTCAGGGGCGCGACCATGCCGGCCATGATCGGGTTGACCCGCGCCCCGCTCTTATAATCATGAAGCTGTTTGAGCAGGTATCCCTCGCTTTGGCCAGCCAGCTTAGGGTATTGGGGATTGACGCTGTTGCCGTCTGCACTATGGCAGGCCGCGCACGTCGCGGACTTGCCTTTGCCAGCGGTCGCGTCGCCCGCAGCCAGCGCGGCGGTCGCGGAACCGAACAATGCGCATGTCGCGGCGATCACAACGAGTTTTTTCATTTTTTGAAGGCTCCTGTACGATGACGAAATTCGGTTCAGGCGACCTGCCGCCGGTATGAAGTCAAAATCTAGCGTAACCCGGCGACCGAGCCTTGCTTGATCGCAGCGGAATCGGTATTGACTGGATCGATCCCCACCTGCGAAAGCAGCGGTTTTATATATCAGTTTCGGCCTCCAAGTTCAATGAAAAACCCTGACAATGCTATCCCTTTTACACCAGCAACTAAAGCAGCCCGGCGTTATCAAACGGTTCATTTCCTGAATAGCGTCAACGAGTTCGGACAACTATTGCCCGATATTGGCCGGGAAGCCGCCTTTGCGGGGCGCTCTAACGCCGGCAAATCCAGCGCGCTTAACCTCCTGACGGGTCAGCGTCAACTGGCGCGGGTCAGCAAGACTCCCGGGCGCACTCAGATGATTAACTTCTTTGAAGTAGAGCCGGATCGTTATCTGGTCGATCTGCCCGGCTATGGTTATGCCCAGGTGCCCGAGGCGATTCGCCGCCACTGGGGGGCGCTGCTGGAGCGCTATTTGCGCGAGCGGCAAGCATTGTGCGGCCTTCTACTGTTGATGGATATTCGCCATCCATTGACCGAACTGGACCAGCGGATGCTGGACTGTTGTGTCGCCCGTGAACTGCCGGTGCATATCTTGTTGACCAAGGCGGACAAACTGAGCCGGGGTGCGGCAGGGTCTGCATTGCAACAGGTACGGAAGGTGCTGAAAACCGATTATTTGCACGCCACCGTCCAGTTATTTTCCGCAACGACTCGCCAGGGTGTGGAAGAAGCTCATGCCCGGCTCGATGAATGGCTGGGGTATTAAGATCACGCCCCTTGGGCCGATGGCGGATCAGGCATGGCCCGCCAGCCTTCCGCCAGCAATCGCGCCTGCAATGCCTGGCTTACCAGCTCGCCGATGCGTTCCAGAAACAGCGTCCCCACGCCAGGATGGAAGCGGTTGGCGTCACTGCTGCCGACCGCCAGAAGACCGCGCCATTGTCCGTTATCCAGGGGAATCAGCGCCGCTGAGATCGCATGGCAGGCCCCATCGCTAAACAAGGCGGCAGCCTGCTCTGGACTCAATAGACCGCATTGAGGACGACCGGCGCGAAAGACGTCGTCGAACAGCCTGACGACATCCGGACGCAACAACTCCTCTACGGCGCTAAGACACACAGTTGGCGGCACCGCTAGACACAAGGCGACACAGTCGGCTTTGAATTCATCGCGCAGAATCGCCTTGATGCCGTGCAGCAGTTCATCCAGGCCGCCTCGCGCATCCAATAGACCCAACGCCAGACGCTGCACCCGTTCCGCTAAACGGTCGTTATCGCGGGCAATGTTAACCAGCTCCATCAGCTTATCATGCAGGCGCTGAACGTGTTCTCGCAGCAAGCGATTTTGGTATTCCAGCAGTGATACTGCGGGCCAGCAGGGATGGGGAATGCGCAGGCTCTCCACCAGTTCGGGATGACGGGTGAAAAATTCAGGGTGATCGCGCAGCCAGGCGACCGCCTCTTCCTCAAAGTCTGCCTTCTCCAGGGATTCCGGTATTTCCTGTTCTTCACTCACAGCTCGATCCATCCTTCAAATACAGTGACCGCTGGTCCGGTCATCATCACGGATTCGCCTTCGCCGGCCCAGTGAATCTCCAGTGCGCCGCCCGGCAGATCCACCTGGACGCTAGGGGATAGCCGACCCCAGAGCCGCCCCACGACAACGGCGGCGCAGGCGCCGCTGCCACAAGCCAGGGTTTCGCCAACGCCGCGCTCGAAGACGCGAAGCCGGATATGGTCCGGCGCGATGATTTGCATGAAGCCCACATTAACCCGCTGGGGAAAACGGTCATGCCGTTCCAGTAATGGCCCCAGATGCGCGACCGGCGCTTGGTCAACATCATTCACCATCCATACTGCATGAGGGTTGCCCATCGATACCACACCGATTTCAAGCTCCATGCCATCGACAGCGATGGGGTAGCGTGGAGCGCGTTCGGCAGCGATGAATGGCGCGTCAGCCGGTTCCAGGCGCGGTTGACCCATGTCCACACGCACCCGGTTATCCGGCAGGAGTTGCATTTGCAATAAACCGGCCAGCGTTTCAACCCGGAGCGCGTGTTTTTCAGTCAGGCCCTGATCATGGACAAAGCGCGCGAAACACCGAGCGCCATTGCCGCATTGTTCGACTTCGCCGCCGTCGGCATTGAAGATGCGGTAGCGGAAATCCGCATCCACTCGTTGAGATGCTTCCACCAGCAGCACCTGGTCACAACCAATGCCAAAGCGGCGATCGGCCAAACGGCGAATTTGCGCTGGCGCTAACGCCACAGTCTGACGGATGCCGTCGATGACCACGAAATCGTTGCCGAGTCCGTGCATCTTGGTGAACTGGAGTTTCATTATACAAACTCAACTATGGCTAAACCAAAACTTCTACACAAGCGGGATGGCTCAGGAAGCGGGCTGGGCTGGCGGTCAACCCGTAAGCACCTGACTGAAATACGACAATCAGGTCGCCAACATCGGCTTTTGCCAGTTCCATTCGATCAGCCAGAATATCGAGCGGCGTGCAAAGCGGCCCTACCACTGATACGATTTCCCGTTCGTTACCCATAACCCGGTTGCCCACCACGACCGGGTAATTTTTGCGCACGACCTGACCAAAATTGCCGGATGCCGCTAGATGATGGTGCAGGCCGCCATTGGTGACTAGAAAAGTATGACCGCGCGAGACTTTGCGATCGACAACCTCGACGACGTAGATACCCGCTTCGCCAACCAGATAACGCCCCAGTTCCAGCACGACATGGGCTTCTGGCAATTGTTCTTTGACCGTGGGCAGCCAGTGATCCAGATTGGCCGCGACCGGCTCCAGATCCAGCGGCGTGTCCCCCGGAAAATAGGGGATGCCGAAGCCGCCGCCGATGTTTAGCATACGCACCGGCGCTGGTGCGTCCACCGCCAACCGTAACGCCAGTTCAAACGTGCGGTCATGGGCGTCGATCAGCGCTTCGGCGCGCAGATTCTGCGAACCGCTGAAGATGTGAAAACCGCGAAAATCTAGGTCCAGTTGGCCGATTCGCCGCAGCAGCGCCGGCGTTTGTTCGGCATCCACCCCAAAGGGTTTGGGGCCGCCGCTCATTTTCATGCCGGATGCTTTCAACTCGAAATCTGGATTGACCCGCACGGCGACCCGGGGTTGTCGGCCCAGCCCATGTCCCAGACGGGCCACGGTTTCCAGTTCCCTGGCGGATTCCAGATTGATCGTGATACCGGCGGCGATCGCCGCAGTGAGCTCAGGCGGACGTTTGCCCGGACCGGCAAAGCTGATTTCCGCCGGGTCCATACCGGTATCCAGGGCAACAGACAATTCGCCCAGCGAAGCTACATCCAAGCCATCCACCAAGCTGGCCAGATGTTGCGTCACTGCGGACATCGGATTAGCCTTGACGGCATAGTGCAGCTGGATGGCGGACGGCAGGCGCTTGCGCAGCAGGGCGACCCGTTCATCCAGCAAGCGGCGGTCATAAGCGTAGAATGGCGTTTGTCCAACCCTCGCCGCCAGTTGCGTTAAGGGCATGCCGCCAATGTGCAGACAGTCATCGATGACCGGAAACTGGCTTATCGGCCAGTGAGTGGGACGAACGGCGCTCATCAGCTTCTACCTGTTAATTTAAATCTATAATACGAAATATTGCGTAATTCTCCTGTTTATCATATCCGAAATTTAGAATGGATAAAAACTGATGAAAATTCGAGCACATATTGCTTTATGGCCAGTAATCGCAAGACCAATGATCCGAGAAGTTGGCTTTTCAGGATTACTGCTGTATCTCTGGCTAGGCGTAGTCATGGCCGCTTATTCCCAGGAATGGATTTACACCGTTCGTCCCGGTGATAATTTATGGAATATTACCGAGGACTATTTAATCCATATGAACTACTGGCCTCGATTGCAGGCGCTCAATCGCGTAGCTGATCCCCACTACCTGCCGCCTGGGATGAAGCTGCGCATTCCCGTCGCGTGGCTCAAGGGTCAACCCACTGCAACGCGAGTTTTAAGCACGCAGGGTCAGGTCAGGGCAACGATTAAATTTACGGGGCAGACGATAGCCGTTGATTCCGGTCAACTGCTGCACAGTGGCGATGAAATTCGCACCGGCCCCGATGGCAGCGCCACGCTGGAGTTTGGCGATGGTTCACGACTTTTACTACAGGCTGACAGCCAGTTGGTCATTAACACCCTGAATAAATATGGCGAAGACTCTTTGATGGAGGCGCGCTTGAGCTTGCCGCAAGGCCGGGTGGACAATCAGGTGACGACCCGCCGCAGTCCCCGCACGCGCTATGAAATCTGGACGCCCGCTGCTGTTTCAGCGGTGCGCGGCACCGATTACCGGCTCAGTATGGATCCGGTGGCCGCCATCGCCCGAACGGAAGTACTAAAGGGCGCCGTAGAATTCAAGGGTTCCCGGACAACGCGCAGAGTGGCGCAGGGATTTGGCGCTCGGACGACCCAGGGTCAACCGCCGGGGATGGCCAGGCCACTACTGGCGGCGCCGTCGGTCGTTAATTTGCCGACCGAGATCACGCGGACGCCGATTCAGTTCAGTCTCGTCGAACTGCCAGGAGCAACCGCTTATCGCGCCCAAATTGCAGCTGACGAGCGATTTGAAGCACTGCTGTTCGACGGCGTCGCCTCGGCGCCGCAAGTGCGCGGCCCCGATCTGCCGGATGGCGACTACGTCCTGCGCGTGCGCGGCATCGATGCGCAGGGTCTGGAAGGGTACGATGCTTATCATCGGTTCCGGTTACATGCCCGTCCTGAACCTCCGTTCCTGGTGCGACCGGATCACCAAGCCACCGTGCCGGAAAAAATCCCCACTTTCGAGTGGACCGAATCGGCAGCGGCAGTGGCTTATCATTTTCAACTCGCCAGCGACGCCCAGTTTGCCAAGCTCCTGCTGGACCTGCCGGACTTAACCCAGTCACGATTGACTCCCGAGCAACTATTGGCTCCAGGGGTCTATTATTGGCGGGTTGCGACGCGCGACGCCGCTGGCCGGCACGGACCATTTAGCGATCCGCAACAGTTCAGACTGTTGCCCACTCCTGAAGTAGGACCGCCGGAGGCGACCGGAGATACTCTGGTGTTTCGCTGGAGTGCGGGGTTGCCGGATCAGAGCTACCAAGTGCAACTGGCCAGGGATATCCACTTTCAGGAAATCGTCGTTGATCAACAAGTGGACAAGCCACAACTGGCGATTTCATGGCCTGAGTCCGGTTTTCATTACCTGCGGATGCGCACGATTGATCCCAACGGTTATGTAGCGCCCTATGGGCCGGTGCAACGAATCGACATTCCACCCAGGAACTATTGGCCGTTTGGTCTGGGTACGATTCTGGTCCTGATCATTGCCCTGTAGGCGCCGGTGGGCGTGAACGATCGATTCCATGCGCAATGGTGGCCAAAACTTGGTTTGATCGCGCTATTGACCGTCTGCGCCCTGATCCTGTTCCATACGAGTTGGCTGGAGCGCTGGGATAACCTGTTTTACGATGCCCAGCTGGCCAGCAGATCGCGAGCGCCAGCGGATGATCTGGTCATCGTCGCCATTGACGAACAGAGTCTGCGCGAACTGGGACGCTGGCCGTGGTCGCGCCGCCGCCACGCGGACTTGATTCGCCGACTTACCGCAGCCGGCGCCAAGGCGATTGCGCTGGACATTATATTCGCTGAACCTGAGCGCGCCGATCCGGGGGCTGATCTGGATTTAGCCGCTGCATTGGTTGAAAACGGGCGTGTGATTTTACCGGTGCTTGGCGAGCAGGCTCGGCTGGACGGCCCGTTAATGGAGACCTTGCCCATTCCGATCCTGGCGGAAGCAGCGGCCGGACTCGGACATGTGGACGTAGATCTGGATGCGGATGGCATCGCTCGTAGCATTTATCTGAAAGCGGGCCTTGATTCGCCGCATTGGCCGACGCTGGCGCTGGCCCTGCTGGAGGTGGTCGATCCGACCGCTGGGCAAGTGCTGCCAGGCTGCCGCACACCGACGCTCCGTGCGACATCGTCCGATGGCTGGAACACCTGGAAGCGCGATTATCATGTTCTGATCCCCTTCGCCGGTCCACCGGGACATTTTCGGCGCGTGTCCTATAGCGATGTATTACAGGGTCGTTTTGCGCCCGCCGTATTTCGTGACAAGCTGGTTTTGGTGGGCGTCACCGCCGCCGGTTTGGGCGATATGCTGCCCACGCCGGTTTCCGGTCAGGCGCAGCCGATGTCCGGCGTGGAATTCAACGCCAATGTCCTTGACGCCCTGCAGCGGGGACTCATGATCGAGCCGCTGTCCCGGCGGAAATCCTTGTGGCTGACGGGATTGCTGGTTTTTCTGCCGTTGACTTTCTACACCGTATGTCCGCCGCGCTGGGTGTTGGTGCTGGCGGGAGCAACGCTGCTGTTGACACTGGCGGTCAGCTTTGGATTGCTGCATCTCTTCCAGCGCTGGTTGCCGCCGACCGCCGCGCTGCTGGCGCAAGGCTTGGGGTGTCTGCTATGGATCGGATGGCGCTGGCGACAGGCGAGACGGGCGCTATTCGCGGAACAGGCGCGCACTCAGGCGACCTTGCAGTCCATTGATGACGCAGTGATTGTCACGGATCTTCATGGCGTTGTGAAATCCATTAATCCCAGGGCCGAGTCCTTGCTCGACTGTGCACAGACCGTGACGCAAGGTCAGCCGCTGGGCGTCATTTTCCGCCTTGCCCATGATCGCGATCATCGGGTTCCGCTGGATTTGGTGGCGTTATGCCGGCAACGGAACCCGGCCTTCCAGTGGTCGGAAGAAGGTTTCCTAGCGAATCGCAGCGGCCAGGAATACACCGTGCGGGCGGCGGCGACGCTAATCCATGACCCACAGGGGAAGGCGTCAGGCGTGGTCATTGTATTCAGCGATATCACTGAAAATCGCCGCTTGGCGCAGCAAATGACGTATCAGGCCACGCATGATGGGTTAACGCAGTTGCCCAACCGTCATTTGCTTCAAGACCGGCTCCTGCGCGCTCTCGCTCGCGCCCGCGGCGCGAGGCGGATCTGTGCGGTGCTGTGCGTGAATCTGGATCATTTCAAAAAAGTGAATGAGGGTCTGGGTCACGCTGCGGGCGATACCTTGCTGCGAGCGGCGGCGACCCGGTTGCTCGCCTGCGGGCGTGGGGAGGACACCGTTGCCCGGCTGAGTGGTGACGAATTTTTCATTGTATTGGAGAATCTGCGGCAGGGACATCAGGCGGCGGCGTTCGCGCGAAAAGCTTTAAATGTCTTGGCGCCCTGCTTTGAAATCGATGGCCAAGAGTGCTTCATTACCGCCAGCATTGGCATCAGTCTGTTCCCCAAGGATGGCGACGATACGGAGGCGCTCTTGAAAAACGCCAACCTCGCGATGCATCAAGCCAAGGACAGTGGCCGCGACATGATCCGGTTCTACAGCCACGACATGCATGTGCGCGCTTTGGACCGGCTGAGGCTGGAGCAAAGTTTGCGTCACGCCCTGGAGCGTCGGGAGCTGGAGCTGTACTACCAGCCCCAGATGGATTTGGAAGAGGGCCGGATCATCGGGGTTGAGGCGCTGTTGCGGTGGCGGCATGCTCAGCGGGGCCTGATATCGCCCGTCGAATTTGTGCCGCTGGCTGAAGAGACGGGCTTGATTGAGGTGATTGGCGAGTGGGTGCTGCGAACCGCCTGCGTACAGGCAAGGGCGTGGCAGCGTGAAGGGCTTGCGCCACTGCGCATGGCGGTTAACTTGTCTCCTCGCCAGTTTTTGCGGCCTGGTCTGGTCGACCGAATTCACCACATTTTGAGAGACACTGGATTGGAGCCGCGCTATCTTGATCTGGAAATTACTGAAGGCGTGTTTATGAAAGATGTGGAGGGCTGTATCGCTACCTTGCATGCGCTCAAGAAAATCGGCGTTCATCTGTCCATCGATGACTTTGGCACCGGTTATTCCTCGTTGAGCTATTTGCGGCGTTTTCCGATTGATCAGTTGAAAATTGACAAGTCCTTTGTCAGCGATAGCGTTGCCAGTCAGGGTGATACAGCGATCGCTATGGCGGTGATCGCCATGGCGCACAGTATGCAACTCAAGGTAATCGCCGAGGGAGTGGAAAATCCGGCGCAACTGGCGTTCTTACAAGAAAATCAGTGTGATGAAATACAAGGTTATTACCTGAGTCGTCCGGCGCCCGCTCAGCAAATCCGGGCCTTGTTACGCGGAGAATCGCTGAGTGCAGCGCTTCAGGACCCGAACAGTCGGCGGTCGGCTTGATGATGAAACGGGCAATTGCCCTATGACCCCACAAGCGTTCATCCAGAAATGGCGCTGCGCGACCTTGACCGAGCGCGCGGCGGCGCAATCGCATTTCAACGATTTATGCGCAGTGCTGGCTGAGCCTGCGCCGACGGATGCCGATCCGTCCGGCGAGTGGTTTGCGTTTGAGAAAGGCGCGAAGAAAACCGGCGGGGGACAGGGATGGGCGGATGTGTGGAAGAAGGGTTGTTTTGCCTGGGAGTACAAGAGCAAGCACAAGGACTTGCAGACGGCGCTCCGGCAGTTGCAGCAGTACGCGCTGGCCCTGGAGAACCCGCCGCTGTTAATCGTCTCGGATATGGAGACGATTGAGATTCATACCAATTTTACCAGCACGGCGCATGTCGTTCACCGATTGACGCTGGATGATTTGGATCATCCCGACCAGCGTCGTCTCCTGAAGCTGGCGTTTACTGAACCGGAGCGGCTCAAGCCCGGCCTGTCCTGTCCGATGGTGACGGAAAGCGCGGCGGCCTTGCTAGGCGGGTTGGCGCAGCAGTTGCGCGAGCGCGGTTATGATCCGCTGCGGGTCGCGCATTTTGTGACCCGGTTGCTGTTCTGCATGTTTGCTGAAGACGTGGGGTTGTTGCCGCGCGAGTTGTTGACCCGCTTGCTGGCGGCGGCGCGGCGGCAACCGGAACGGTTTGTGAGCATGGCGCATCCTCTATTTGCAGCGATGAGCACCGGTGGCGTCTTTGGCGTGGAAGAGATTGCCTGGTTCAATGGTGGATTGTTTAACGATCCTGACGTAATTCCGCTGGAGACCGAGGAGTTGCGGATTGTCCATCAGGCGGCGCTGCTGGATTGGGCGGCGATTGAGCCAGCCATTTTCGGGACGCTGTTCGAGCGAGGTCTGGACCCGGACAAGCGCAGTCAATTGGGTGCGCATTACACCGATGCCGCATCCATTCGCCGGTTGATTGAGCCGATCATCCGCGATCCGTTGTTGGCGGAATGGGCTACGGTCAAGGCGGAAATCGCTCATTTTCTGACGGCGAAGAAACCGAAACGCGCCTTGGCGGAACAGGCGCTGCACAGTTTTCTGGAGCGGTTGCGGATGTTTCGGGTGCTGGATCCGGCCTGTGGTTCGGGGAATTTCCTGTATTTGGCGCTGCAAACACTGAAGGATATAGAGCATCAGGTGATGCTGGAGGCGGAACAATTAGGTTTGCAGCGCGGCTTTCCGGCGGTGGGGCTGGAGGCGGTTTGGGGGATTGAGATCAATCCATATGCGGCGGAACTGGCGCGGGTGACGGTGTGGATCGGGGAAATTCAATGGATGCTGTCGCGCGGTTACAGTTTGAATGATCGACCGATTTTGAAGCCGCTGGAGCAGATTTTCTGCCGGGATGCGTTGTTATGCAGGGCTGACTCGTTAGATCACGGCCCTGCGGGCCACCTCTCCTTATCCAAGGAGGGAAATTCAGCATGGGAAGCTGAGTGGCCGGTTGCGGATGTCATTATCGGCAACCCACCGTTTTTGGGCGGCAGCAAAGTGCTGGGGCTACTCGGTGATGACTACGTTCATACGCTGCGGCAGGTTTATCAGGGCCGGGTTCCAGGCGGGGCGGATTTGGTGTGCTATTGGTTCGAGAAAGCGCGGAGTCTGATCGAGCAGGGCCGGGCGCAACGTGCGGGTTTGGTGGCGACCAATTCTATCCGGGGCGGCGCGAATCGCAAGGTGCTGGAACGCATCATCGACACTCCTCTTCTGCAAGCGGGTGAGGGGCGGAGGGAGCGCGCGCGCATTTTCAACGCCTGGAGTGATGAGCCGTGGATCAACGAAGGCGCGGCAGTGCGGGTCTCGCTGGTGTGTTTTGGGAATCCCCCCCAACCCCCCCTTTTCAAAGGGGAGAGCCTTGAAAATCCCCCCCAGCCCCCCTTTTTCAAAGGGGGGAGTGATACTGCTGACCCCCCTTTTTCAAAGGGGGGTGGCGAAGCCGGGGGGATTCTGAACGGCCAGCCCGTCGCAGAAATTTATGCGGATTTGACGGGGCGGGCGCTGGATGCTGGCGAAATGGATTTGACTGATGCAGGCGGATTGAAGGAGAACGTCAAAATAGCATTCATTGGCACTATGAAGAAGGGTTCTTTCGACATAGCTGGAGAGCTTGCCCGTCACTGGTTATTGTTCCCCAATCCAAATGGCCGCCCTAATTCCGATGTTTTACTTCCGTGGGTAAATGGACTGGATATAACACGCCGTCCTTCAGATACATGGATAGTCGATTTTGGTATAGATATGTCGGAATCAGCAGCAGCGCTCTATGAGGCTCCCTTTCAGCATGTTCTCGTCAATGTTAAACCCCAGCGTGATGCAGTACGCAGCGATATGGAACGTCAACACTGGTGGTTGCTGGCAAGACCTGCGCCAGATTTGCGGCAGGCAATTACCGGATTGCCTCGCTTCATCGTAACGCCTCGGGTTGCAAAGCATCGGCTATTTGCCTGGCTCTATCCACCAGTTGTTTGCGATGGCCAACTGGTTGTCATCGCCCGTTCCGATGACATCACCTTTGGCATTCTTCATTCGCGCTTTCATGAATTGTGGGCGTTGCGTACTTGTACTTGGCTTGGTAAAGGCAACGATCCCCGCTACACTCCCACCACCTGCTTCGACACCTTCCCTTTCCCCGAAGGCTTGCAACCTAAAATCCCCCCTAACCCCTCTTTGCCAAAGGAGGGGACTGAACGACTACATGCTGAAAATCCCCGCGCCCAAGCCATTGCCGAAGCCGCTTGTCAACTCAACGCATTGCGCGAGAACTGGCTGAATCCCCCGGAGTGGGTGCAGCGTGTTCCAGAAATCGTGCTCGGCTATCCCGACCGCTTGTTGCCCGTGAACGATCACGCCGCCGCCGAATTGAAAAAGCGTACTCTGACGAACCTGTACAACCAGCGCCCAACCTGGCTGGTCAATGCACATCAAACTCTGGATGCAACGGTCGCCACCGCTTATGGTTGGCCAGTTGATTTGAGCGATGAGGAAATACTGCGGCGCTTGCTGGCGCTGAATCGGGAACGCGCCCGTTTGCAGAACCCTTAATGTTTATTGAGCGGAGAGCCTGCTATGTCAACACAATTAGCACAACGGGAATTATTGAACCTTCAACCGCGCCATCGCTGGACTGTCATGGAATATCACAAAATGGCGGAAGTCGGCTTATTGAACGAAGATTCGCGAGTGGAACTCATTGACGGGGAGATTATTGAAATGGCGCCGATTGGAAGTCCGCATGGGGGTCATGTAAAACGCTGCATTCGCCTGTTTTCCAAAGTCATCGATGATCAGGCGATTATCGCGGCGCAAGACCCGGTTGTGCTCGGCGATTATGAAGAACCTGAACCCGATATCGCCCTACTGCGTTGGCGAGATGATGATTATGAACAGACTCATCCACACCCGGAAGATGTATTGTTACTGATCGAAGTTTCCGACAGTACATTGCGCTATGACCGTGATGTCAAGGTTCCCCTCTACGCCAAAAATGGCATTCCAGAAGTCTGGTTGCTCGATATTCAAAATCGGCAACTGGAAATCTATCGTGAACCGGTTGATGGAATCTATCAACAAAAAACTAGCCAATGCACCGGAAAAATTGCGCCACTGCTTTGCCCGGATGCGGTGATCGATCTGACTGAGCTGTTTCCCAATTCATCATTGAACCTACCTAATAATGACTGAACTCGCCCTGTTTAACGCCGACGCCACCGAGCGTTTACCGCTCAAAATATTCACGGAAAAGGCGTACCTGGATTATTCCATGTACGTCATTCTCGACCGGGCGCTGCCGCATATTGGCGACGGATTAAAACCCGTGCAACGGCGCATTGTTTACGCTATGTCTGAACTGGGTTTAAATGCCGTAGCTAAGCACAAAAAATCGGCCCGCACGGTCGGCGACGTGTTGGGAAAATATCATCCGCACGGTGATTCCGCCTGCTACGAAGCGATGGTCTTAATGGCCCAACCCTTCTCCTATCGCTACCCACTGGTCGACGGGCAAGGCAACTGGGGTTCGCCGGACGATCCTAAGTCCTTTGCCGCCATGCGCTATACCGAGGCGCGTCTGTCGCCGTTCGCACAAGTGTTGCTGTCCGAGCTGGGCCAAGGCACCGTGGACTGGACGCCTAACTTTGACGGCACGCTGGATGAACCGGTGCTACTGCCCTCCCGGTTGCCGAATGTGTTGTTAAACGGCGCGACCGGCATCGCTGTCGGCATGGCTACCGATATTCCCCCGCACAATCTCGGCGAAATCGCCGCCGCCAGCATCCGATTGCTTGATGAACCCGAAGCTAGCGTGGATGCGCTCTGTGGAATTGTTCTGGCCCCGGACTATCCCGGTGGCGCGGAGATCATCACGCCCCGCGACGAACTCGGCAAGCTCTACCAGACCGGCAATGGCGGGGTGCGGTTGCGCGCCCGTTTTGAGCGGGAAAACGGCGATGTAGTGATTATCGCTCTGCCGCATCAGGTCTCCGGATCGCGGATCATGGAGCAAATTGCTGCGCAAATGCGCGACAAAAAGCTGCCGATGATTGAGGACTTGCGCGACGAATCCGACCACGAAAACCCGATCCGCCTGGTGCTGGCGCTGCGCTCCAATCGGGTGGACGTGGATTTACTGATGGATCACCTATTCGCCACCACCGATCTGGAGAAAAGTTATCGGGTGAATCTGAACATGATTGGCCTGGATGGCCGGCCCCAAGTCAAGAATCTCAAGGAAATCCTGGAAGAATGGCTGCGCTATCGGGTGGCTACTGTGCGCCGGCGGCTGGAGTTTCGCCTGAATCAGGTCGAGCAGCGTTTGCATATCCTGGAAGGCTTGCTGGTCGCCTATCTCAATCTGGATGAGGTGATTCGCATCCTGCGCACCGAGGACAAACCCAAGCCGGTGCTGATCGCCCGTTTCCAACTCTCTGATGCACAGGCCGAGGCGATTCTGGAAACCAAGCTGCGCCATCTGGCCCGGTTGGAAGAGATGAAACTGCGTGGCGAACAGGATCAGTTGCGCAAGGAGCAGGAGCAGTTGCAACTGCTGCTCAGTTCGGAAAAGCGCTTAAAAACCCTCATTCGCAAGGAGATTCAGGACGACGCTAAGCGCTACACCGATCCGCGCCGTTGTCCGCTGGTGGAGCGGCGACCGGCGCAGGCGCTGGATGAAACCAATTTAACGCCTAGCGAGCCGATGGTGGTGGTGCTGTCGCAGAAAGGCTGGGTGCGCGCCGCCAAGGGCCGCGAAATCGACGCCTCATCGCTCAGCTACAAGTCCGGCGATGGTTTTCTGGCCCAAGCGCAAGGCCGCAGCAATCAGTCCGCCGTATTTCTCGACTCGACTGGTCGAACCTACACCTTGCCGGTGGCGGGACTGGCTTCGGCGCGCGGCTATGGCGAACCCCTGACCGGCAAGCTCAGTCCGCCGAATGGCGCGGCTTTTCTCCAGGTGCTGCTCAGCAATCCCGAAGACCTTTATCTGTTGGCGACCGATGCCGGTTATGGCTTTATCTGCGCCTTTGATGACCTGCTGACCCGCAACAAGGCGGGCAAGGTGGTGTTGACCGTGCCGGAAGGCGCGCAAATTTTGCTGCCATTATTGATTACTGGATTGGAAACTGACCGGTTGGCGGCTATTGGCAGCGGCGGACGGTTGTTGTTGTTCCCGGTCAAAGACTTGCCGCGTTTGCCCAAAGGCAAGGGTAACAAGATTATCGACCTGCCGGGTCAGGAGCGACTGATTGCCCTGAGCTTCGCGCCGCCAGAACGGAGTCTGGTACTGACCGCCGGCAAACGGGATATGAAGCTCAAACCGTCGGATCTCGAAGGGTACATGGGCGAACGAGGCCGGCGAGGCAAACCTCTGCCACGCGGTTTTCAGCGAGTGGAGCGGGTGGTTGCCGGGGAGTGAGCAACTCATCACGAAACGGGGTTATAAGCCCCAAAACAGGTCCGGATGAGGATTTTTAACACAGCCAAATTGCCTTTGAAACTGCTGATCTTGGTCGGTACTTCGCCGGTAGCCGGATAGCGGCGGGTGGTCGGCAGTTCGATACAGCGATAACCTAACTTTGGCGCACGGTAGGAGAGATAGGCGAGCAGTTCGTAAGTTAAGAAGATGTCCCGGAACGGGGCAACTTTCGGGTCGAGCAGTAATCTTCGACGGTAAGCTCGGAACCCTTGGGTGGTATCGGTCCAGTGGAATCCGGAAAACAGACTCAACAATGGCGCATGCAGCCAGCGAATGGCGAACTCGCGCAGCCGGGGGGTATTTTCGCCCACGCCGCCGGGCAGGTAACGGGAAGCCTGGACGAAATCCACGCCACTCTGCAAAGCTTCGATGAAACAGGGAATGGCTTCCGGGTCGTCCTTGTTGTTGCCATCAATGGTGATAATGCCCGTGTAACCTTGGTCGAGAGCGAAGGCGTAGGCGCAACGCAATTGGGCGCTAAGCTTGCCGGGGCCGGTTTTGACCAACAGACCGCGCACCCCCTGAGTTTGGAGTACATCCGTGTTCAGCGAGCCGTCGGTGCTGCCGCCATCGACAATCAGAATATCCGCCAGATTAGCGATTTCCAGCGCTTGCATCCGGTCGAGCAGTTGACCGATACGTTCGCCTTCGCTGATAACGGGAATCACCACGCACCAGGGATGGCGTTGACCTTGCCATAAGGGAATGTCGAAGGCGGGCGCTTGCCAGGAGGCGCGGATTTCCGGGGTGACCTGAGAATCCATCGTTTTGATAGCGTCCTTATGCATCTCAATTCACCCGCGCCGTAATCAAAATCATACCACTTACCATTATGTTTTGTTATTTATAGCAGTTAGAATAAAATTAAACCCCGTTAAGGACGCCAGTTCATCAGGGAGAATCGATCGGATAATCTCATCGAGTTCTTTACGCAATTGATCCAGATTCTTAAAATTTAACCATCCCAACGTATCTTTGAAGGATTGCCAAACACGTTCAATAGGGTTCACATCGGGACTATAGGGAGGCTGAAATAACAAAACGACATGATCAGGAATCGTCAATTTCTGGGCTTTATGAAAACGACCATTGTCGAGGTGTAAGATACTCCCCCTTGTCAAGACAAAAATTCTATGAAATTAAGAGAGAGGCGGGTTGATAAACACGTATCCTGTCATCATTGTATGCGAATTAAGAGCTAACGGTATTGGATAAATTAGATTGCCAGTCCATTGTATAATAGGTGCTTCTCACCACACCTATTGGAGCGGCTACGATGGACTGGCAAATTCAGTTAATTACCCTTTATGATATGGTTTGCAAACACTATCAAGAAGAGCTTTGGGTTTATTGCCAAAGATTTAGTCCTTACTGCGATCTATCATTTACGGATGAAGAGGTGATTACTATTTTCTTATTTGGGATTATAAGTAAACACAGTCAAATTAAAACGATCTATGACGAAGCTCAACGTCATCTGGGTGATTGGTTTCCGAATTTGCCCTCGTATCCTGGATTTGTGCAACGGGTGAATAAAGTCTGTGATGTTTTCGCGCCGCTCGTCGAAATTCTGTCGGCCCGTGGCCCTATTTTGGGTGATTGGTTGCTGGATTCTCAACCGATTATTCTTGCTCAGCAAGGGCATAGCTTCAATGCACGCGTTGCTCTAGAGTATGCCAGTCGGGGCTACTGTGCATCGAAGAAGCTGTATTATTATGGCGTAAAATTGCATGTTTTAGGCCAGCAGCAGATCGGCAGCTTACCTTTTCCTGATTATATCGGCATCACTCCTGCTAATGAAGATGATGGGAAAGTTTTGGAGAGTCTATTACCTTACTTACCCGAAAATAGAGCGTATGGTGATAAATCATATGCGTATTTGAAACCGATTGCGGCCCTACAAGGAATCGAGTTGTTATTGTCTTGCTAATAGTTATCCCCACAAAAATCATGCTGGAGCTTTTTCAGGATTAGCGTATTGAGTATCAGGGAGCCTAAAAAATGATTTGACCCTTTCCTGAAATTCTTTTAGCTTTTCCAAAGCAGAATAAACGCGCGCTCTGAAATCAGCCCGGTTTTTAATTGGCTCCTTTTCCAGATGATCATTTTTGATCTCATTCCAAACCTGTTCATCCGGATTTAACTCTGGCGAGTGGGGGGGAAGAAAGAACAAGCGGATTTGTTTTCGATGCGTCTCAAGAAAGGCTTTGACTTCTTTCGAGGTATGATAAGACGCATTGTCCGTGATGACAATTAATGGGCGCTCTCGACCCTCTAATGCCTTCTCTAAAAAGGCAATGAAAACCCCACTCACTCATTTTTGAGTGGTCACTTCAAATATTAACTCGCCCGTCGCCGTAACCATCGATAAAATGTGAAACCCACCCCGGTCATCACTCACTTTAATTTCAGGCGGATGACCGACTAAGCCCCACGTCCGTCCAGAACGCGTATGGCCTTGAACCCATGACTCATCCTGAAACGCAATATCCGCTCCAAGTTCTTGAGCCCGCTTCTGAATCTCTTTAAATTCTTCATTAATAAACTTTTTAACTTCCTCCTGATCCTGGTTTAAGGCATGATAACAAGGTTTTTGACAACTCAGTCCTAATTGATGTAAATGCAGACGAACCGTGGCATCCGATACCCATAAACCAAAGTACTCTTTCAATAAATTAACCATGATCTCTAAAGTCCATAAAACCGTATCATAGCCATGATCCGCCGGCGTCGTATTGAGTATCGTTTCTTTTAACCATCGATCAATATCCGGAGTCATCACACACGTGGCGCCGAGCGCTTTCCGGGTATCCAGGGCTTCTTCTCCTTCATAACGATAGTTGCGAAGCCAATCATAAATACTCGTTCGGTCGATACCCAAAAAATCAGCAACAAGCTCCGGACCATAATGCTTCTCTTCGACCGCGCGAACCGCAATACGCCGGATGTAATTCATCACTTCATCCGGTATTTTACGTGCATCAAACATCCATTCCGCGTTCATTGCCGCACCTCCTCTATAAATTTAGAGTCTCTAAAGAGGTCTTCTATAGTTATTAGACAATTTGATTAACGCTCAGTTCGTTGATAATGTAGGGATAATCGTTGGCAAGCCTATAGGCGACCAGCAGTTCCAAGAGAGGTCTGAGCAAGCCTTTGCCCCGAATGCGGACGTTATGCACGAACTGAAAGAAGCCCAGGTAGAGCGGCAGCTTTTCTTGCGAAATTCCTCGATGGGGTCGCAACCAGGAACGCAACAGGGACCAGAAACCCTCAGCGGTATTAACATGAATCTCATGGAAGCCATCGCCATCGTCGTCGCGGGCGTATTCACCCCGGCTGTGACACACCGTATGATGATCAAAGCCCCAATCCTTCAATGGGTTATAGATTGCATATTCATCGGTATACACCCGGGTTCCCGGGGCGATGAAAGTCTGAAGGAGCGGTTGGATGGTCGCTTGCTGGACATTATCCAGCATCCGGACGACCACCGCGCCGCCGCGCTCAATCATGCCGAGAATCGGCGGCTTTTCCTGCTCCAGGGTGCCTCGACCCCGTGCCCCCTTCAGCCGGCGACGCCGCCCGCGGCGGCCTTTTTTTTCACCGCGTCCGGATGCCCTTTATGCCCGGCCACCATATAGACCTCGTCGCATTCCACTTCCCCCGCCAAGGTGGGTTCGGGTTGGCGGGCGACGATACCTTGGCGCAGTTGCTCGGTCATCCGCTGCACGTCTCCGGATTCAACGCCAACTCTTGGGCAATCTGGGCATTAGACAAGTTCAAACCCATAAAATATAAACATAATATCCAAATTCGTAACGGCGGGTGGTGGCCGGCCAACACCGTCCCGGTTAGATCGTCAAAAGAGCGATGGCACCCAGCACACCGATATTTCTGTCGCGCCGGTTGGGTCGTGTCGTGACCCTGCTTCGTCACGTTCGCCGCCCCACAATGGGGGCAGTGAACCCCATCGGGCCAGCGCAGTTGGCGGACCGTTTCGTAACACCGGACATCGTCCAGTAGATTCTGAAGGTTGATCATCGACGGGAAACCTGGAGCGCGGCGGTTCAAAACCTCTTCAGTGTAGATCCTGTCCCTTGGCAGGGCGAGCCATCTTCAACAGCCTGGAATCCATATTGAGCCTAAAAAAAAACAATTTCTCTACGAAGAAAGGGATGAACAAAAAAGGACGGAGTTTGCCCAGCAATTAGAGGCGAATGCATCCCGAGGGGAAGCGTCTCAACAGGTTGTTTATGTGGATGAATCTGGATTTCATAATAATGTTAGAAATGAATAGGGCTGGAGTCCACGAGGCCAACTCATTGTTGGTAAAAGGAAAAGCAGACCTACTGAAAAGCTGAACGTGTTAGGTGGACTACTTCACAATGAAATTATTGCGCCACTCGTCTATCAATCTTATACAGATACGGAGATATTCAATACTTGGCTTGAGAAATGCCTAATCCCTGTACTTCCAAAAAATTGCATTATCGTGATGGATAATGCCCGTTTTCACAAATCGGAAGAGATGAGAGAAATTATTGAAGACCATGGCCATCAATTGCTGTTTTTACCTCCTTATTCTCCGGATTTAAATCCTATCGAAAACTACTGGGCACTTCTTAAGGGAAAGTTGAGGAAAATTGTTGGAAATTTTCAAAATCTCTTTGATGCGCTAGCGGCAGTTTTCCAAACTATTTAAAAACTGTTTAACTATAGTTAGACAATTCGATTAACGCTCAGTTCGTTGATAATGTAGGGATAATCATTGGCAAGGCTATAGCAGATAGCTTTATCAAGACTCCATAAGCCTACATGACTATCAGTATGGATAAGGAAAATGATGAATGTCGAAATTGCTTGACCAGGCGATCTAAAAAAACGGCGGCCCGGAGGCCGCCGCTGCATTCATTAACAGAATCGAGAATCAGCCTTTAGCCCGCTCCTCCAGCATGGCGACGGCAGGCAATACCTTGCCTTCCAAGAATTCCAGGAACGCGCCGCCTGCGGTAGAAATGTACGACACTTTGTCATAGATGTTGTACTTTTGAATCGCAGCAATAGTGTCGCCGCCGCCGGCCAGCGTGAAGGCCGAAGTTGCCGCAATCGCTTCAGCGACCTTCTTGGTGCCGTCGCCGAACTGATCGAATTCAAACACGCCCACCGGGCCATTCCACACCACAGTGCCGGCTTTCATGATGATGTCCGCCAGTTCCTGGGCGCTCTTGGGACCGATGTCGAAGATCATGTCGTCATCGGCAACCGAACCCGCATCTTTCTGCACCGCCGGCTCGGCGGCGTCAAACTTCTTCCCGCAAACTACATCGACGGCGATCGGAATGTTTGCGCCGCGCGCTTTCATCTTCTCGATCAGCGTTTGCGCGGTAGGCACCAGATCGTGTTCAGACAGCGATTTGCCGACATTCTTGCCGACCGCTTCCAGAAAGGTATTGGCGATGCCGCCGCCGACGACAAGCTGATCAACCTTTTCGGACAGGCTTTCCAGCACGGTCAGCTTGGTCGAGACTTTCGAGCCGCCGACAATGGCGACCATTGGGCGGGCCGGCGTAGCCAGCGCCTTAGTCAGCGCGTCCAGTTCTTCGGTCAACAGAATGCCAGCGCAGGCCACCGGGGCAAATTTGGCGACGCCATGCGTGGAAGCCTCGGCGCGGTGGGCGGTGCCAAAGGCGTCCATAACGAAAATATCGCACAGCGCGGCATATTTCTTCGCTGTCTCCTCGACATTCTTCTTTTCGCCCTTGTTGACGCGGCAATTTTCCAACAGCACCACTTCGCCGTCAGCCACTTCAAAGCCACCGTTGACCCAGTCGCGAATCACCCGCACCGGCTTGCCCAACTTGGCCGACATCACGTCAGCGACCGGTTGCAGTGAATTTTCTTCCGAGAATTGCCCTTCGGTCGGGCGACCCAGATGGGACGTGACCATCACCTTGGCACCCGCCTTCATCGCAAATTCGATGGTCGGCATCGACGCGGTAATGCGGGCGTCGGAGGTGACTTTGCCGCTCTTGACCGGCACATTCAGGTCCGAACGGATGAAAACTCGCTTGCCAGCGAGGTCAAGATCAGTCATGCGCTTGAAATTCATGGTCTTCACTTTCTCCAAACAAAACCCCCGTCCGACTGGGCGCAAGGCGCGAGACGGCGGGGGCGGGTTCAATCAGGTTGTGAACCGCCAGGGAGTGGCGACGGCTTACTTGGCCATGACGCGGACCATTTCCAGCACCTTGCAGGAATAACCCCACTCGTTGTCATACCAGGCCACGACCTTGACGAAGGTATCGTCTAGGGCGATGCCGGCGTCAGCGTCAAAGGTGGAGGTGCAGCTCTCGCCACGGAAGTCGGTAGCGACGACCTTATCCTCGGTGTAGCCCAATACGCCCTTCATCGCACCCTCAGAGGCAGCCTTCATCGCCGCGCAAATGTCCTTGTAGCTGGCTGACTTGTTCAGTTCCACCGTCAGATCGACCACGGAAACGTCAGAGGTGGGAACGCGGAACGCCATGCCAGTGAGCTTCTTGTTCAGCTCGGGGATGACCACGCCCACAGCCTTAGCGGCACCGGTCGACGACGGGATGATGTTCTCCAGGATGCCGCGACCGCCGCGCCAGTCCTTGTTAGAGGGACCATCCACCGTCTTCTGGGTGGCGGTGGCAGCGTGAACAGTGGTCATCAGGCCGCGCTTGATGCCCCAAGTGTCATTCAGCACCTTGGCCACCGGGGCCAGGCAGTTGGTGGTACAGGACGCATTGGAGATGATGGTCTGACCGGCGTAGGTCTTGTCGTTAACGCCGTAGACAAACATCGGGGTGTCATCCTTGCTAGGCGCGCTCTGGATGACTTTCTTGGCACCCGCCGTAATGTGCTTCTGGCAGGTTTCTTTCGTCAGGAACAGGCCGGTGGACTCGACCACGATGTCAGCGCCCACTTCACTCCACTTCAGCTCGGCGGGATCCTTGACGGCGGTCAGGCGAATCTTCTTGCCATTGACGACCAGCGTGTTGCCGTCGACGGAGACCTCGCCCTGAAAGCGGCCATGCACAGAGTCATATTGCAGCATGTAAGCCAGGTAGTCCGGCTCGAGCAGATCGTTGATCCCGACAATTTCGATGTCGGAAAAATTCTTGACGGCAGCACGAAACACCATGCGGCCAATACGGCCAAACCCATTGATGCCAACTTTAATGGCCATGCTTTCCTCCATTTTTACATCACAGTGGTTTTCATCAGAAGACAGGCGGGCGTCATCACCCACCCAACACGATCAAGTGTAGACCGGATTCATTAAAAAACAGCATAAGCTAGAACAGTGCTTCCACGGTAGCTGCAACCCGTTCAGCGGTAAAACCGAAATGTTGGAAAATAATTTCCGGCGCACCGCACTCGCCGAAACAGTCAATGCCAATAACCGCGCCCTGCGTACCAGCGTATTTGTACCAAGGCGCAGTCACGCCCGCCTCGACCACCACGCGCCGGGTCACTTTCGCGGGCAGCACTGATTCGCGCCAAGCTGCATCTTGGGCGTCGAACACATCCACCGAGGGCATGGAGACCACGCGCACCCGCCGACCCTGGCCGTTTAACCGTTTGGCGGCTTCCATCGCCAATTGCACTTCGGAACCGGTGGCGATGATGATCGCTTCGGGATCGTCGCCGCAATCGAGCAGCACGTAGCCGCCCCGGGCAATGGCCCGCACCTGCTCCGGCGTACGATCCTGATGCGGCAGCTTTTGCCGGGTGAAAATCAGGGCGGTGGGGCCATTGGTGCGATCCAGCGCCGCTTTCCAGGCGACCGCCGTCTCCGTGGTGTCGCAGGTCCGCCATACCGACAGATCGGGGATAATGCGCAGGCTGGCGACATGTTCGACCGGTTGATGCGTGGGACCGTCGCCGCCGACACCGATGGAATCGTGGGTCAGAACGAACACGCAACGCAGCTTCATCAATGCCGACATGCGAATGGCGCTGCGCCCGTAATCGGCGAACATCAGGAAGGTGCCGCCGAACGGTACATAGCCGCCATGCAGCGCCAACCCGTTCATAATGGCGTTCATCGCAAACTCGCGAGCGCCATAGTAAATCAGATTGCCGTCGGGATGCTCGAAATCCACCGGGCGACAGCCGATCCAAGGAATGCCGGTCGACTCGGTGAGATCGGCGGAACCACCGACCAGACTGGGAAAATGGGGATTGAACGCTTCCAGCGCGCGCTGGGAAGCGGCCCGCGTAGCCAGGTCCTCGTGACGTTCCTGAGTAGCTTGAATGAAGCTCCAGGCTAGTTCCTCCCAGTCGGGGGGAAAGCCGCAGGCCAGGCGCCGATCCAGTTCCGCCGCCGCTTCCGGGTATTCCGCGCGGTAGCGGGCAAACATTTCATTCCATTCGCCTTCCCAGTCAGCACCCTTGGCGCGAGCGTCAAAGGCCCGGTAATACTCGTCGGGAATCTCGAACGGCGCATGTCGCCAACCGATGTTCTCACGGGTCGCGGCGACCTCAGCGGCCCCTAGTGGCGCGCCGTGCGATTTTTCGCTGCCGCCCTTATTCGGCGATCCCCAGGCAATGGTGGTCTTGCACACGATCAAGGTGGGGCTGCCGGTGAAGGCGTGCGCCTGCTTGATGGCCCAGTGTACGGCATCCGGATCGTGGCCATCGACGTTCGGGATCACATGCCAGCCAAAACCCTCGAAGCGCTTGACGATATTCTCGCTGAACCAGCCGCTGACCGGTCCGTCGATGGAAATGTCATTGCTGTCATACAGACAAATCAGCTTGCCCAGCCCCCAGGTGCCGGCCAACGAACAGGCTTCGTAGGAAATGCCCTCCATCAGGCAGCCGTCACCGAGGATAACGTAGGTGTAATGATCGACGATGGGAAATCCAGGACGATTGAAGCGCGTAGCCAGCGCCCGTTCGGCCAGCGCCATACCGACGCCATTGGCCAGACCCTGCCCCAGTGGCCCGGTGGTGGTTTCCACGCCGGGCGTCAGACCGTATTCAGGATGACCGGGGGTGCGCGTACCCAAGCGGCGGAAGTTGCGCAGGTCATCCATGGTCAGGTCGTAGCCGCTCAGATGCAGCAGCGAATACAACAACATCGAGCCGTGACCGTTGGACAGAATCAGCCGATCGCGATTCAACCACTTGGGATTGGCGGGATTGTGGCGCAGAAAGTCATTCCACAGGACGGCGCCAAAATCAGCCATGCCCATGGGAGCGCCAGGGTGACCGGACTCGGCGCGTTGCACCGCGTCCATGCTCAAGGCGCGGATGGCGTTCGCCAGCTCCTGGCGCGAGGGGGTCAGGGTTTCCAGATTGGCAGTAGTGGGGCCGGAGATAATCGGGGTCTCACTCAAGGCATCCACCAGAGAACGGGCAGCCAGTTCGCTACGCAAAGGCATCAACATCTCTCCTACAGTACAACTTAAAAAGCTGGGGAAGATCGGAACGCATCACGTGGTGCTGTAAGATGCATTGCGATCCGGCTGCGCGCGTCGCTCTTGCTGGGACGTTTACCGGAGAGATCACCAAGGACGTCCGGTCGCGCCAAACCCCCCTTTGGGATTCGGTTCGGCCGAAAAATGGCGGCGATTATAGGAAAGATTGCAGTAAACGCCAATCATTTGTGTAAAACAGCCCAGGCTGAGCCCGCCGATCATTGATTTTGCGCCGATGCGGATGCCTTTAGTCATGATTGAACTTAATGCGTCAGGATAATCAGGCAGTCACTCTGCGGATCGGCGCCACCCTGGAACAATTCTTGACTATAATTAGCTGGACAGGACTTGAATCAGTTTCAGGACACGATCACGGATTACCGATAGCCTTGAGCAGGCAAATCATTTTCGGACTGACCGCTCGCACTGTCGTCGTTTTCAGCTTTGCAGCGATCTTGGCAATGGGGGCGACGATTATGACGGGCCGCGTCTTCGATCGACTGCGCGCAAGTCAGGAGCGTTTGACCAAGGTCGAGGTTGAAGAGTTGATGACATCGGTGCGCCTGATCCAGCAGACCGAGACGCTGATCGGCCTGGGACTGATGCTGACGCACGCCGATCATCATGCTGAGCGCCGGCGCGCGGTGATGGAACTCAATGACCGCCAGGCATGGATCACCGAGCTAACAGGTGAACTGACGTCCGCCGATCCAGATCGGCGCCTCATCGAACGAGCCGCCGATGCGCAGCGCCGCCTGTCAGAAAACATCCAGACGCTGAATGCGGTGGTGCGTGATCGAATCGATGCGCAACACCCGGACAAGGGACCGGTGTCTCCCGACCAGGAGGAACAGGCTCGCCGTATCCGTCAACTCTCGATGGATAACCGCGAACTAGCGAGCCAGCTCTCGGTATTGATGAGCTATTTCTCGGCATCAAAACGCCGACAACTGCAAAGCCAGAGTGAACAACTTATCCAGGATATTCAACATCATCAGCAAAATCTCTTCATCCTCACCATTCTTTTATTGCTTTCCACGCTCGGCGCTGGTCTGTACTTCAAATACGGGGTAGTGGACCGTGTCGTAAAGTTGCAACGAGCGGTGGATCAAGATGAAGTGGATCCCACTGATCTGACGCTCAGCGGCAATGATGAGGTCGCGCAACTGGCCTACACCGTTAAGCGATACGTGAGGCGCATCCAGTTGCAGGAAGCGCGCATGAAACAGATCAATGCTGATCTGGCCTTTCTGGCTGAGCACGATCCTCTGACGCAACTGGCTAACCGGCGGCATTTCGACGTCGCCGCTCGCCAATTGCTGCAACACAGCCGCGCGCCTTTGTGCATAGCCATTATCGATATCGATCACTTCAAGCGCGTTAACGACCGGTATGGCCATGCTGTCGGCGATTTGGCGCTGCAACATATCGTCCGGTGGATTCAGGCCGGTCTCCGCGAAAGCGATGTGCTGGCCCGCTTGGGAGGCGAGGAGTTTTGCGTGGCGGCGCCAATGCAATCGATCATGATTGCCTGCGATGTGTTCGACCGCATCCGGCAGCGCATCGCAGACGAACCCATGCCGCTCGATCATGGCGGCTCATTGCGTCTCACCCTGAGTTTTGGCCTGACCTTGATCGAAGGATTGCCCTTGCCGCAGGATGCAGACCCGGAGCAAATGCAGCATTTGTTAAACGCCGCCCTGCGTGCCGCCGACGAAGCGCTGTATACCGCCAAACATGGCGGACGTAATCAAGTGCGCGCGTCCAGCATCTTATTCAATGCTATGAAATACTTGAGCGACGCACCAGAGGTGATGTCCTGATGATTATCAAGCGGCTGTATCATTTTTTAGGTTTTGGCATGCTGCTCGTTGGCCTGAATCTGCCCGTCGCAGCGCACGATGTCATTCGCCTGGGGACTGAGTTGGAGCCGCCAGTCCTGGACCCGACGCGGACCGCTTCAGCTTCCGCCGGTGAAATCACCTGGTGCAATGTATTTGAAGGTTTGACGGTGATCGATGGCCAAGGTCGCCTGCAACCGCGGCTGGCGACCGGTTGGACTTTATCAGACGATGGATTGCGCTACGCATTTACGTTGCGCAAGGGGGTGCGCTTTCACGATGGCCGGCCCTTCGACGCGCAAACGGCTGCGTTCAGCATAAACCGCATCATCGAACCCAACTCGGCAAACCCGCAAAAAGTCTGGTTTGGAAAGATCGAAACTGCGCAAGCAAAAGAGCCATATCTGTTGATTATTCAACTCAAACGGCCTGATGCGTTGTTGCCATTTGCGCTGGCGTTGCCTGCCGCCGTCATGGTGCACCCTGACACGGCGGCTGACAATGGCGCACACCCTGTCGGCACTGGTCCCTTCCGCTTTGCGGACTGGAAGCGCGGGCATTCGACCTGGCTGGAGCGCAATGACACGTACTGGGGAAAAAAACCGGCTTTGCGACGCGCCGAGTTCATCTACATGCAGACCGCCGCAGAAAAGGAGACCCTGCTGGCCGAAGGACTGGTGGATGGACTAATGAGTGTGACGGCGTTGACGAATCGCTTCCTGATTCGTCCAGACTTCCAGATGATTCCACGCAAGATTGAAGGCAAAACGCTGTTAGCTATCAACAACGCCCGTCCGCCCTTCAACGACCTGCGGGTGCGCCGAGCGCTGGCCCACGCCATTGACCGCGTCCGGCTGAGCGCTTTGTACGGCCCCCCCTTCAAACCGGAACTGATTGGCAGCCACTTCGCGCCCTGGCGTCCTGGCTACATCAATCTGGTCAATCGTTACCCCTACGACCCGGCGCGCGCCCGCGCTCTGCTGCGCGCCGCCGGCGTGGAAAATGGCGCGCCCGTAACGCTGAAAGCGCCACCGACCGATTATGGCCGGTATGGCAGTCTGAAAATTGCGGCGGACCTGGAGGCAGTGGGTTTTCGGGTCGAGGTGGAACAACTGGACTGGCGGCGTTGGATGAGCGAGGTGTTCGAGCAAAAAAACTATGCGCTCACCCTGATTGTTCACATTGAGCCGATGGATCTCGATATCTACGCCCGCGATGATTACTACTTCAACTATAACAATAAGGCATTTAAGGCCATTTGGGAGCACGTGTTAAACGCCCACAGCGAATCAGAGTTGCTCCACTGGCTCGGTGAAGCCCAGCAGCAGGTTACTGAAGACGCCGTGAACGTCTTTCTTTACATGCTCCCTGAATTAAGCCTGATGCATCGTCGTCTGACCGGTTTCTGGGAAGAAACGCCGATACCGTCGATCGTACTGGAGGATGTGCGCTGGATTGATCCATAATAAAGTTGTTGCTTGGATCATCCAGCGCCCTTGCAAGGGGCTAATCCCGCCGCAAACTGTCGGAAATCGCCACTGGCGTGGGGTAGGTGAGCACCAGATAATAGGTCGAGGCGATGAAAGTCAGGAGGGTCGTCGCCTGCACCAGATACGACGCCTCCCGGCTGATCAGCTCATTCTGTTGGGCCAGCACCGCGATCAGCAGTGAAAACTCGCTCACCTGTCCCAAACGCACGCCGACCTCCATGGCAATGCGCGGTCGCTCCCCGGCCCATTGCAGGAAACCGCGAAACACCCAGGGTTTGACCCCCATCAGCAATACGCCCAATACCAGGGTGGGAAAGAACACCGTGCTCAGCATACCCAGGTCGAAGCCGGCGCCCAGCGAGAAGAAGAACAGCACCAGAAAGAAATCACGCAGGGGTTTGAGGCTTTCCGCAATGTACAGGGCAATGGGGCTGGCAGCCAGCGCCACTCCGCCGATGAATGCGCCAATCGCATAGGAGAGTCCTAAGAGAGCGGCGATCTGTGAGATGCATAAACACCAGCCAATCGCGACCAGGAAGATGTATTCACGAATCTTGTCAAATTTATGGATCAGCGGGATCAGGAGATAGCGTGAAACCAGGAAGGCGAAGCCCAGCAGCATGGGCAGCGTCACAATGAGCAGGCCCAGTCCTTGTAATGAGGAACCGCGTCCGCCCAGTCCCTCAATCAGCAGCAAAATGGCGATCGCCAGCAAATCCTGCAACAGCAGGATACTGATGATAATCTCACCGGTATGCTGGTGATGCAGGGTGCGAGTGGGCAGCAGTTTGAGACCGATGATGGTGCTGGAGAAGGTCATTGCCGCGCCAATCAGCAAGCACTCGCCTAAGGTATAGCCGAACAACCAGGCGACTCCCGCGCCCAGTATGGCGAAGACCAGCGAAGTACCGAAGGTAATCAGCGTGGCCTTGCGTAGCATTTGCAGCAAGCGTTGTGGCGACAGATCCAGCCCGAGCAGGAATAACAGAAACATAATGCCCACCTGCGCCATTTCTTCAATCGCGGCTGCATTGTCGATCCACCGAAAACCGTAGGGACCGATGGCGATGCCCAGCACGATGTAGGCGATGGGCAAGGCCTGACGGGCGTACAATGCCAACGTAGCGCACGCCGCCGCGCCGGTAAAAATGAGGAACAGGGAGAAAACCAGAGCGTTTTGGGCTTCGTGCATGATGGACTCGTTAGACGGATGAAATCGCTCGCTCCAATAGCGCCTGAACAGAAATCCGCCAGGTTGGCGCGCCAGCATTTTCGTTCGGACACTACTATAACAGCAAGCGCGATGATAACGAGACTGGGCGACATCGCAAGGCATGTTTCCCGCCAAACCCGGCAACCATGCCATAATGCATTTTTTCGCTGTCCTGGCGATAGCCCGAATAAGAACCCTTGAATAACACTGACGCTAACTTGTTCAATAACCTACCCCGCTGGCGCCGCTATCGGGTGGGCGCGGCATGCAATCCGCCGCCTGGGTTGGCCTGCTGGCTATTTGATCCCGGTTCACTGACTTGGCGGTTGCGCCAGTGCTGTCCAGACCGGTTCCAGGTACGGGTGCTCCGGCAGGGTTGGAGCCGTCCTTATCGGGATGAAGCGCGGGTCTTGCGCCTGCGTCTGGAGGCTCGAACGTGGACGCGCGAGGTACAGCTCTTCTGCGGTGATCAACCTTGGGTCTTTGCTCGGACGCTGATTCCAGCGGCGACCCTGCGAGGCCGTGGTCGTCGGCTCACCCAGTTGGGCAATCGCCCTTTGGGTGAAGTGCTGTTCTCAGACCCCGGCGTTCAACGCGGCCCTGTGGAAATTGCTCGTATTATTACTGGCCAACGGCTGCATCAATGCGCTTTTGCCGGCTTTGCCGAACCTCCAGACGCGATCTGGGGACGACGCTCCATTTTTCGTATCGATGGCCAGCCCCTGCTGGTCTGCGAAATTTTCCTGCCTGATTCACCGGCATCTCCTGCTGATCGGATTCGCCCTTACCATGAATATTGACGTTTTTGAAGATCGATTTCGTGAATACGCACTACTGATGCGTTTGCATCGTCCAATTGGCATATATTTGTTGCTATGGCCGACCCTATGGGCCTTATGGCTGGCTGGGAACGGCCAACCTCCTGCCAGCACTGTGCTGGTTTTCGTACTCGGCGTAGTTCTGATGCGCTCTGCAGGTTGTGTGATCAACGATATCGCCGATCGCGATTTCGATCCGCATGTTGCCCGCACCCGCGATCGCCCTCTGGCGGCTGGACGGGTTACCCTGAGCGAAGCGGCTGGCGTGACGGCGGCCCTGATCCTGCTGGCCTTCGCCCTGGTGCTAACGCAGAACACGCTGACCATTCAATTAGCCTTTATCGGTTTGGCGCTGACCATCAGTTACCCCTTCATGAAGCGGCTGCACTCCTTGCCTCAGATTCATCTGGGCGCAGCCTTCGGCTGGGCGATTCCCATGGCCTACGCGGCAGTCAGCAATGAATTGCCGTTGATCGCCTGGTTGCTGTTCCTGGCCAATGTTTTGTGGTCCGTCATTTATGACACCGAGTACGCGATGGTCGACCGGGAAGATGATCTCAAGATCGGCGTAAAATCCACGGCTATTTTGTTTGGCGACCGGGATAAGCAAATCATCGGTTATCTGCAAGCCGCCTTGCTGACGCTATTGGCGGGCATCGGCCTGTTAAGCGGTCGAGGCGGCGTCTATTATCTGGGATTATTGACGGCGAGTTGGCTGGCGCTCTATCAGCAATACCTGATCCGTGACCGTGCGCCGGAAGAATGCTTCAAGGCGTTTCTCAACAATAATGCCTTTGGATTAGCCATTTTCTGCGGATTGTTGGTGGATTTCCTGCCAGCCGCGGCTACCTGAACCTTCATTGGGAGAAGAACTATGTTAATCGTTCATGTCTTCGTCCACGTCAAACCGGACTGCATTGAAACCTTCAAGAACGCCTCACTGGAAAACGCCCGGCACAGTGTCCATGAACCGGGTATTGTCCGGTTCGATGTCATTCAACAAACCGATGATCCCACTCGCTTTGTGCTCATCGAGATCTATCGCGCAGTCGATGCGCCCGCTCAGCATAAGGAAACCGCGCACTACGCAATGTGGCGCGATACCGTAGCTGATATGATGGCCGAACCCCGTAGTAGTGTGAAATATGTCAATCTATTCCCGGACGACGAGGGTTGGAATTATCCGGGCAGCGAGCGGTGAGTGGTCAGTGACGGAGCGTCCTGCGCGTGGTTGAGGAGTTGTGCCTGCGGACGCCCTGGCTAAACCTTGCGGCGCGAGCTTGGGGGCCGCCGGATGGAACCCCCGTGCTTGCCGCGCATGGCTGGCTGGATAACGCCGCCAGTTTTGACGCCCTGGCGCCTCTGTTGCCTGACATGCGCTTGGTAGCGGTCGATCTGACCGGACATGGCGGGTCGGATCACCGCCCGCCCGGCGTCCCTTATCACTTCGTGGATTTTATTGCCGATCTGGTGGCTGCCGCCGATGCGCTGGGTTGGGATCGCTTCGCTCTGCTGGGTCATTCGCTGGGCGGCGGTTTGGTCAGTTTCATGGCTGCCGCCTTGCCAGAACGGGTCAGCCGGGTGGCGATGATCGAGGGTCTCGGGCCGCCGACCAGCCATCCCGCTGACGGTCCAGCGGACTTGCGCAAGGCAATTGAGCAGATGAATGCCCTGCCGCGCAAGCACCCACCGATTTATCCCAGTGTAGACGCCGCTATTCAGGCCCGTTGTGAAGCCAGCGGTCTGTCGTGGTTGGCGGCAAGCATTCTGGTCGGGCGCGGCCTGCAAGCGGTCGGCGAGGGTTATGGCTGGCGCACTGATCCCCGCCTGCGCTTTGTCTCGCCGCTGTATCTGAGCGAACGGCAAATCCTGGCCTACATGGAACGGATTCAGGTCCCGGCGCTGTTGATCTGCGGCGCGGACGGCTATCTAGTCAAGCGCGCCTACATGCAAGAGCGTTACGCACGCATTCCCCAATTGACTGTTAAAGTTTTGCCTGGTGGACACCACCCCCACCTGGAAGACCCTCAATCCTGTGCTGATTTACTAAAGCCATTCTTCGCGGCGGTCACCACCGCATAGCGCCTCTTCTGCTATCGGAACCATCCTTCTGTAGTCTCGCTAGCAGTGATCCCTACATTCCAAGGGATGTATTTTTTAATAATTTATAAAAATCAATTATATGACGAATATTTTAGTGAATTTCTCTATTAGCAGGACAATGGCTAGTCTATACGTTTTTAACCTTATTTTTATTATTTAAATTTATTATTACTAATAAAACAAAATTGGTATAGTTAAAATTTTATGTCAATAAAAAAGTATGAAAACTATTTAACTACCCGTTCGTCCATTCAGGTACAATATAAATTGTTATTAACGACTTTAGTTGTTCATTTTTAATTTATTAAATTTATTATAATTTATTAAAATATAACAACTGGATAACAAAAAAAATTGTAATTTATTTCCTGCGCATCAAGCACCAATCATTAAATTATATTTAAAGTACAATAACTTGAATAAATGTTCATTGTTGGCCCGGAATTGGCTATTAAGACAGGGAAAGTCACACACCTCAAATATAGCTTAGGAGCCGTTGATCATGAACCTCAAACACTACTTTGTCCTTTTCTCATCGACCATCATTTTACTATTTTCTCTATGGTTATTCAATTATCTATTTGAAAATGCAAATTATATTATCAGTGAGTTGTCATGGCTGTATTGCTTTGGAGCAATTGCCGGTTGTGGCTTAGCGACCATCGGATTTATGACAGAATTCGCCGACGATAAAACCGAGTTTTTATTAGCAACTTTATGAAATTTATAGTAAAACTGTTTCATATTGATTATTCCGTCGGGCAAGGGATACCGCAATGGTTTGAGCACCCGGAGAACTATCCAAAAACTGTTTTACTATATGTACCATTTTGTTATTTTCACAATTTTGTGACCGATAGGCGCTAAGTCATTAATCCGGTTCAAAATTATCCGATCTTCCTTCTTCATCTTGCGTACCTAAAGTAGAGGAGTCATTCTCATGTTTTCCAAGTGGAGCATTCAACTCAAATACTCCCTGATCTTCATCCTGACGTTGGCGCTCATTATCACTGGGCTTTTCATCGGCATTTACAACCTGAAAACCGCTCAATTGCGCAATGAAGCCATAGCTTCGGCCGAACAGGTAATTGCTTTCCGTGCATGGGTAGCGAATACCGGCGTGGTTTGGGTCGACCATTTAGCGCCTGGCTTCCGCGATTTTCTCGGTAAGCGTAGCAACCATGACAACACGATGGAGTTTTTCTCGAAAAATCCCGCATTAGCGACCCGTGAACTCTCGGACATCGTCAGCAAGACAGCGACCCGCGCTACTTTTCGCGTCACCAGCGATGAATATCGCAACCCCGCCAACGCCCCGGATCGCTTTGAGACCGCTTCGATCCAGGCGTTCAAAGCCAATCGCGATGTCAAGTACAACGACACGTACGAAGGCGCTTTTTACCGCTATGCCCAGCCGATCCTAGTCAAGGAATCCTGCTTAAAATGCCATGGCGATCCGAAAGACGCGCCAGCGGATGTTATTGCCAAATATGGCGACAAACGGGCGTTTGGCTACAAGGTCGGCGATGTGCGCGGCATTATCAGCGTCAAATTGCCGGATATCACCCTGATTAACGTTTTGCAGACTTTCCTGAATCCCTACACGCTTGGCTTGATCGTGGTGGCGTTCCTCCTGAATTTTCTATATACCCACCAATCAATTATAATGCGCCTGAAAAAATTGGCGCAGACCACCGAACGCATCGCTCAAGGTGAGTTAGGGTTGACGTTGCAGGACAAACCAGACAGTCACGATGAAGTCGACCATGTACAACATGCGGTTGGCTTGTTGCGCAATAGCGTCGTAGTCGCCATGAAGCGATTACAGAAAACTCTCTCCTAATCCCAAATGAGGCATGGTCAGAAAAAGCCCATGCCTCAACTGAATCACGAGACGCTATCATGTTTGAACAGTCTTTATCATTTTTGGCGATCGTTGCCCAATTACGCAAATTATGCCAGGAAAAACAGACCGGTCTCTTGTATGCTATTGAGAACGGACATTTTCTGGGCCAGATTGGCCTGCACGATGGCGAAATCGTCTTTCTGAAAGCCCAAAAAAAACAGGGCGCTGACGCGATTCCGGTCATGCTCGGTATAGAAAACGGCAGTATCGCCTTTACCAAGGGGGCGCCGCCAACAACCCGGATGGCCTTGCCGCCCACTGCAGACATTTTGGCCATTTTCGAAGGCGCTAGCTCTGCCGCTACGCTGCCTCAACCCGTTCAAGAGCCTGCGCATGCTCCACTGACGACGACTGCCAAAACGATCCTGGAGCAAACGCTCAAGGAATTCATCGGCCCTATCGCCAACTTGATCTGTGTTGATCATTTTCGAGACGCCACCACGCTGGCTGCCGCCATCGATGCGCTCGCCGACGAAATTCCGAATGCGCAGTCGGCGACTCAATTCCGGGAACGAGTGCGGCAACGACTAAACTGATCTATCCCCCTATTCATGCTTTGGAGAGCAGATACAGGTTTGTTGATGCGCCATTCCTTGAATTTCCCCCAAATCACCACCATTTGCCAGGGAAATAATCCTGTCATAGGAGTACCCATCAATGCGAATGGACAAGTTGACCAACAAATTTCAAATGGCCTTGAGCGACGCCCAGAGTCTAGCAGTGGGCCGCGACCATCAATTCATCGAACCGGTGCATGTAATGGCGACCCTGCTGGACCAGGAAGGCGGTACGGTGCGCCCGCTATTGGCTCAGGCTGATGTCAACCTTAATTTGCTGCGCTCGCAACTGAATGAGGCGCTGGATCGGTTGCCCCAGGTCACTGGGACCGGTGGTGATGTACAAATCTCCAATGCCTTGTCGCGGTTGTTGAATCTGACTGACAAACTGGCCCAGCAGCGCAAGGACGCTTACATCAGCTCCGAGTTGTTCGTGCTGGCGGCGCTGGAGGACAAGAGCGAACTAGGTGCGTTGCTGCACAAGGCCGGCGCGACGAAGACCTTAATCGAACGCGGCATCGATGCCCTGCGTGGTGGCCAGAAGGTCGCGGACCAGAATGCTGAGGATCAACGCCAGGCGCTGGAAAAGTACACCATCGACCTGACTGAGCGGGCCGAGCAGGGCAAGCTTGATCCAGTAATCGGGCGGGATGACGAAATCCGGCGCACGATTCAAGTCCTGCAACGGCGCACCAAAAACAACCCAGTGCTAGTCGGCGAGGCGGGCGTCGGGAAAACGGCCATTGTCGAGGGTCTGGCCCAGCGCATTGTCAATGGCGAAGTGCCGGAAGGTCTGAAGAACAAGCGGGTGTTGGCACTGGACATGGGTGCACTGATCGCCGGCGCCAAGTTTCGCGGCGAATTCGAAGAACGGCTGAAGGCGGTGTTAAAAGACCTCGCCAAGCAGGAAGGACAGATCGTTCTGTTCATCGATGAACTGCACACCATGGTCGGCGCGGGCAAGGCTGAGGGAGCAATGGACGCTGGCAATATGCTCAAACCAGCGCTGGCTCGCGGCGAACTACACTGCATCGGGGCAACGACCCTGGATGAGTTCCGAAAATATGTTGAGAAAGACGCGGCGTTGGAGCGGCGTTTTCAGAAGGTGATGGTCAACGAACCGAGTGTCGAGGACACTATCGCCATTCTGCGCGGGTTGAACGAGCGTTACGAGGTGCATCATGGGGTGGAGATCACCGATCCAGCGATTGTTGCCGCCGCCACGCTGTCGCACCGCTACATTACCGACCGTAATTTGCCGGACAAGGCGATTGACCTGGTGGACGAGGCGGCCAGCCGCATCCGCATGGAGATCGACTCCAAGCCGGAAAATATGGATCGGCTGGAACGGCGGCTGATTCAGCTCAAGATCGAACGCGAAGCCTTGAAAAAGGAAAGCGACGAAGCCTCCAAAAAGCGTTTGGAATTGCTGGAGCAGGAAATCACCCGACTGGAGCAGGAATATTACGATCTGGAAGAAGTTTGGAAGGCGGAGAAGTTGGCGCTGCACGGTTCCGCCCAGGTTAAGGAGGAACTGGAGCGGGCGCGACTGGAGCTGGACGCTGCCCGCCGCGCCGGCGATCTGGCGCGCATGTCGGAATTGACTTATGGCCGTATCCCGGATTTGGAGCGGCGGTTAAACCAGGCGACGGCTGCTGAGGTGGGCCAGTTCAAGCTGTTGCGCAACAAGGTCACGGATGAGGAAATCGCCGAGGTTGTTTCCAAATGGACTGGGATTCCCGTCGCCAAAATGCTGGAAGGTGAACGCGAAAAGTTGCTGCGGATGGAAGAAGCCATTCAGCGCCGGGTGGTCGGGCAGAATGATGCAGTCAAGGCGGTATGCGATGCGATTCGCCGCTCCCGCGCTGGCTTGTCTGATCCGAATCGGCCTAATGGCTCCTTCCTGTTTCTCGGCCCGACCGGAGTGGGCAAGACCGAGCTGTGCAAAGCGTTGGCCGCGTTCCTGTTCGACACCGACGAAGCCATGGTGCGCATCGACATGTCCGAGTTCATGGAGAAACACTCGGTAGCGCGGATGATCGGCGCGCCGCCCGGTTATGTTGGTTACGAGGAGGGCGGCTACCTGACCGAGGCGGTGCGGCGGCGGCCCTACAGCGTCATCCTGCTTGACGAGATCGAGAAAGCGCATCAGGACGTGTTCAACGTGCTGCTACAGGTATTGGACGATGGCCGATTGACCGATGGTCAGGGACGCACCGTGGATTTCCGCAACTGCGTGGTGGTGATGACCTCCAACCTGGGGTCGCAGATGATCCAGGAACTGGCGGCGCAGGATAACTACCCGTTGATGAAGAGCATGGTCATGGCGCAGGTAGCGGATCATTTCCGTCCCGAGTTTGTGAACCGGATTGATGAAGTGGTCGTGTTCCATCCATTAGGCCGCGAGCAAATTCGCGCCATCGCCGATATTCAGATCGGCTATTTGCGGCAACGGTTGGCCGACCGGCATATTGATCTTGAGGTCAGCGCAGCGGCTCTGGATAAACTGGGCGAAGCCGGTTTCGATCCGGTTTATGGGGCGCGGCCCCTGAAGCGGGCGATCCAGCAGGAGCTGGAGAATCCCTTGGCGCGGCGCATTTTGGCCGGGGAATTCGGGCCGGGCGATGTCATCGCTGTGAACGTGGGCCAGGACGGTTTGGCGTTTGGCAAGGGGGGCGGGGTGCGGTTGGGGAAGTAATCCCTCACCCTGATGCAAGTTACCCAACAGCCTGTGTCCAGGATGTTGGGTTTCATGTTCTGTCGACTAAAATGGTACCCCTATTTTTATCCAAGACGTTAGGTTTCAGTGTTTTTATTAGCGCTTCTGTATATAGCGCCACCTTTACTGTTACCAATCTTAACGACAGCGGCCCTGGTTCGCTGCGGCAGGCGATCCTTGACGCTAACAGCGCCGCTACTGACGATGTCACTGTGGTAATCGTTCAGTCCCCCTCTTTGGCAAAGGGACTCAAGGCAAGATTCTTTTTTTTTAGTTCATTAATGACGGTCGTCGGACTGATGTCTAAAATTCTCGCGGTATCCCGGATTCCACTGCCATTGATCGCCATGTCAATAATCTTATTTTTGACTTCAGGCAAATATCCATTATAATCATAGTCTAAAATAAATGTTTTGATAGAGCATTCCGGGTTCTGACAAAGATAGCGTTGTTTTCCATTCTCTGTTTTCCCACGCTTTGAAATGTTGTCGTGACGACAAACGGGGCAAAGGACAGTGGTTAAAACCATATTGAAATTCCTTAAATAAAGATTAAAAATACTTAAGAAAATTTTAGGCTAGAATACAATATATCCAAGTCTAGAACACTACCCGGCAGGCATCATATTTTCCGGCATTCGCACTGCGATGACTTGGCCGCGTGCGCAAACTTCGCCGTTGGCGGTGACCGTGGCTTTCACCACCACCTTGCGCTCCTTGACTTCCTCGATACGACCACGGATTTCCAGCGGTACGCCCAACGGCGTCGGTCGCAGGTACTCGACCTGAAGCGAAGCGGTGACGAAGCGCAGGGGAGGTTGACTATCCATCTCTCGCCCAGCGGCGCGATAAGCCGCCGCCGCCGCTGTGCCGGTGCCGTGGCAGTCAATGAGCGAGGCCAACAAACCGCCATAAACATAACCGGGAATCGCGATGTGATAAGGTTGCGGGGTGAAAGAAGCCACGGTTTCCTCGCCGTCCCAGTAGCTCTTGATCTGGTGACCATGTTCGTTGAGCCGGCCACAACCATAGCAATGACTGAGTTCCTTGGGATAAAAATCTTGAAAGGCTTTTGAATTCATAGAAATATCTCCTGGATGGGCGCCAGTGTGATCCTGAACTGGCGGTAAGTTTCCCGCTGCTGGATGCGCAGCAGGAGGCGAAAGTCAAAACTGATTGATGAAAAACTAAAAACGGCTGAATATTTTATAATACTATAATAATTCATTATCCATCGGCTGCACTGGTTTTTTATTATCCTCAATCAATTTTTACATCATGTCAGATTATCGAAAAAAGATTGGCGCAATACTGCACCATCCAATTACTGCTTGGGTAATTCTGTTCTGCTCAGTGATTCTAACCGCAGCCGCTTGGTATATCTCGGAAAAATTTGTTTATCAACGCGCCGATGATCGCTTTTATTTCCAAACTGAGGATATTAAGGAAGCAATTCTCAAACGCATGATTGAGTATGAGACCGTTTTGCAAGGAGGATTAGGGCTGTTTGCCGCATCAGAAAATGTCACTCGGGAAGAATGGCGCACTTATGTCAGCAAGTTGAAAATTGACCGTTATTATCCCGGAATTCAGGGCATCGGGTTCAGTCTGGTCGTTCCATCCCAGGACAAGGCGGCGCACATCCAGCAAATCCGCGCTCAGGGATTTCCAGATTATACGCTTTACCCCGAAGACGAACGAGAGATTTATACAGCGATTATTTACCTGGAGCCCTTCGCCGGACGGAATCTGCGCGCTTTCGGCTACGATATGTTTTCCGAACCCGTGCGCCGATCCGCCATGGAGAAAGCCCGGGATACGGGCGAACCCGCCTTGTCCGGCATCGTGACCTTGGTGCAGGAAACCAATCAGGATACTCAACGCGGCTTCCTATTATATATTCCTTTGTATCGCAATGGAGCGCCCACCCAAACCATCGAGCAGCGCCGCGCCAATCTGCGGGGCTATGTCTATAGTCCCTTTCGCGTCAGGGATTTAATGGAGGGAATTCTGGGCGCCGGGATGGCTGGCATCGATCTGCAAATTTACGACGGCGCAACGCAAACTCTCGACCGGCTACTGTTCGACAGTAATCCGCATGACCGTGAGCGCGAACTGGACGAGCCACCGGTGCTTTCCCGCACTCTGCACATTTCACCAGCGGGGCGCGCCTGGACTCTTTCCCTGTATGTGCATTCCGGCTACATTTCCACTGCGGAAGCCAGTCAGCCGTTGATTGTGGCAATCGGCGGCATTGTTATTGATTTGCTGTTGTTTATCATTATCGGGTCTGTTTCCAAACAACATAAATCCGTCCGGGCGTTGGCCCAAAGAATGACGGAGGACTTGCAACACGCCAACCTGGCGCTGATGAAGACCGAAAATGATTTGAATCGCGCGCAAGCGGTGGCTAAAACTGGCAGTTGGATTCTCGAAATCGCGACCGGACGTTTACAGTGGTCGGCTGAAACCTACCGTCTGTTCGGTTACAAGCAGGGCCAGGCGATTACCTTGGAGGATTTCGTCAGACGACTCCACCCGGATGATCGTGGCGCCGTCCTGGCCGAGTGGGACCAGGCGCTAGAGGGAAAACCTTATAATATTGAGCATCGCATCGTCGTTGATGACAAAACGCTCTGGGTCCGCGAGCGTGCTGAATTGATCTTCGATGCAGCGGGCCATCCCGTGACCGGAATCGGCACGGTGCAAGATATTACTGAGCCAATGCGGATCAGAAATGCTCTCAAAGCGAGCGAACGGAATTACGCGACCCTGGCCGAGGCGGCTCCCGTAGGTATTTACCGCACCGATGCGGTGGGCAGTTGCCTCTATGTGAATCGGTTGTGGTGTGACATCACCGGGATCCCTGCTGAGGACGCTTATGGCAGCGGCTGGACTTATGCGATTCATCCGGAGGACAAGCCGATGGTGATCCACCACTGGCGCGAGGCGACGAAAACGCTCACGCCTTTTCGCCTGGAGTACCGATTTCTTCGGCCCGATGGCGAAGCAACCTGGGTGTTGGGCCAGGCGGTTCCCGTACTTAGCGAAGCAGGCGAGTTAACGGGTCATGTTGGCGCGATCACCGATATGACTACGAAAAAGCAAGCTGAGCTGGAAATGGAGAAAGCGCGGCGACTGGCGGAAGAGGCCAACCGCGCCAAGAGCGAGTTTCTGGCGAACATGAGCCATGAGATTCGCACCCCGATGAACGTGATTATTGGCATGAATCACCTGGTTCAGCAAACCGATCTTTCCGCCAAACAACGCGATTGCCTGGTGAAGATCGACCAGTCCGCTCAATTGTTGCTCAGCATCATCAACGATATTCTGGACTTTTCCAAAATCGAAGCCAATCGCCTGGAATTGGAGCAAGTGGTCTTCCCACTGGTGAGCGTACTTGAGCCGTTGACAACATTAGCGACCACCCCCCAGCGCGATCACCCCCTTCGCTTCAGCCTGATGGTGGATGCCGATGTTCCGCCGCGGTTGCAGGGCGATCCATTGCGCCTCAGTCAGATCCTCAACAATTTGATCAGCAATGCCGTAAAATTCACTGAAGCTGGCCAGGTCACGGTCCAGGTGCGGCAGCGCGATCAACAGGACGACCATGTGACGCTCGACTTCATCGTCAGCGACACCGGTATCGGTATGCCGCCCGCGCAAATGAATCAGTTGTTCCAGCCTTTCGTGCAGGGTGAAAGCTCCACCACCCGGCGCTTCGGCGGGACAGGGCTGGGATTGGCGATCAGCCAGCGTTTAGCCAGGCTGATGCACGGGGATATCCAGGTGGAAAGCCAGGCGGGCCAGGGCAGTGCGTTTACGGTTACTTTGCCGTTTGGTATAGGTCAAACTGGCGAAAACGAACCTGTAGGCATCCTGCCCCCGGACTGGAAGCAGCAATTGACGGGCAAGCGCGTTCTGGTGGTGGAAGATCATCTTCTCAATCAGCAGGTCACCTACGGATTCCTGCGTCACTTAGGAATGATCGTGGATTGTGTAGGCAATGGTCAGCATGCCGTGCAACGGATTCAGTCCGCCAGCAACTATGACGTGGTGCTCATGGACTTGCAGATGCCGGTCATGGATGGTTTTGAGGCGACCCGGCAGTTGCGCAAACGCTTCTCCGCCGAACAGTTGCCGATTATCGCCATGACGGCCAGCGCCTTTGATAAAGATCACGCCCACTGCCTGGAAATTGGCATGAATGATCACATTGCCAAGCCGTTTGATGTTAATCAATTGCCCGCTTTACTGGTGCGCTGGACTTGCGCGCCGACGACATCCGTTTCGCCCGAACCGGAGAATGGTTCGCGCCCCGCAGCCGTCAAGGAACCATTCATGATAACTCCCCCGGTTGAAGAAAAAAACTTTTTGCCCGAGTTGCCTGGCATCCTGGCCGGGGAGGCTCTGTCCCGGCTGGGCGACAATACCGAACTCTACCGCAGTCTGCTCGAAAGCTTTGCCCAATCCCGCCGCCACTTGGGCGTGGAATTGAAGCAGTTGCTGAAGACCGGCCAGATCGATGAAATACGTCGCGTCGCGCATGACCTGAAAAGCGAAGCGGGTAACCTGGGCATGATTTCCCTGCAAGAATTAGCCGTGGATCTTGATGCGGCTATTAAGCAGCAACGCCTGGATCGCGTTCCCGAGTTGTCCAGTCAGCTCGGTCATCTCTGCGACCTCATTGTGCAGATGCTGGATGAGCAACTCGCTCCTTCCATAGAAGCGCAAAGTCAACAAAAGACACTGATTATTGAGGATCATCAACAGGTGCTGGCGCTGATGAAGCAAATGGCCGCCTCACTTAAGCGGAATAACCTGCAAGCGCAGAACCACTTAAAAGAGATCGAAAAGTTAGTGGCGAACACCCCCTTGGCCAGTAGTCTGGCTGAGATCAGCCGGAATGTGCGACAGCTCAAATATCGGGCAGCCCTGGAACAACTGCGCGATCTGGCCACGGCGCAAGGCTGGATGCTGGACTAAAGCTCATGAACGAAGCCTTGCCCAAGGTTCTGGTCATCGATGACATTCCGGCGAACATCCATATTCTGAACGAAGCCTTGCAGCAGAACTATCAGGTGTTGTTCGCAACATGCGGCGAGGACGGATTGATTCTGGCTGAAGATGAACAACCCGACCTCATTCTGTTGGACGTGATGATGCCGGGCATGGACGGTTACGAGGTCTGCCGTCGCCTGAAGCGTAATCCGCTCACGCAGGATATGCCGGTGATCTTTGTCACAGCCCTGAGCGACACAGCCAGCGAAATGAAAGGTCTCGAACTGGGTGCGGTGGACTATCTGACCAAACCGGTCAATATCGCGATCGCTCAAGCGCGAATTCGCACCCAGATCGCATTACGACGCACCGGGCAGGCTCTGCGGCTGGCGGCCAGTGTGTTTGAACACGCCCGCGAAGGGATTCTGATTACTGATCCTAGCGAATGCATTCTGGATGTCAACCGGGCGTTTAGCGAAATCACCGGTTACCGCCGTGCAGAAGCAATCGGACAAACCCCGCGCCTGCTGCGATCCGGCTATCATCGTTCGGAATTCTATCAGACGTTGTGGGAAGACCTGCAGGAGAAAGGCCACTGGTATGGGGAAATCTGGAACCGCCGTAAGAATGGCGAGATTTACGCCCAAATGACCAGCATTTCGGCGGCGCCCGCGCCCAGCGGCAAAGTGGCGCTCTATGTCAGCCTTTTCACCGATATTACTCAAAGCAGGAAATATCAGCGACAAATCGAGATTGACTGATCGTCAGAGGAGATCGCCATGTTCTTTGGCCAGAAAATCCACCCGCTGAATTTCGATATTCCCGAACAGTGGACGGTCAACAAGGATGCGGTTGAACTCAGCGGACCAGGCGTTCGGTTAATCGTGCGCTGCGCTGATATTACGGATGGCTGTTTGCGGCTCCGATTCGAAAATGCGGCTGATGCCGACCCACGCCAGCACTCCGATGCGGTATTACCGGAGTTGCGGGAAGGTCGCCCGGTTGCGCCGAAAGTCTCCCCCCATCCTAACCCTCCTCCACTTGGGTGGAGGGAAACTAATTGTGCGCGATTTTCCGCTGCCGCTGGCCACATTGAATTGAGCGCATCCCGCCTGCGGCTGGAGCTGGCCGGCGTGGCGCTGGAAACCGTCGCCGAGGGTATTGGCGCGTGTGGGGAAAATTTGTTGCTCAATTTCGCGTTAAGCGGCGTGGAAGGTTGCTACGGCTTCGGCGAGCGCACCCGGCGACTCAACAAACTGGGCGACAGCGCTGAGTTCCTGACCGTGGACGTAGTCGCCGTATTTCGCCATACCTACGCCCGCGATGACTACGACCCGACCTACGTCGCTATCCCGCTGGCGATTCTCAAGATTGGCGATGGCTTTCTCGGCCTGTTCTTCGACAATCCCGGTCACGCGGTGATGGATGCTGGCAAGAGTCGCCCCGGCGAGTTCTGGTATCAGGCGTTTGGTGGCGTGACCGACTTTTACGCGCTGGCCGGTCCCGGTCTGGCCGATGTGGTTCGACGTTATGCAACGCTGACCGGGCGTGCGCCGCTACCGCCGCTCTGGGCGCTTGGTTATCACCAATGCCGCTGGAGTTATCGGAGTGCGACGGAATTCCGCGAACTGGCCGCGCAATTCGCCGCCGCTGATCTGCCAGTCAGCGCCCTGTGGTACGACATCGACTACATGGACAGCTTCCGGTTATTCACCTGGAACCGGCAAGCATTCCCCGATCCCGCTGCGCTGAATCAGGAGCTACAGGCAGCAGGGATTCGTGCAGTGATCATTGTCGATCCTGGCGTCAAGCGTGAACCCGGTTATCCGGTTTACGACAGCGGGCGGGAACAGCAAGCATTTTGCCAAACCGCTAGTGGGCGCGATTATGTTGGCAAGGTCTGGCCCGGTGATACAGTGTTTCCCGACTTCACGTTGGAAAATACCCGTGACTGGTGGGCGGGCAGGCTGGCCGATTTTTTGCGCGAGAGCGCTGTGGACGGCGTGTGGCTGGACATGAACGACCCCGCGACCGGCTACAGTCGCAGCGAAGAAATGCGTTTCGCCCAAGGTTCCGTACCCCATGATCGCTATCACAATCAGTATGCGCATTTCATGGCGCTGGCCAGTCGCATGGCCTGCGACCGGCTTCATTCCGAGGGGCGCCCGTTCCTGCTGACCCGCAGCGCTTGCGCTGGAACCCAGCGTTACAGCGCAGTATGGACCGGCGATAACGCCAGCAGCTGGAAGCATCTGCGCATGGCGTTGCCCTGTTCGCTAAATTTGAGCCTGTCCGGGGTGGCGTTCAACGGCCCGGACGTGGGCGGCTTCATGGATGACGCCAGCCCGGAACTACTGGTGCGCTGGCATCAGGCTGGCTGCCTGTTCCCTTTTTTCCGTAACCATGCGATCCGTCATTCCCGGCAGCAGGAACCGTGGCAATTCGGCGCAGAGGCGCTGGCGGCGATTCGCGGTGCGATTTGCACCCGCTACCGCCTGTTGCCCTATCTCTATCAGTGCTTTTTCGCCCACTGGCGGGACGGCGATCCCATCATCCGTCCGCTGCTTTATCACTATGAGGGGCCGGAATATGCGCATCTGGATGATCAATATCTGGTCGGCGACGCCCTGTTGGTCGCGCCAATCCTGCATGGCGAAGGGCAGGGGCCGGAAATCATCCGTCACGGCGTCAAGATGCAGGAACGCTCAGTATTATTGCCGCCGGGTGCCTGGTTCGATCTGAATCGCGGCGAATGGCTGAACGGTGGGCGCGTTCTCCACTACGCCGCCGCTTTGGACGAGTTGCCATTGTTCGTTCGGGATGGAGCCGTGTTGCCGTATTACTCCGGGCCGCTATGCAACAGTTTTATGGATTTGGGCAAGTTGGAGTTGCATCTGTTCTGTCGCGATCGGCCCGCACGATTCGATTATTACCTGGATGACCAGGAAACTCGGCGTTACCAGAGCGGCGGCTATGGCGTCGCTACCATTCTGGCGGAAATCGATGACCAACAGCTACGATTGGAGATCACCGAGACTGGCGACTATCCGCAAAACACGGTGATGTTTACGCCAGTGATTTATGGTCGCCCAGGGATAACGGAACTGGAGTTGACGCTCAACGGCCATACGGAAATTCGCCCTTTACAATCCAGTCAGCGCGAATGGCTGCGCCGACAGTGGGAGGTGCTTGTCTAGATACTTGAGTAGCGATGCATGGTCGTGCGTTGCTACAGATATCCATTAC
>JACKNC010000005.1 GCA_024235095.1 Gammaproteobacteria bacterium
CCCCCATTCCTTGCTCATCGAACGCATACCTTCCATTGGTTTCGGTGGCGACACCGCCACCAACGCATTGCCCAGTACTATCATTGGCGACGGCGACAACGCAAAAAGTCCCATCCCTTTCCCATGACTTTATGTGAGTTTCTACAACTGTAGTATTAGAACCTGTTTACAAAGCCATGAAGATAGGCGACTCTGTCCATCAGGAGGACAGAGCGATGAGGTATCCCAGTGACGTGAGCGACCGGGAATGGGCGGAGATTGAACGGTTTTTCAAACCCGAGCATATCGGACGGCCCCGCAAACATCCTGTGCGAAGCCTATATAACGCGATCCGGTACGTGGAGCGCAGCGGTTGCCAATGGCGGATGTTGCCGAAGGATTTTCCGCCCTGGCGCGCGGTGTACATGACCTTCTGGCGCTTGCGTAACGCTGGGACCTGGGCGGCGATCAACCACCACTTGCGGCGCCAGGTGCGTATCAAGGCCGGACGTGATCCTGATCCCACCGTGGCGATCATCGACAGCCAGAGCGTGAAGACCCTGCAAAAAGGGGGCAGCGCGGCTACGATGCGGGCAAGCGGATCAAGGGCCGCAAGCGGCATATCGCCACCGACACGCAAGGCAACCTCCTGACGGTCGTTGCGCATTCCTGCGGTATTTCCGACACACGGGGCTGTCATCTGGTGCTGATTCGATTGTTCATCCTCCTGCCCCACCTGCTCAAAATCTTCGTCGATGGCGGCTACAAGCAGGGCGTCATCGATTGGGCCAAAGCCATGTTCGGCTTTCTCCTGGAAGTCGTCAAACGACCGAACCTACCTCGGTTCGTCGTCTTGCCCAAACGCTGGATCGTCGAGCGCACCTTCGCGTGGCTTGCATGGCATCGAAGGCTTTCCAAGGATTTCGAGCATTCCCCCAAGTCCTCCGAAGCGATGGTTTACATCGCCTCCAGCTCCATCATGCTCAGGAAATTATACCCTTTGTAAACAGGTTCTTAGAAGTTACGCGGTTGCTGCCAAGGTATAAAGCGGGTTGACCAAATAGGCCCGCACGGCAGCCCGAATGATGGTGGTTTTCGCTTCAAACCAACTGATTCCGGTGCGATAGCAATGCGACTCCAAACGCAGGAAGGCCCGCAAACACAGGCCGATGTGGTTGCGCTGGGCGCGCGCGGCGCGAACTTGGGCACGTTCGATGCCACAGAACTGCTTAATGCCGCGATGGTAGTATTCGATAGTCCAGGCATAACCGGCCCAGCGTATCCGCATTGAGGCACTCATCTGGAGGTCGTTGCTGGCCCACCACTCAATGTCGTCGTCTGGGGCGACGATCTTGAACAGGCGGATCAGCCCGTAGCCTTTTAGATGGACGACGGTCCCGTGGGCATCGGTCTCAACCCGTGTCACCGGGCACAAGCCGCGCCGGTCGGGATTGACCACGCGGTTGGCTTTCAGCCGTGTCAGCCACACCCACCCGAAATCTCGAACCCGTTTGAGGTTTTCCAAGCTACTGTACCAGCTATCGAAAACCACGCACTCCGGCATGAAACCGCGCCCGTGGGCCGTCTCCAGCAGCGCCCGGAAATGATCGTTCTTGGTCAGGGCATCCCCGGTCTTGTCGTAGAGCCGGTAATCGACCGGAATGTGGCGATCCCCATCCGTCCACAACAGCGTGATCAAGTTGATGCCCTCGACCACGGCATGGTGCTTGCCCG
>JACKNC010000006.1 GCA_024235095.1 Gammaproteobacteria bacterium
GCGCTGCGCGAATTGGGCTTCCTCGGCCACCGACAGATTGATCCGTAGGGCCGGATTGTTCTCCAGTTCGACCAGGATCAGGGCTTGGCGCGCATCGGCGACGCGGACGGTGACGGGAATACAGGGCAAACCGGCGGTGTGGGCCGCCCGCAGCCGGCGCTCGCCCGCGATCAGCCAAAAGCGCGGACGGGCCGGATCGTAGTTCTCCTGCGGTCGGACCCAAATCGCTTGCAGGATGCCTTGAACATTCACTGATTCGACCAGGGCGGCGAACTCGCCGTCCTCGAAAAAGGTGCGTGGGTTGAAACCGGGTTGGACGTCGATCCAATCCAGCGGCAGGTAAGCGAGTTGTCCGTCCACCGGCGCGAACGGCGCGGCGGCGGAAGTCACGGTGGCGCGAACGACCGGGGATGGATCGGGTACGGTGGCATTCATGGGAGGCTCCGGGTGGGTTGGACCCTTTGAGCGTCCCATGAGGGGCTGATCCGGCAAGCGCTGGGCGGCGGCGAGCCCCTTCTCCATGCAGGCCATGGTGAGCTGCGCCGTTTCGGGGGTCTCCACCCGACCCGGTCTGCAAGTGGGTGGGTCTGAGCGGTGGCGCCTGCGCCAGATCGACGATGCCTACCTCCGATCCTTGGAGCCGGAGGCGTTATGCGCTCTGTCGCTGCGATTACTCACGGATCTCAAGGAGGCTCGGGACCGCTTGCACCAAGGGCCGGAGAACAGCTCGCGTCCGCCGAGTAGTCGCGTCCCGTGGGAGCAGACGAGTGGTGGGCAGGTATCGGATGAAGACGCCGAGGACGACGAACTCAAGCCAGAGCTAGCGGAAGTGGCGAAGGTCCAACCGGCGGAGGTCCAACCGGCCCGTAAAGCCGGCAAACAACCCGGTGCTCCGGGGATGGGCCGCACCCAAGTGTGGGGAGCAGGCGCATTACCCGGCGGTCTGCGCGGGCTGTGGCCAAACCCTGGTTCCGGCAGGCGCGATCGCCTACACCGGCTTTCAATCGGTCGACCTGCACTGGGGCAATCCGGTCGCACCGGGTCTGACCTTGCGGGTGGTGGATCATCGCTATTACGAGGCGTCCTGCGCCTGTGGGCATCACACCCGTGCCCGGGCCGGTCAAGGGCGGTCGATCCGTTACTGGCGAGTATAACACTTGGGGAATGGCGGCTCGTGGGTCCTGGACTGGCCGCGCTGATGGTGGCGCTGGCCTTCCGGTTTCGGCTGTCGCGGGCACGAATTCAGGAATTCCTCGCGCAGTGGTTAGGCCTGAAACTGAGCATCGGCACGCTGCATCAGACGATCCATGAAGCGAGTGCGGCCATCGCGCCCGCCGAAGCGGAGCTCGTCCAGGCCCTGCTGGACAGCGCTTTGCTGCATGCGGATGAAACGCCCTGGCCGGAACACGGTGAAACCTTCTGGTTGTGGGTGTTCCGGGCGCTCACCGTGACGCTGTACTACGTGGCCGGGCGCGGTAAGGAACTCCTCGATAACGTGTTGGAAGGCTTCCACGGCTGGCTGATGAGCGATGGTTGGGGCGCCTACCGCCACTATCCACGCCGGTTGCGGTGTTGGGCGCACCTCATTCGTAAGGCGCGGGGACTGGCCCAAAGCAGCGATCAGACGGCTCGGGCTTTTGGTCGGCGAGTGTTGAACACCTTGGAAGTGTTACTGGCGGCCGTGTATGCCGCCCGAGAAGGCCCACTCCCCGTCGATCTGCCCGGACAACACGCGGCCGCCTTGGCGACATTGCGAACCGCTTGCGAGCAACACCGTGGGAGTGATCACGGCAAAACTCACGCCTTGGCGGTGGAGTTACTCCACGATTGGGAGGCCATCTTCCAGGTGTTGCAACACCCGGCACTGCCGCTGACGAACAATGACGCCGAGCGCGCCTTGCGGCACTGGGTCATCCTGCGCAAGCTCAGTCTGGGAACCCGCACCGAGGTGGGTTCGCGAGTCATGGCGCTCCTTGCGAGCGTCATCGATACCTGTCGTCAGCGGGGTCAATCCCCTTGGCGCTATCTCGAACGGGCGATCGCTGACCGCCGCGCCGGCCAGCCCCTCGCTCCTCTACCCCAGCAAGGGGAGTGAACGACTACGCGCAGGCTATGATCATTCAGGTGCATGGAGGCATAAAATCAGTCTGAGCACACGATTCTCAGTGTTCCATGCTTCCTCATCAAAAGGAAGTCAAGGGCAGGGGGTGTGAACGACTACAACCAGGCATAAACCTGATGGGCAATGGGAACGGCAATCGCGACGATAAGCCAGCAGCCGGTGGGAAGGCCGAGGAATTGACCGGCAAGAACATTATTACTATCATAAATAGCAGTGACTGAGTTCGTTCGCCAGACCCTATTATCCTATCATGTGTGGATAGCAGCGCTTTTGTGAGTCGAGTGGATATGGTAGTGTATTACCTTTGTTTGTTCTTTAGAATTGATTTAACCAGCTTACCAAAGTCCTTGTCTTTTTTTCTCTTCTCTGAATAAGACATTTCATAAAATTCAGCTTCTCTTCTCATCTTCAGGTAATTCTGATAACGCTTCTCAGACAGATCGCCTACCTCTATGGCGGCTAATATCGCACAGCCCCGCTCATTGGTATGAGAACAATTACCAAATTTACAGCTATGGGAAATCTCAATGATTTCCGAGAACGTTTCATCTAAACCATCATCTGCGGATATATTACCAAGCTCTCTCATTCCCGGAGTATCGATGATCATTGCTCCATTTTCTAACCGAACTAATTGACGGCTCGTGGTAGTATGTCGGCCTTTGCTTTGTGTCTTACTGACTGACCGCGTTGCAAATTTTTCATTGCCTATGAGGTTGTTTAGCAAAGTAGTCTTCCCAACACCAGAAGAGCCCAGCAGACAATAGCTATGGCCTTTTTTTAACAATTTGCTTATTGAATCATTGTTCTCTCGATTCAAATTACTAAACTCTAGAACAATAGATTGAGGAGTAATAGCCAGAACACTTTGCTTAATCTCTTCAATTTCTTCTTTAGAAATCAGATCACATTTGCTAAGCAGAATAACGGGTTTGATACCACTTTCGTTGACCATCACCAAATATCGCTCCAGTCTGCTTAGATTAAAATTTTCATTCAAAGACTGGATAATGAAGGCAACATCAATATTTGCAGCTATCAACTGGAAGTCAACTAATCTTCCGGCTGTTTTTCTCTTTAGATGAGTTTTTCGTGGTAAAACACCATGGATTATGGCGTGGGTATCCTCATCGTGGAAGTCTGCATATACCCAGTCGCCCGTGGTAGGAAGGTCACTAGCAGAGTCTGTACTATATAGAAGATTTCCTGATAATTCTGCAAATACCTCCTCCTTACCTCTAGTGACTGTATAACTTTTTTTATGCACAGAAACTACCCGCGCTAGCCCATGAGCCGCGATTTTTTCATCATCCGCTCGACGCTTGAACCAG
>JACKNC010000007.1 GCA_024235095.1 Gammaproteobacteria bacterium
CCGGCGCTTGCGCCCTTGACCTTGACCGGGAAGCAGACGACCTCGAAACCGCTGGCGGGCAGCGTCTCGAGGGCAGCCATCTTCTCCATGTGGCAATAGCCGCGCACCATTCCGGCGCGATGGCCTGTCCCGGATCAGCGCCCATGAGACAGAACTGGCTTAATTGAGAAGAGAGGATTTTCGGCTCATCGTAGCTCTATCAAAGGAAGCGAAGATGAGACAAAAATCCGGGCCGCAGACATCGATGGCCGAGAAGACGCTCAAAGACATCCGCCGCGCCACGCGCAAGCATCATTCGGCCGAGGACAAAATCCGGATCGTCCTGGAAGGCCTGCGTGGCGAAGACAGTATCGCCGCGATCTGCCGCCGTGAGGGGATCGCCGAAAGCCTGTATTATAGCTGGTCGAAGGAATTCCTCGAAGCTGGCAAGAAGCGCCTTGCAGGCGATACCTCCCGTTCGGCAACGAGTGACGAGGTGAAGGCGCTGCGTAGGGAGAGCCGCGACCTGAAGGAGGCGCTGGCCGACCTCACCCTGGAGAACCGCCTGCTCAAAAAAAGCATGATCGGGCATGGGGGCGACGACGAATGAGATATCCCGCCACCGAAAAGCTTGAGATCATCCGGTTGGTCGAGCAGTCACATCTGTCGGTCCGGCAAACCCTCGAAAAGCTCGGCATTCCCAGGCCAACATTTTACAGATGGTGTGACCGGTTCCAGACCCACGGTGTCAAGGGACTGGAAGACCGGACGTCCGCGCCGCCACGGGTGTGGAACCGCATTCCAGACGATATCAGGGGCAGGATCATCGAAATGGCGCTGGACCACGCCGATCTGTCGCCGCGCGAACTGGCGGTGAAGTTCACCGATACGGAAAGCTATTTCGTATCAGAGGCTTCTGTCTACCGCCTGCTCAAGGCCCATGACCTGATCACGTCACCAGCCTATATCGTCATCAAGGCCAACGACGAGTTCAAGGACAAGACCACGCGGCCGAACGAGATGTGGCAGACCGACTTCACCTATCTGAAGGTCATCGGCTGGGGATGGTTCTACCTGTCGACTATTCTCGACGATTACTCCCGCTACATCATCGCCTGGAAGCTGTGCACCGGTATGAAAGTCGATGATGTCACCGACACGCTCGACCTGGCGCTGGCAGCCTCAGGCTGCGACAAGGTCAAGGTCGAACACCGGCCGCGCCTGCTGTCCGACAACGGTCCGTGTTATGTCGCCTCTGATCTCGGTGAATGGCTGGAGACATACAAGATCGACCAGGTTCACGGCGCTCCCGGCCATCCGCAGACACAAGGGAAAATCGAACGCTGGCATCAGACGTTGAAGAACCGCATCCTCCTCGAAAACTACTTCTTCAAGGAAGACCTCGAAGCCCAGATCGCGGCCTTCATCGAGCACTACAACCATCGCCGATACCACGAGAGCCTCCACAATCTCACCCCGGCCGACGTCTACTTCGGACGCGGCCAGACCATCCTGCTCGAACGCGAAAGGATTAAACGAGACACCATCAAACAGCGCCGCTTGAACCACCAAGCCAAAGCGGCTTAAATGAACCCGCAAACCGAGCCGGAAACTCCACTCTTCCAGAGCCCAAAAAGTCTCAAATCATTCGACGACGGACAGCTCGTTATTAACTTGAATCTTAAATGGCGATATGAAGTCGCGCGCGATAATGCCGCTTATTGCGAAACCAAAATTTGCCCCAGTGGTACCGGCGGCTTCAAGCATGATTCCATCATCCAACTTTCCAACGATTACCCCGGTAACCTCGCCATCTGAGTTGACCAACGGGCCACCCGAATTTCCGGGTTGGACAGGCAATGAGATTGAGAAAAGATTGCTGTTTCCGCCAATGCCTCTCCGACCCGTTACTTTTCCGAACACAACGGTAAAGTCATTGTCCATCAGCGTTGAAAGTGGAAAGCCGCCCGCAATCAAGGATGCACCCAACTGGGATACCTCATCACTGAAGATAGCTGTCGTAACACCTTTGCCATTTGGGTTAACCAAAATAGCAGCCAAATCCAATTCGCGATTAAAACGCAAAATCTTAGAGCCCGATTCAAAAGTTATTCATTGCTCGCAATGCCTTGCCAACCGCCGCATGAGAATGCGGATATGGGCGATGAGGGTCCATGCTGTTGAACTCTGGATGGATTTCTCCCAGTCCTTGGCCAGCCTGCGGGACCTTCCCAGCCATGCGAACGTGCGTTCGACAACCCAGCGGCGCGGGAGACCTTGAAGCCCTTCTGGTCGTCGCAGCGCCTGACAACCTCGATGGTCCAGTCGCCATTGCCCGTCAGCGCCTGTTTCAGCTTGTCGCCGCTATACCCGCCGTCTGCAAAGATGTGCCGCAAGAACGGATAGAAGCGGCGGATCGATCGTAGCGTCGGCACCGCCCCGTCACGATCCTGAACTGCAGCGCTATGCACCAGCAACCCGACCATGAATCCGTTGGTGTCAGTCACAATATGACGCTTGCGGCCTTTGGTTTTCTGGCCCGCGTCATACCCACAAACCCCTCCACTTTCAGTGGTTTTAACACTCTGACTGTCGATTATCCCGGCACTCGGGCACGGTTCCTTGCCTTCAAGTTCCCGCGCCACCTGCACCAGCGCAAAATTCATCAACGCCAAGGTTCCATCGTTGCGCCAGCGGTAGAAATAGCCCCGCACCGTGGAAACAGGCGGGAAATCCTTCGGCAGCATTCGCCATGGGATGCCGCCGCCAGCGATGTAGAGAATTGCGTTCATCACCTCGCGCATGTCGCTCGTACGAGGCCGGCCGCCTGTTCGCGAAGGCGGAACCAGCGGTGACACCACAGCCCACTCGTCGTCCGTCAAATCGGTTGGATAGCGGTCGGAATTGCGGTTATGCTCGGCGCGGGTGATATCAGTCCAGGACATAGTGGCCTCCATCGAATCTTTGACAATCCGACGGAATCACATCCCACTGATATCACTCAACAACTTTCAAATCGGGCTCTTAGGTTGAAGGTGATATTAAGTATATAAAAATTGATGCAGAGGGAGGAGATTTAATAATAATTCGCGGCGGAAAGAATTATATTAAAAAACATAAACCATTTGTTTCCTTTGAGTTTGGAGATAATAGTATTAT